>CAWVYJ010000161.1:0-1500 GCA_963934365.1 uncultured Dehalococcoidales bacterium | reverse complement strand
GACTCGTTGGCATATCAACTCGACAATTCCAAGGGTTCAATAGTTTCCACTGGTGATACCGAACCCTCCGATAGGGTAGCTGACTTAGCCCGCTGAACCGATGCGTTTGTTTCGATATGCGGTAACTTTGAATCGGTGTACGCCTCCCGGGTTGGCGAAATCGTCATACTGACAGGCTTGGTGCGTCGGACATTGCAGTTAAAGCAAGCGTGAAAGAAATATTTCTAGTTCACGTGGGTCTCGATCTTTCGGTACCAGAAAACTGAGAATGTGGAATCACCGAATTAAAAACCGCTTTTGATGGCGAATTAACGTTGACTGATCAACTAAATACATAGGACTGCCAAAAGCACGATCACAGTAACGATAATATGGTCTCCGATCCCGAAGCCAACCCGCACATTCACCGCCATTAAAAACGCCATAGATCGTGAACGGAGTTCTTAGCGCTCCATTCAATTCATTAGCGCCTAATCGATCTGACCAATCGGGTCGTTTCTGTGATCTGCCAAATGGGCCCGCATAGTGTCGAGTAGAGCAACGGTCGCTCTTACATAGCTCACACGATCGGATAGCAGGTGCTTACCAGCTGCCCGTGCTCGTCGTTCGAGATCGGCGTGAGCAGCGGTGACTTTCTCATGACCCGGCTCGCCTGGCACACCAAGCGACGACGCCATGTCGTTTTGACCAAAAGTGATGCAGTGAATTCCCGGCACTGAAATGATTGCATCCAAATTGTCGATACTCTTCTGACTCTCAACTTGGGCGATTACGAACATGTTCTCGTTCGCATCTGCGATGTAACCCTTGTTGCCGCCAAAATTGTCATTCATTGTTGGTAAATAATCGTAATAGTGCCCTCGACCCGGTCCCCATGATCGCTTTCCCGCTGGTGTGTAGTAGCAAGAATCCGACAGAGTTTGGGCTTGCTCGCCGCTTTCGACACCTGGTCCCTGAATCCCTTGAACCCCACGCGCTAGATACTGCTTGATAGAAACGGGGTCAACCGATGGCACACGAGCAGTGACAGTCATACCAGCAGCGTTGGCAACACGGCATATATCGTCTATTTCTGAGAGATCAAAATGCCCTTGCTCGCCGTCGAGATCAACGCCGTCCATGCCTGCGTTATAGGCAAGTTCAACCAGCTCTGTCGAAGGAAAGTGCATCTGCAAGAAATGTGCTTTTCGGCCTTCGTTGTTCGCCGCGAAAATACGGTTAATTGGCAAGCTCGTTCTCCTGAGAATTCTTTGGATCGTGCGGGGACGAAGTATAGTCTCGCCCTGTACAGACCAACAAGAAGAAATGATCGAAAGCGTTCAGAAACTGAATCTTACCAGCTGCTGCAATTGCTACTGAAGCGTGAGACAGAGTTCGAATCCTCCACTCTGCAAGTAACAACCCGGTATCTGTCGAAAGCTCCAACACTCAAGACAACCTGTCGAATAGCCTGATCCGTTTAGTAGACCCTTTGGACGATGCGTATCACTACTGCATCGC
>CAWVYJ010000160.1:0-1505 GCA_963934365.1 uncultured Dehalococcoidales bacterium | reverse complement strand
GGCAACGATATCCAAGCTGTTCTCGATGCAGTCGCTAAAGACACGGGCCAGAAACATGTCAAGGTCCACGCAGGCGTGTATCGCCCCCGCCAACATGGCCAAGCGTTGATCTGGCTAAATGAGCGGCACGACGGAATCACACTTGAGGCGGTCGGAGAGGTTATCCTGACTGCTGCCAATCCCGATATTGCCAACAAAAAGCATGAAGGCTTTCCGTCGGTTGTGAACCACGTGGTTTATTTTGGCGACGGAATTACTCGAAACACAGTTTTCCGAGGATTCAAGATTACGGGGGCGAACAATTTTGTGACGGGATCAAGCGAATCGGGATTGATCCAACCTGAGCTTTCAGAGCCCCGGTTAGATATAAATAAAAACATGTACTTCCATACCGATGGTGGTGGGATCAAAATATTTGGGCGTTCCTATCCCACAATTGAAAATGTTGAAGTGTACAATAACTATTCCAGTCCCTGTGGCGGAGGGGTTTCTATTGATCACCGTGATTACATGGAAGGTTCTGTGCTGCTTAAAAACTGTATCTTCCGCAACAACCGTTGCCCGGTCACCGGTTCGGCAGTCGACTTGTTATGGGGGAGTTCTGCCGTCATTGAGAACTGCCTGTTCGTGGATAACATGTCAAACGGCCCTCTGGATGAGCGAAGCGCCAAGGTCGGTAAATGGAAGCCTAAGCACGGTGCGGGAGCTCTTACGCTGTTTCCGGGTTCGAAAGTGATTGTCCGGCGTTGTACGTTTACGGGGAATAGAAACGGTGTGGACGATTCCGGCGCTGGAAGTATCTACGAGGACTCGATCTTTTGGATGAACAACGCAAAGGGTGGTTGGCCAACCGGAGCCCGCTACGAAGTAGACATTAAAGACACGTGTATAGTTCGCCGTTGCTTCCTTAACGGCGATACGATTGATCTTAACGGTAATCTGGATTCGACAAAGAATTCGCTCGGTTGTCCCGATCCGGAATTCGATGAGTTTTTTCGGCCACGGGCTAAAGAGTTCGTCAATGCAGGATATCGCCCCATTCCTGATTAGCTGAGGCATGACGCGGGCAGTATCCCGCGCGATTATTGCTCCTTCACCTCAATCGTTCTATTCACATCAATTGGGCCCGGCACCGTTTGTTTGTTGCCGGATGGCCAAGTCACTTTGATTTCATCGACGTTTGTTACCTCGTTTAGGCCGAAGTAGAGAGGATAGAGACTTTGTGACAAATATCCCGACTGGCCATCGTGTACTTTCATATACGTTTGCGAACCAGTGCGAACTCTAACCACCGCACCCAACCCGTCTCGATTCGATTTTTCACCAACTAGTTTCACTTTCAGATAATTCAACTTGTCGTGCTTTTTGGATAGATTACTGATCAGCACCATGGGACGGGAATTGAATTCGTTGGTTACGATGTCCAAGTCGCCATCATTATCCAGATCGAACATCACCGATGATCGCGTACCCAATGCCGACCAAATCACTACACGGCCCGATCG
>CAWVYJ010000159.1:0-1525 GCA_963934365.1 uncultured Dehalococcoidales bacterium | reverse complement strand
ATCTTTGGACTCGTAGTCGACTGACTCTAAGAATCGTTCTCGTAAGCTCGTCACAAAACCGCTAATAGCCACAAAAAGCCTCGATACCTTAGTTGGAGTCGAGGCTTTTTATGATTAAGAACGATTTGAGCTCGGCGCACGGCCGAGGGTTAGTCGTGGTTTCAGGTGCCATGTCCGTAGACCTGTGCTCTAACGGACAACCATTTAAAGAATAAAAACTTCTTTTGTTCGATTAGGACGGCAGCGGCTTTTGAGGCGAGGTTCTTAGATATAAGTATCTCGACGCCCTTCTCATTCACCAATTGGTAAGCCGTTTTGTTGGCTTTCTTAGCGTAGGTATCGACCGATACCGAGGCGTGACCGCCTCAGCCAAGACCAGCGAGATAGTCTAGAGCGACAGGCCGTTTCCGCTTGTCTAAGTACTCTCGGGCTGCATCAGTTATTAGAAGTTCCAAATTATTCCTCGCCGAGTCGACACTCGATCAGATATGGCCATCAATCTCAAAAAGACGCTCCATACATTCCAATCTGTGGTTCGATACTAACGACTTATTAATCGATTCACAGTCGTCGGAGATTACGACTACGTGAGCTCTCGTTTCATCTGAGCGAGTCCCATAGGACCGAGCTTCAACGCTCGGTTGTGCCAATCCTTTAGATCGAAGTCAGTACCAGCTTTTTTCTTTGCTGATTCACGAGCCTCAAGCCAAACGCGCTCCCCTACTTTGTAGCTAATCGCCTGACCAGGTATTCCCAAATAGCGGTCGACTTCTGAAGCTACGAAATCAGCAGGGAAGTGAACTTGATCTTTCATGAACGACAACGCAAGATCACCAGTCCATACTTCACCGGCGTGGAACTCTGAATGCCGAGGGATCTTGAAGCCAAGGTGCATCCCAATATCGACAATTACTCGCACGCTTCGAAGTGCTTGAGCGTCAAGCATACCCATGTAATAGTCTGGGTTTTCGAGATATCCGAGTTCACCCATAAGTCTCTCGGCATATAGTGCCCATCCTTCAGCGTGACCCGATGTCCCAGCAAGCAGTCGTTGGAATCGCGACAAATCATCTGTCATCGCTACGTTTGTGGCGATCTGAAAGTGGTGGCCTGGAACGCCTTCATGATACGCAATCGAAACTTCACGCCAGATAGGAAATTCAGTTTTGCCGCCCGTCGGATACCACGTTCTACCAGGTCGTGAGAAATCTTCTGAAGGCCCTGTGTAGTACATAGCGAGCGCACCGCCAGGAGGAGAAATCAGTGCTTCAATCTTACGGACTGGATCGAGAATATCGAAGTGTACTCCATCCATATCTTCGATTGTTTTGTCCTGTAAATCCTGCATCCATTGGCGAAATTCATCTTCACCTTGGATCATTTTTGTGGGATCGGTTTCCAGCAGTTCAACCGCTTCAGCTATCGATGCACCCGGCTTGATATGTTCGGCTGTTTTGGTCATTTCTGACCGCACCCACTCTAGCTGCTCCCAACCCCATTCGTAGGTTTCCCTGGGGTCGACCTC
>CAWVYJ010000158.1:0-1536 GCA_963934365.1 uncultured Dehalococcoidales bacterium | reverse complement strand
TTCATCGATGCGCCAGAAAGATTCGCTCTTCGGAGACTAGCCTCCGAAAACACTGCTTCATCGAGATTGGCACCTGACAAATCTGTGCGTTCTAGTAGTGCCCGAGAGAAATTTCGTCCTCTCAGATCACGCCCCGACAGATCAGCACCGCTTAAATCCAGTTGGTCTGGAGAGTTCGCAAGGTGCCATTCGGTCAAATCCTCTATAGATCCTTTAATTAGATCAAAATGTTCCTGATTCATCCGACGATTATGTGGGCATACTCGCTCTGAGTCGAATCGGACCTTGAAGATTTCACCGTATTTCTGCTGACGCGCCCAATAAGTCAAATTTTGAAACACCTTTGAAACACGTTTCGGCTAATTTATATTGCGATGGTTTGGATCGATGGCACACCCGTCTATCCGACAGCGCAGTTCGCACGTAAAATGCTCGCTGCGTAATCGAACGATTGATAGACAGGAACAACGAATCTGACTATCACGGTGCCAGCAAGAAAAAATGCACGAGGAAGTAATAAATGCCTTACATAGCCGAATATATTTGGATTGATGGCACCGAGCCGACCGCTAAGTTGCGATCAAAGGCACAGGTGCTTGCAGATGATAAAGAGCCAGGAATCTGGGGATTCGATGGATCATCGACCAACCAGGCAGCAGGCGATCAGTCTGACGTAGTCCTAAACCCTGTTCTCGTCGTAAACGATCCAATTCGTGGTGGCGCCAACAAGCTAGTCATGTGTGAAACATTGCTCACGGACATGACACCGCACCCTAGTAACACTCGAGCAAAATGTGCAGCATCGGCTGAACAGTACACCGATCTCGACACTTGGTTTGGTCTTGAGCAGGAATATACCTTCTTCGAAGGCAATGCTCCTCTCGGCTGGCCTGACAACGGCTTCCCTGCACCTCAGGGCGGATACTATTGCGGTGTTGGATCCGACGAAATCTTCGGTCGGGAAGTTGTAAATGCTCACCTCGAAGCATGTCTTGAAGCAGGGCTACACATTTCTGGAATTAATGCTGAAGTAATGCCAGGGCAGTGGGAGTTCCAGATCGGCCCAATCACCGCCCCGCTTATCGGTGATGAAATGTGGCTCGCTCGATGGTTGCTCTATCGAATCGCTGAAGATTACCTCGGTCCTAAGGGAATCCCTATTTCTGCAACGCTAGATCCTAAGCCTGTTGCGGGTGACTGGAACGGGGCAGGCTGCCACACGAACTTCTCAACAAATGAGATGCGTGAATCTTTCGACAAATGTATAGAAGCTGCTGAATCACTCGGTGCACCTGGCAAGCCAGAACTTCACATTGCAAATTACGGCCCTGGTGTTGAGCTTCGACTCACTGGCGCCCACGAGACACAGCGTTTTGATGAATTCTCATTCGGCGTATCCGACCGTGGCGCTTCGATTCGAATTCCTTGGCAGGTTGAAAAGGCCGGCAAGGGTTACATCGAAGACCGACGACCTAACGCCAACGTTGACCCATACGTGGTTAGCCAGTTGATCATCGACACCGTCTGCTCAGCAGC
>CAWVYJ010000157.1:0-1564 GCA_963934365.1 uncultured Dehalococcoidales bacterium | reverse complement strand
AGTTCGTTGTCCCCAAAAAATGAGGTTCTGGTTCCATGTCGTCAATTTCTTCCATCGGAGACATAGCTCGAGTGCACGCCGCTAATAATGCGGACAAGGTTGCGTTGATCTATCAGGAACGCCAGTGGACCTACGGTCAGCTTGATAAGGAATCGAACAGAGTCGCTAATGCACTACTCGCAGCCGGCGTGAACCCTCAGGATCGCGTGGTTCATCTCGATAAGAACGGGCCCGAATATTTCACGTACCTCATAGGAGCCAGCAAAGTTAACGCTGTCAGCATGTCCGTCAACTGGAGGTTGGCTGTTCCAGAAATGGAGTACGTGCTGAACCATGCTGAAGCCAAAGTTCTTCTGATCGGCGAAGAATTCTTGGGACATTTTGAACAAATGAATGTCGAGTCTGTGACGACCGTGGTCGTTGTGGGCGATGGTGGCCAATACGTTTCTTACGACAGTTGGATTGCTGGATCCGAGGAGACCGATCCCGAAATCGATGTCGGGTGGACCGATACCTGTTACCAGCTGTACACGTCGGGTACTACGGGCCTTCCCAAAGGAGTGGAATTAACAAACCGGAACTTTTTTTCGTTCCTCCCCGTTGCCAGCGAGGAATGGTATTTCGATTCTGACAGCGTAAATCTCGTTGCCATGCCACTTTTCCACATTGCGGGTAGCGGTTGGGGTGTGGTCGGACTTTTCAATGGGGGTACCAATGTTTTGCTTCGTGAGGCCGACCTGGTGGAGTTACTTCGACTTGTAGAGACTTACCAAGTCACCAATGCGTTGTTAGTGCCTGCAATTCTGCAGTTCCTGTTAATTACGCCAGAAGCACAGAAAACAGACTTTTCTAGTTTGCGATGCATGATTTACGGTGCATCGCCCATTACGGAAGAAGTTTTGTCAGCGAGTATGGAACTCATGGGATGCGACTTTGTAGGCGCATATGGCTTAACCGAGACCACCGGTGGCGGAACCCTTTTGCGCGCCGAACATCATGATCCGGGCGGCCCTCGGGCACATTTGCTGCGGTCTGCTGGGCAGCCATGGGCTGATATTGAACTCCGCATAGTTGACCCGGAAACATTTGTAGATCTCGGAGACGGCGAAGTCGGCGAAATATGGATCAAATCGGTGGTGACTCTAAAGAGTTATTGGAAAGACGCTGACGCGACCGACGAGGCATACCCCGAAGGTAGAGACGCTGAAGGGCTCGGTTGGTTTCGGACAGGCGACGCTGGGTATATGTCCGAAGGATTCCTGTTCATTCATGATCGAGTGAAGGACATGATTATTTCCGGAGCTGAAAACATTTACCCCGCAGAAGTAGAAAACGCGTTGATGAGTCACAGTGATGTCGCTGATGTAGCTGTCATCGGAGTCCCAGACGCTAAATGGGGTGAAACGGTTAAAGCGATTATCACCCCAGCTCAGGGGACAGACCCCAGCGAAGCTGACCTCATTGAACACTGTCGAGAACGCCTCGCTCACTACAAATGCCCGACCTCCGTGGATCGCTTATCAATGATTCCTCGGAATCCATCAGGAAAGATTCTCAAAACCGA
>CAWVYJ010000156.1:0-1579 GCA_963934365.1 uncultured Dehalococcoidales bacterium | reverse complement strand
CAGCCTGTGAAGACATCATCTTAAGCACCGGACTATTCTAGTCAGCTCCTCTACTTCGCAGGGGATCATAGCGCTCAAGGGTGATCCGTTCGAACACCACGGTCTCTGCATGTCCAGAACCAGTCAAAAGTCCTAGCCGCCTGCAGCTGTGGCCAACTCGACACAGATGTCTAGGGAAAATTCACAAAGAAGGACGGTGTTTCCAACCACAGTGAATGCTTTGAACTTGCGAACCGCTAAACCAAGCCCTGACCTACCGGCCGTGGCCGCGAAACTCTGGTCGATGTCTGCGGCGGCATCGTCAAAACCGGCCGTGGCTGCAAAATCGTGCGATTCGTAAACCCGTACTTCAATGTCTCTGGCGTTGTAGAAGCCGAAGTAGACCTCCGTGGCCTCAGGAACCGTGCTGATGTCGTCGTACTTTTTGTTCTGCTTCCAACCTACAGCCGAGTAGTCGCCGGCTGTGAAGATTTTGTCGGCGAACATCACTCGGGAAACCTCGGTGAGGCCGGAACGTGCATCATCGAGCGCTTCATCGACTTCTGCTGCCGGTTCCGCAGCGTTTGAGCCACCTGAGTCAGAGTCAGAACCTGAGTCTGACTCTGATGATCCGCACGCTATGGCTAACGAGAGCCCGGTGATAATCAATACGATCATCAGCGATCGGGCGTGTTTCAAATAAGCGTGATTGCTTAGGACGTGCACAATGGTCGAGACTTCTTTAAACATATCTATCAAATCCTAGATTGTTATCTAATGGCGATCCAGTCGCATCTAGCAAACTGTTCTTACCATGTAACTGATTCGTTGGAATACACAGACCTGATTTGCAAACCAATTGTTTGAAGTGAGGCCTTCATGCCTACTCATAAATGCGTTAAATGAGCTTCCAGTGCACGAAGCATCGATCACGATGTAACGAGCACGAAAGCATACACATTGGAACGAACAATTACATTTGGTTTAAATTGATGGGTTGCTCTCGTGCGATCTCGTGTGGGCGAGACAAAATCTCGCGAGATATTCAAACGGGATATCAGGTTGTACACGCGAATTAGCGTCATTTTGGCAGCCCTTCTCATTGCCACGTTGCTTTGGAATCTTGATCAGGTGTTTGGCTTAGTTGCTACAGAAGTACTACTCGCCATTTTTTTTACCGGAGTCTTTATTAAGACACTCGTTGACCGAGTTCGCGCGAAACGGCAGAGTACAGACGACCGGGAAGATTTAGACGAGATCAGTCGGCTTAGCACGATCGCCGGATGTAATTCAGAAGAATCCTAAACCCAGCACCCCCACCCACACATCCCTGTGTAATTAGGAGGTGGGAGGTCTATCGGCGATCAGTTTTACCAGACAGGTAGATTGGTTGTCCCTGATCTTCTTGCCACGTCAGGTAACAAAGAACGCTGAGCCGAAATCACGCCTTCGAGGTAACAACGAAGATGCTTGTGTCACGTTTGTGTCAATTGAACTTGAGAACGTGCGCCGGATATGACGCACGCTCTCAAATTCAATTGCAAGATGGCTCCCGAGGCAGGATTCGAACCTGTGACCCGCTGATTAACAGTCCGGTGCT
>CAWVYJ010000155.1:0-1588 GCA_963934365.1 uncultured Dehalococcoidales bacterium | reverse complement strand
CGTAAACGCGGCCCAAAGCGGCAGCTAGTTCTGGCATGTGGGCGGCTCCGGGCTATCGACACAACGCGATTGTGAGTCAGCCCCCACAGAAATGAATTACCCGGCTCACTGGAGCGAGCCGTTAAGGGCACTTCACGAGTGTTCTCAGTTGAACATGGCTATCGACCAGCGGTAGCACCGCGCCGCCGTCTTCGATACCTGCCGGTGTTTCTACGCGACTTCGACGCGCCGTTGGCCGACGTGGCAGGCCTATCCGGTAACGAGATTTCATCACGAGCACTACCGTTCACATATGTCTTGAACTTTCGAGCCTTTGTCGTACCTGCTGCTTTTGTGCTCGGCGTTATGCCATTCATCTCGGCTAGGTACTGGCCCGTAGATGACTTCTTTACCGATGCAACGAACTCAGGTGTGCCCTCTGCGATCACCTTGCCACCACGTTCGCCAGCAAGCGGACCCATTTCGAGAATCCAATCCGCGTTCTTGATCAAATCGAGATGATGTTCGATAAGAATGATCGAATTTCCAGCGTCCACCAATCGGTGAAGTACGATCATTAGCTTCGCTGCATCATCGAACGAAAGACCAGTTGTCGGCTCGTCAAGAATGTAAACCGTTTTGCCGGTCGACCTCTTAGAAAGCTCCGAAGCAAGCTTTATTCGCTGTGCTTCACCGCCCGAAAGTGTCGTCGCAGGCTGCCCCAAATGTACGTATCCAAGACCCACATCGGTCAATGTCTTCATTTTATTAGCGATCGACGGAATGTTCTCGAAAACAACTGCAGCCTCCGAAACTGTCATATCGAGCACTTGAGCAATCGACTTACCCTTGAACTTAATCTCAAGCGCCTCTCGGTTGTACCGTGCACCCAAACAAATTTCGCAAGGAACCGTCACGTCTGGCAGGAACTGCATCTCGATCTGAACATAACCAGCACCACTACAAGCCTCGCAACGTCCGCCCTTCACATTAAACGAGAACCGGCCCGGCTTATAGCCGCGTGCTTTCGATTCTGGCATCGAGGCGAAAATGTCTCTAATGTTCGTGAATACACCCGTATATGTAGCCGGATTTGATCGTGGAGTTCGGCCAATCGCCGACTGATCGATATTGATCACCTTGTCGACGTGCTCGAGCCCGAGCACTTCATCGTGCTCTCCGGGTCGATCCTTCGAACGGTAGAAGTGCTGTGACAGTTTCTTCGAGAGAATCTCGTTCACGAGTGTGCTCTTGCCCGATCCTGAAACACCCGTCACGCAAGTCAACGTTCCAAGTGGAATCGCCACTGAAACGTTCTTAAGATTGTTCGCCCGTGCGCCGATAATGGTGATCTCGTTGCCATTGCCTTTGCGACGCTTTTTCGGAACTGGAATAGATTTTCGACCGCTCAGATACGCACCTGTTAGGGATACTTCGCTTTCGAGAACGGCTTCTATAGGCCCTTCAACCACAACATTACCGCCGAACTGCCCGGCTCCTGGACCCATATCGACGATGTGGTCCGCAGCTCGCATTACTGATTCGTCGTGCTCGACGATCAGCACGGTGTTTCCAACATCTCGTAAGTTCTGAAGCGTTCCAATTAGGC
>CAWVYJ010000154.1:0-1598 GCA_963934365.1 uncultured Dehalococcoidales bacterium | reverse complement strand
TCATTCACCTAACTACTCATCTTTCTCTCGTTGATGCGCTAAAGCTCGTGAAGACCGACCGGATCGTCAAGTGCACTCGGGCTGCGAACGATCATGCGAAACAGCTTGGGTTCGAAAAACCACGGATTGCCGTGTGCGGGGTAAATCCACATTCAGGTGACGGCGGACTGTTCGGTGTCGAAGAGGCTGAAGAGATTGCCCCTGCGATAGAGATATTGCGTGCAGAAGGCATCGATGCTGATGGACCCGTATCACCCGATTCTGCTTACCGAATTGCCTATGAGGGTGGATATGACATCGTAGTTGCGATGTACCACGATCAGGGTCATATCCCTATGAAGCTAGCTGCTTTTGAATCTGGGGTAAATATCACGCATGGCTTACCGATAATTCGTACTTCGGTCGATCATGGAACTGCATTTGATATTGCATGGCAAGGGACGGCGAGCCACAAGAACATGCTGGCCGCCATCGACTACGCTTACCTTCTGGTGACCGGGTCAGGAAGTTCTTGACCGGTTAAAGCAACGACAAGTAGTGTTTTTCAATCATATCCTGAGTCGACTCTGGTCCGTGTGTCAGTGGTAGGAGAGACTTGAAATTCGTCTGGTTAAACAACCTGCCTAAGCCTTCTGATTTATCCTCGGTCCACGGGATCGGAATGCGACCCGTCTATTTTTCATACCAGAACTGTACGTTGCGTAATTTACCGACTTACTTCTTGAGAGAAGGCAAGTCTGGTGCAGGTCTGATTCCAATTGTGCCCATTTCTTGGTGAACGATGCTCATCGCCTGGTGATGTGGAATTCCGTCGTCACGTAGTTGCTGGTATCGAGTTTCGTCGATCTGAGATCGGTCGAGGAATCCCCGGATGTCGTATCGCTCAGTGTCTTGTAGCGGCAGCTTGCCTTCGTCGATCATAAGTTCGAGCGGGTATTCCTTCTCCTCCATTGGGAGGTGAATGACCTTGTTGTGGCGTGCCGATTCGTACATCGCCATCATTACTTCGACGGTGTCACGGGCTATACGACCTGATCCGCGGCTTTCTTTGCCGGTTTCGATCCAATCGATAAGTTCCTGAGTTTGTGCGCCGTTGGTGTTTCCACCGATAGCCTGGTCGCCTTCTTTAAGGCCGAGGTCTACGCTCTTCCAGCCACCGGTTTCAGCATTGAACAATTTCAGCACGGTTTCAGTGACGTGCAGCATGCCTTCGGTTCCCCTAATGAAGAACTTTCCTGCGTCGGAGTTGCGATCCCAGAGGTCGGACTGAATGAAGAACTGCAGGCTTCCACCAAAGTGGATCAGGCCCATGCAGGCGTCTTCGATTGCAGTGTCGCGTTCGAACTTGTTGGTACGACGCTCAACAGCACCCATTACCCACTCGGCGATAGGGTCGCCAAGGATGTAGCGTGCGCCGTCGATGGAATGAGTGCCCCAGTTGGCTAGCCCCTCTTTGACTCGAAGGTCGGCACGAAGTGGAATTCCGATTGCGCCGTCTTCAACCAGTTCTTTCGCTTTCTCCCAACCGGGAGTAAATCGTCGTTGGTGAGAAATGGCGAGTTTCACGCCGTTGGCTTCACAAACATCGACCATAGCGT
>CAWVYJ010000153.1:0-1623 GCA_963934365.1 uncultured Dehalococcoidales bacterium | reverse complement strand
AGCTTGACTTGGCTCGGGAGCAAGGGTAGAAGTTGGGCTTGGATCATCAGAAGAGCAAGCTACGATGACCAGAAGGACGGGCAACGTAAGCGCGACCAACAATCGCCTAACAATGGTGGGGTTCATTTATTTCGGTTCCTATCTAAGTATCTGTTGGGTTGTCATTGAAATCGGTGTGCTTACTGAATTACCAAACAATTAACTCGGCAATCGTGCTTGGACACAGGTTCGATTTATACTCAATGAAGAGTTAATATAGCTCAAAATATGTGATACTAGGTATCAATATGATACAAGTTTTTATGAGCACTAATTCATATATTTTTATATGGGAATGCCGTTTATGCTGTGAGGTAGTGATTCGCTAATATAGTGAGACGATGTCTCAATTACACTCTTCAGTTACAGACCACAGCAATCCTTGCCACTCCATGCCTGTTTCGCTTCCCTCAGCATCAGTCCACTGATGGCGATTCCAGCCAATGGGTCGGCCCACCACCAGCCAAACACTGCGTTTAGTCCGAGGCCAATTAATAACGAAAGGGACATCCACCAACACGCAAGAGTCTGTGTTGAATCGGCTTCGATCGCATGGCTGTGAAGTTCCTCGCCAACCCGCCGTATTGACCGTGCGAGCCACCACATGACACTTAATGAAAAGACTGCAAGTACGATTCCAGTTGGCGAAGGATCTGGTTGTTCTCGGAATATGATTGCCGAGACCGACTCGAACAAAAGATAGATGCCGAAGATGAATAACGATGCCCCAACGAGCCTTTGAGCGCGACGCTCAATCACATTGATCCTGGCGGGGTCGTTGTCGTTCCGGTTTTCTGAAACGATGCGCCAAATTATCACAGCAGCGGAACTGCTCTCGACAAAACTGTCAACGCCAAACCCTATTAAGGCGACGCTGCCGGCAACCAATCCGGCTGCGATAGCCACAGAACCTTCAACAAGATTCCAACCGATACTAAGATATTCAAGCCTGAGGCCACGCCGGAGTAATGCAGGACGATCTATAGCATTATGCGAATGTTGATCATCAAGATCACCGAGAATCGGCAGTTCGAGGTTACGCATTTTCAGTTGTTCTCACATGAGATGGAACGTGCCTGCGAAGCAGCTCAGTGATTAGATCATCAGATAAGGCGTAAAAAGAAGTCCGCCCTTCTTTTCGTCGGGTGACGACACCAGACGTCCGCAAACTTCTGAGTTGATGACTAACTGCCGACTGCGATGTATCGGTGAGGAACGCAAGATCGCACACACATAGCTCACCAGATAGGCTGAGTGCATGCAGCAAGCGGAGACGAGTCGGGTCGGACAGTAGGGAAAAAGTTTCAGCTATAGATTCCGATTCCGTGGCTGTCGCCACCCTGCCTATCAGCGGCATCACTAGCTCAGGGCAAACACACTCAGTTTCGCATTGTTCTATTGTTGCCACGTCGTTATATGAATTAGTGCTCATATATTCATACTACATGATCGCGTAAATCAACGTGTGCGGGTTTGTATCAGTTGCTGTTCTGTTAGGAATGGCCGTTCGAGTTTTAGAAGAAGCCATCGTGAGAGCAGTCAACGATACGCGTGATAACGATACGATCGCTGCCATAGTGGGTG
>CAWVYJ010000152.1:0-1685 GCA_963934365.1 uncultured Dehalococcoidales bacterium | reverse complement strand
GAACGAGTGTCGGCGTAGGTATAGACGGGTGTTATTGCATTGCCATCGGCATCAATACCGAGCACCGTGCTTGCCATACAGTCGAATCCAACACCGATAATCTCTGATGCTAGATTGCCAGCTTTATTAAGAACTGAATCGATAGCTTGCTCTGTGGCGATACGAATCTGTTCAACATCTTCTTCAGACGTGCCATCAGAGGCGACAGTCTGGGCGTGAGGGATGCTTTCCTCAACGTCTTTCACACTGCGGGCGCGTGCGTCGAACAATACGGCCTTAACCGACGAGGTGCCGATATCTACTGCCAGTACAAACGGCGGTTCGTAGTTGCTCAACGCATCACCTCTTTTGTCTCGTGTCACGCTAAGAGATCAGATGTTTTTCGACAAGTGATTGATCGATTTCAATGCCAAGCCCCGGCTTATCGCTCATCTCGAAGTACCCGTTGCTCGGCCCGTACTCTTCCGAAGTGATCGCATTTTTGTATCCGTTGGCATGATGACCGTGCTCCATAATCATAAAGTTAGAGCATGACGCCGAGTATTCAACTGTGGCCGCGACCGACAAAATTCCACCGCCACCAACGTGAGGAGCAACAGGAATATTGTAGGTATCAGCAATCGTTCCGATACGGTGACCTTCCGTGATACCAGTTCGAGCGATGTCGTGCATAACGATATCGTAGGCACGACGCTCAAATGCCTCTCGCATTTCGTATCGAGTACGGCTCCACTCGCCAATCGCTACTGCCATATCGAGAGCCTCAGCAAGAGCCACTGCCCCAGGAATATCTTCAGGGACCAGTGGAGACTCTAACCAAGTGAAATCGAGCTTCTCCAAAGCGCGACCAAGTTTGATAGCGCTCGTCAACGACTGGCGCATGTGAACGTCGCACATCAGCATTACGTCTGGTCCAACCCGTTTACGAACTGCATTAGCTATTTCTGCTACGCCTTCCACATCCAAAAGCAAGTGAAGCTTCAAGGCCTTGTAGCCTAGTGACACATGCTCTTGGGCAGCGTCAGCCACTTTCTCAGGATCAGTTCCGCCTAGGCCAGCGTAAAGCTTGACCTTGTCGCGATACCTACCACCAGCAAGTTTATGGACTGGTTTACCAGTAGCCTTCCCAACGATGTCCCAAAGAGCGATATCAGTACCGCCGATCGCATCGACGTAGAAACCGGTTGGATGCCCTCTTTCGCGCATTGCGCCGAAGTTTCGAGTCCAGATCGCCTCGATGTCGAACGGATCACGCCCTAGGATGAGAGGACGAACCAAATCCTCAACAATCACTTGTGTAGTCCGAGGCGCCACAGGTGATTGCGCTTCACCCCAGCCGACAATTCCCGTATCGGTTTCGATTTTGATTACAGTCGTCTCGTGGTACTTCGAGTAGATCGAAGTGAACGCCGATTCATCGACAAAATAGTCACCAAAATCTATGACAGCGGGGCGGTCGTTTCCCTCTTCATCGTCTTCTCGAGAGATGCGTATTGGGAAGGCCGTTATTTCTTTTATCTTCAATACGTGCCAAGATCTTTCTTAAGTATGAAACTGCTACATGTGACCAAAACTAATTACGCCCAATTGGATCATCCATAGAATGAACTAGTCGTTTTGCATCTTAGCTGGGATCATCATTTCAAAAAACTCAATGCGACTGGAGATAACGTGCTCTCGCACTT
>CAWVYJ010000151.1:0-1697 GCA_963934365.1 uncultured Dehalococcoidales bacterium | reverse complement strand
GGCCCTGAATCGACCACCACGTCGATTGCCTCGGCACCCACAGTCACACCCACAGCTGCACCCACAGCTGCACCCACCCCAACATCCACGCCCAGGCCAACTGCGACGCCGTTGGCAACCCCAACTTTAATTCCGCCAACATCTACCGTTACGCCTCCAGACGATCTTCAACGCGGCGGCACGCTACGATTTGCAATTCCAGAAGGGGCACCACACAGCGATCCCCATTTGACAGCCTCGTCATCATTGGCTAGTTGGGGCGCAGGCCTCGCCTACTCCCGACTTTTCAAGTTCGACACAGTCCACGGTAACTCGACCGTCGTTTGCGATTTATGTGATAAGTGGGAACAAACTGCACCGCTCACATTCAAAATCGTTCTTAGAGACGACGTGACCTGGCAAAAACTACCGCCGTTAAACGGACGACCATTAACGGCACAAGACGTCATATACAGTCTCAATCGTCAAGCAACCGCCGATTACGCAAACTCACCACTGTTATCAAACATCACCGAATTCACTGCTGTAGGCGAACGGGAAATCCTGATTCGGCTAAATTCTCCAGATGCAGAGGTACTAGAGAAACTTGCCGATTCCCATTCACGAATTGTCGCCAAAGATGCGGTGGAGTTGAACGGCGATTTACGAAGAGGTCCAACCATCGGTAGCGGTCCTTGGATCGCCAGCGAAGTGCAAGCAGATAACACAATGCTTATCGCCAACACCGATTACTACAACGATCAATTCCCGTACCTAGATGGCATCAACATTCAAGTGATCCCATCCGAATCAGTCAGAGTCGCGGGCATGCGATCCAAGGTCATCGATCTAGCCCAGGCAAGTCATGACTCCATTGCCATCACACGTGAGAAATTTGAAGATATCTACTACATCGGCATAGAAAATCCTGCCGCCGGCGTAGAGATTGCACTAAATACCAATCGCAGCCCAATGGACAATGAAACCGTCCGAGAAGCGATGATGTTCACGCTAAATCCGTACTCGGTATTAGGTCCGTCAAGTAGCGGTTTTATCGAAACTATAGTCGGCGGTACTTACATGGACTCAAGTCTCGGGCTTCCATCCCACAAAGGCTGGTGGAATATAATTTCCGAATTTGAAAATCGCTTCAACGACCTAGACGCAGCAAACGCTCTACTGGCAACCGGCGCTCTCAAACCAACCGACAACATCATCATCAAAGTCGGCGAGTTCGGTCAGGAATACATCGATCAAGCAACCGAAATAGCAATAGGGCTCGCTTCAGTCGGCATTCGAGCAGAAGTCGAACGAGTTTCGACTCGGGTATTTGGAGACGAAGTTTGGATCGCTGGCGACTACGACATCATGGTCGGAGCACCGCCGCCCATATCGAGCACAACTGCATACCTGTTCGCCGTTCATCACTCCGATGGTCCTTGGAACACAACCGGCTATTCCAACCCTGAAATCGACCAACTAATCGAAGCGCAAGCAAGAGAATATGACTCGGCAAAGCGCAGCGACTTACTGCTCGAAATCCAACAGCTGATCCTCGCCGGATCACATCGATTCATGGCGACAACCAAAACCACTCATTGGATGCTCTGGGACTACGTCAATGATTTCAAGCCGAACACCCCAAGAGGCGACACCGACTTCCTAACAAGGATCTGGCTCACGCCGGAAGAGTAGCTAGCATCTACGCCGCTCTGCAT
>CAWVYJ010000150.1:0-1698 GCA_963934365.1 uncultured Dehalococcoidales bacterium | reverse complement strand
CACTGCAGAAACGACAGCAGTCGACTCGGTCGTTAGTCCATTAGAAAAAAATTCAGCTAATTTTGCGGTTTCAACGACTCAAGCCTCAGTCGGTACCGCGATCCGCTTCACCGCAAAATCACCAAATCCCGACAGGTCATACTCATGGAACTTCGGTGACGGTAGCCCATCCTTGAGTGGAACAAATACCACCCACACCTTCAACTCTCCCGGAGACTATCTGGTGACCCTATCGGTCACTGACATGGCAACAGGCTTCACAGCAACGGAGATGATCGAAATTCGCATAGGCGGTTTACTGACAGCCGACTTCACTACCTCTGTAGAAATCGCATACGTCGGACAGCCGATTGCTTTCTCTAATCGCTCTAATGGTGGAGAATCCTACAACTGGGATTTCGACGACGGCTCTTTTTCAACTGATCCCAATCCAAGCCACATTTTCCAACGAGAGGGTAGCTACCTAGTCACTCTCATCGCCCGAGGCATCGGCGCTGATGCAATCGTTAGTGCAAGTCAGGAAGTGCTAGTGTTACAACCAATCAGCGCTTCTTTTTCCGTCACTCGCGAGAGAGTTTCCACAGGTGAAGTAATTGGTTTTGAAGCCAAAATTGATGGTGATTATGCGTTAGCGACTTGGAACTTTGGTGATGGCAGGATCGTTGAAGGACCTGAAAGTATTTCACACGCTTTCACTGTTCCAGGGATATATTCGGTGGAACTCACAGTCGACGAACAAAACAGCAATGCGTCCAGTTCATTCGACATTGAGATCGAAGTCGTTGACAAGGTCATAGCAGACTTTTATGTGGCTGACGAGGGAATCCTCGCCGGAACGGAGGTCGCTTTTTTTAACGAATCGTCCGGTGCCATAGAAACGATTCGTTGGTCGTTTGGCGATCGCCAGTTCTCGGATGAAAACGATCCGGTTCACATCTATAACGCACCCGGCGTATACACCGTGCGGTTGACACTGCGCGACCAGAACGGACGCCGGGTTCAATCAAACCCTCAAGAGATCGTGGTACGAGACGCCATTCAGGCCGAATTCTCTTCGTCGACGGACAACGTATCGGTCGGCGAAGAGATTGTATTCAACAATCTATCTACCGGCGAGATCGAATCCGTGACCTGGGACTTCGGCGACGGCAGCCCTACAGTCGCAGCCATTAACCCTGTTCACGTATACTCTCAGGCCCGGGCGGAACCCTACGTTGTAAGTCTTACCGCGAAGGCGGGCAGTCTCCAGTCCGAATTCGAATACCCTATTCAAGTCACCAGTCCGCCTGTCATCGCTCCACCGATCGATGATCAGAGTGTGACCGAAAACTCCGCAATCCGCTTCAAATTGACGAATAACGAGCGCGATGCCAGCGATGAAGGAACCTTGCTTACATGGGACGCCCGCCTAATTCGCGGCCGTTCTTTGATCGAATCCTTCAACACCAACGGCGGTCTCGGTGACATGTTTGTATTCACTCCGGCAGCCGATGCCAACGGCAGTGCCGTAGTGCGACTGACCCTAACCGACAGCGACGGCGATGCGGCATCGCAGGATGTGACGCTGACTTGGTCGGCGATTAATGACCCGCCGGTATTGATCCTGCAAAAGCCTGTGAATGGTGCGAAGGACGTCGGTAGTTCGGCCACCTTAAACTGGTTCGCATTTGATCCTGATCCGGACGATGTCATAACCCA
>CAWVYJ010000149.1:0-1783 GCA_963934365.1 uncultured Dehalococcoidales bacterium | reverse complement strand
GTTGTTCCAACGGTTGCGACCATGATGTTGAATAGGTTTCCAACAAGCAAAATCGTTCCGAAGAACTTTTCATACTGCTCAACGATCTTTACAACCAGCTTGGCTCGCTTGTCGCCCTCTTCACCGAGATGCTCGATTCGATGCCGTCTCGCGCCTAATACGGCTGCCTCAGTAGCGCTAATAAATGCGCTTCCAAGCAGACCGATTACGATTATTACAATTGAAGTAGTCACTTGATTCCATAAGCACCGCTGTCAACAAGACAGTAAATCGCTGTTCATCAAGTTTAGCGGGTAATGACCATTAGAACCCAACTGGCAGAAAATTGCCAATTGGGCCCGAATTGATCTATTGACTCTGATAGTAATCGCTAACAGTGCCTAGCCAGACACTGGAGACTCGGTAGTTTCACCGTCCAGAGGAATACCAGCTGCACTGCGGCGAATCTTAAGTTCGATCTCGTCTCGGATGTCGATATTTGTCTTCAGGAACTTACGAGAAGCTTCTCGACCCTGGCCAAGACGTGTATCACCGTATGAGTAGAACGATCCACTCTTAGTAATCACACCCTTTTCATCGCCGAGATCGAGCAAGCTGCCTTCTTTGCTGATTCCCTCGTTGAACATAATCTCAATCTCAGCTTTTTGGAAAGGCGGAGCAACTTTGTTCTTTACGACACGTGCCCTGACACGGTTACCGACGATGTCCTGCCCAACCTTGACGGCTTCAATCCGGCGTAAGTCGATGCGAACCGAACTGTAGAACTTGAGCGCACGACCACCCGGAGTTACCTCGGGGCTGCCGAACACAACACCAACTTTTTCACGAAGCTGGTTTATGAAGACACAGACGGTATCGGTCTTGTGAATGATTCCCGTGAGCTTGCGAAGAGCCTGCGACATGATTCGTGCTTGCAGACCAATCTGCATGTCACCCATATTTCCTTCAAGTTCGGCTGAAGGGACAAGAGCGGCGACACTATCTATAACAATGATATCGAGAGCGCCACTGCGAATTAGATATTCAGTGATCTCTAAAGCCTGCTCCGCAGAGTCTGGTTGTGAAATGAGAAGCTTATCGACATCAACACCAATCAAGCGTGCGTAGGCTGGATCCATTGCATGTTCTACGTCGATGAAAGCGGCTTGTCCACCGGCGGCTTGGGCTTCAGCTACAGCTGCCATGGCAAGAGTCGTTTTACCTGCTGATTCAGCACCGAAGATCTCAACGATCCGGCCGCGAGGAAGTCCACCGACACCGAGTGCGAGATCGAGAGCGATTGATCCTGTAGAGACAGTCTTGATTCCGTCTGTTCCACCAGCTTCACCCATGCGCATAACGGCACCACGTCCGAATGCCTTTTCAATCTGTGCAAGCGCAAGCTCTAGAGTTTTTTCTCGGTCGCCGCCTGATCCGTTAATTGAGACGGTTTTTTGTGCTTTCTTAACAGCCAAGGTCGCTCTTCTTTCTGCGCTATCTAATGGCCGGACATGCGGTGCAATCCGACCGCAATGTAAGGCAGATTAGCACAAGTGTTCTAAAACTGCAACAGCCCTATTGCACAACGATAACGTTCTCCCGCAGGACTGTGTTGGTTGACGACGAAATCGACTAGTAAAACTTCGTCTCAGCTAAGACGATGAACACCTGTTTTGTGACTACAAGCGCTTGGAATCTTTATCGGTAACTTACCGTTTTCGCCTTTGTAAGGATCGAGGTCTTCGGCAGAAGATTTATCCGAATCAGGCGATTTCTTTTCTATTACCTCGGATGTTAAAAGGCT
>CAWVYJ010000148.1:0-1833 GCA_963934365.1 uncultured Dehalococcoidales bacterium | reverse complement strand
AGCCAATATACGGTGGCCAGAAAAAACTACCTGGAAAATTTATCAAGGCGTCTCTAGGTGCGCCAACTACCGGCGCCGGTCAAGAACCGTCGCTCACTATCGATCGTATTGTTTCACAGCCATCGATCACTGGTACAGCGCCATCCTCTCCCTCCTGGTCAGCCGACAGCCGCCAACTCGCGTTCCTATGGAACGACTCTGGATTGCCACGCCGCGAGATATGGATTGTGAAGGGCGATGGCTCAGGACTGCGCCAGCTCACCTCGGAGATTGAAGGAACGAGAGGCGTAGATCTGTTCGTGTGGACCCCTGATGCGACAGACCTTATCTATTTGCGCTCCGGTGACGTTTGGCGCGTGTCTTTCGCGAATGGTGACGGGGAGCGCCTAACGGAGAGCGGGGGCGACAAGTCGAACCTGGCTGTCTCACCTGATGGCCGATATGCTTCCTTCCTTCAAGACGGCGACCTCTGGCTCTTCCATTTAGGAACAAACGCGCTGACCCGGGCGACGGAGGTCAGTGTACCATCCATTTCCAGCGTCCCACTCGGGCGATACAACCGTCCCGACGTCGAGATCGGGCCGTACGTCTGGGGTGGCCCTACATACGCCTGGTCACCCGACAGTCGGACCATTGCGGTGCATTACGTCGATCGCCGGAACATGCGAACGGTACCGTTTCCGTATTATCTCGGCAAAGAGACTATTGTAAACAACCTTCGCCGGGGATACCCTGGTGATCCGAACGAGCACCGCACAATCGGTTTCTATGGAGTTGAAAGCGGCGACTTGACGCTGTTGGACCTGCCGGGACCCACGACCAACCGTGTTGTAGCATTCTCCTGGTCCCCCAATGGAACCTTACTCCTTGATCGAGAGTCGGATACGGCGGTGGATCGTTGGTTGCACACCGTCGACCCAGTTGATGGTCGCATGCAGGAAATCTGGCACGACCATCGAGAAACACGCGTATATACATCCATCGCATCTGCCTGGCACTCCGACGGCGAGCGCGTGGTGTTCCTCAGCGACCTTGGTGATCGTTATGGACTCTATCTTCTGACTCCCGGAGATGGAACGCCAAATCTGCTAACGAATGAATCTTTCGATGTCACAAGCAAACCCTTCGTTGTGTCGCCTGCAAGCATGATCTTTTTCCAGTCCAATGAGCCGAGCCCGTACGAGCGTCAGGTTTTTCGTATCCCAGATGAAGGAGGAACTGCAACGCGCGTCACCACTCTGCCGGGTCAACACCGACCCTACCCGTCACCCGATGGCACAAGGGTAGCGCTTCTCCATAACAGTGACCTGAGCCCGCCGGAGCTCTACCTAGTGGACACTCGGAACGGCTTACCCGAGAGCCGGGTCACCACGTCACCTACTCCTGAGTTCATGCGTCGATCTTGGGCCCAGGCACGGTACGCGACCTTCCCGAGTCGAATCGATGACTACACACTGCACGCACGCATTCTCGAGCCGGCCGACCTCAAGCCCGGAAAGCGGTATCCTGTCATCTTCGGCCCTGTCTATTCGAACACGGTGCGCAACCGTTGGTCCGGAACGATCGGCCTCATGCAGCAGCTTTTAGTCGAACGCGGCTACATCGTGATCCAGGTTGATGTGCGAGGAAGCACCGGATACGGTCGGGCATTTCGGGAGGAGTTCCTCACAGACTTTGGCGGCAGGGACATCGACGACCTCGAGAGCGCTGTCAATTACTTGTCGACGCTGCCTTACGTAGATTCGGAACGAATCGGTATTTGGGGTAGCAGCTACGGTGGAACGCTCACTATCTACTCGCTCTTCAAGAAGCCGGGATTGTACAAGGCCGGAG
>CAWVYJ010000147.1:0-1862 GCA_963934365.1 uncultured Dehalococcoidales bacterium | reverse complement strand
TCAAAGGCGGTAAAGGTGTCGCTACTGGACTCGGTGCATTGGCGGTTATTTCCCCGATAGCGGCAGTTATTGCACTTAGCGGAGTAGGAATTGCTGCGATCACGAGATACGTGAGTTTGGGTTCGATTATTGGTAGCGGGCTAAGTCTTGGATTGCTCATCTTATTCAGTATTTTCGAACTCACGATTCTCGGTTGGGAACACGATATTTGGTATCTGTTGTTCGCCATTCCCGTTCCTATATTCATCTTTTGGAGTCATAGATCTAACGTCGATCGATTGGCAAAGGGGGATGAATCTAAGCTAGACGGCAAGCCAATCCCGCGCAGGGCGCAACGAACCCCGTAAACTGCACTGGTGACACAAATTGGCATCATAGGCACGGGGGCTTGGGCAACCACTCTCGGAATACTCTTGGCACGAGACGGAAATGAGACCGTTCTATGGTCTCGCACCGAATCACGTGCTCAAGAACTGACTGCAGCACGAGTGAACGAACGTTCGGTTCCGGGCGTTGAATTCCCTGAGTTGATGACCATTTCGGCCTCGCTCGAAGATTCTCTTGGTTCTTCCGATCTTGTAATCATTGCTGTTCCTTCCGTGACCATTCGAGAGAACATCCAAAAAGTTCGTTCTGCGATTCCATCAGGATCGAACGTTGTTTGTGCGACTAAGGGAATCGAAATCGCCACCGGAAAGCGGATGTCACAGGTGATAGCCGAAGAGTTGCCAGGGTTTGATCGTTCACAAATTGGAGTTCTTTCTGGACCCAATCTTGCAAGAGAGATCGCAGCCGGCAACCCTGCAACCGCGACGATAGCGTTCCCTGAAGATGCAATTGCAGAAAAAGTTCAATCGACGCTAAGTTCCGAATCTTTTCGGGTATACCGTAGTGAAGACGTCACAGGCGTCGAACTAGGGGGGGCACTGAAAAATATTATTGCTATAGGCGCTGCTTTCATCGATGGCGCTGGGCTTGGTCCTAACGCAAAGGCTGCATTTGTGACACGTGGTCTCCATGAGATCACCCGCCTTGGAGTAGCGATGGGTGCTCGGCCAGAAACGTTTGCCGGGCAGAGTGGTATGGGTGATCTGATTGCTACGTGCTACTCGAATCTAAGTCGAAACTATCGGCTAGGGCTCGGGTTGGCGTCGGGTAAAGACCTGCCCGCCATTCTCGATGATCTGGGTGAAACTGCCGAAGGTGCCCCGACTACTCAAGCGGCAGTACGCCTCGCCAAAGAGTTGAATATCGACATGCCGATCGCCGACGCAACGCATGCTGTGTTGTTCGAAGGTACGTCGCCGACCGAAGTTATTCGCAACCTGATGGGGCGAACACTTCAACCAGAAGTGCGCTACTAAGAGGTTCTGGTTAGCCGCCTAGATCGCCAAGTTCGTACAAGATAGCCGACATAACGGTTATCGCTGCCGTTTCACTTCGCAGCACGCGACTACCTAAAGTGACCAACTGAGCACCGGCTTCACGAATGCTTATAGCTTCATCGGCACTGAACCCGCCTGGAGGTCCGATTAACGCAGCTAGCTGCTGCGAATCTGTGGACAGCGACTGAAGCACCTGCCGGAGCGGCTTTGATTCATCAGCTAACTCTTCCCACATGCACAACAGAGGCTGTTCGCTGACTATTGCCTGTACTACCTCCATAAGTGGCATCGGAGCTTCTACGATGGGCACTGTGGCTCTGCCGCTCTGCTCCGAGGCCTCGATGGCGATCCGCTGCCAGCGTTCGAGTCGCTTATCGGAAGGCGTGCCCGTATTTCCGCCTTGTACCCGTTCCGACATCACCGGAATGAATCGAACAGCACCTATTTCGGTGCATTTCTGAATCGCAAGCTCGATTC
>CAWVYJ010000146.1:0-1907 GCA_963934365.1 uncultured Dehalococcoidales bacterium | reverse complement strand
TGATTTATGCGTATTGATGCCTCGCCGCACCGCACTTTCTTACTTGGAAGATGCGTTCTTCAAGCACAACATACCTTACATTCTCGAAGGCCAAGCACCGATTTTTGAGTCGCAGACTGTTCATGAACTCAGCAATAACTTGGTGGCCATCGATGACCCCACCGATCAAGTTGCAATTGTCGCTGCATTAAAGTCGGCAGCTTGGGGTTGCTCTGATCAGGACCTTTACGAATGGGCTTGTGCGGATCGCAAATTTGAATACGCTCGAACCACTTACGATCCTACCGAGTTCGAAATTGATACCGGAGTATATCGAGTCGCAACTGCACTAGCAGGGCTGGCGGGTTATCACGACACGCGCCAGATGTATTCAACCCCATTCCTGATCGAAAAATTCGTTCGAGATCGTCGCCTACGAGAAATCGCCGCATTGTCGAATCCAAACGGCGATCGCGATCGGTTGATCGACGTAATTATCGAAATGTCTAGATCACTTCAACGATCTGGCAACGGATCGCTGCGAGAATTTGTTCGCTGGGTCTCAAAGCAAGCGGAAGCGAGTGTCAAAGTAGCCGAGGGTGCTCTATCAAATAGCGAATTGAATGCTGTCCGAGTCATGACAGTTCATGCTGCGAAAGGACTTGAATTTCCTATCGTTGCGCTCATGGGACTACAAGTCGGTGTATCCGCATTTAAAGGTAATTCGATCACCAAAGAGGAACTTGGTCAACCGATCATGGCGGTTCGATTGGGATCAGAAGGTCTCGGTATTGCAACCGCCGATTTCGCCGATCGTTTAAAGGCAAGCAAGGAAGACGATTCTGCAGAGCAGGTACGACTTGCGTACGTTGCAGCGACCCGAGCCCGCGAGCATCTTGTCGTTAGCGTTCATAGATCAGGTAAGGATAAATCGACGTTGGCAGCGAAGATTGCTGATTATGATGCGCTGAATACAGTTTCGGAACCATTCGACATATCAAGCGAAATCACAGGCCATCAGCCTAAACCGGATTCGACTCCGAATTTTGCGCAACCATTTTCGCTGGATAATCGAAAGAATTGGTTCGATGGTCTGGAAGCTGTCGTTGAGCAAGCGAAGTACCGAGGCTATGTGACGCCTTCGGAGTTGGCCGATCATACGATGTTCGCCGCTCCAAAGCCTGAAGATAATACTGAATCGACCGAGTGGAACACAGCATTACGTGGTCGTGGCGGAACCGATGTCGGCTCGGCGGTTCACAGCGTTCTCCAAGACATCGATTTTGACGACGACTTTAACTTGGACGAACTGGTTGCCCAAGCCGTCAAGGCTTACAACATTCCCGGTCTCAAAAATGATGTAGCGCTTTTAGTTCGGAACGTGCTGTCGAGTCCGAGTGTAGCCGCAGCAACTGGTGAAAACAGCTGGAGCGAGGCGTGGGTCGCCGCCGAGGTGGAAGAGGGCATCGAGATCGAAGGATCGGTCGACCTAATGGTTCAGCACGAAGACGGTACCATCACGATAATCGACTACAAGACCGACCGGGTGCAAGGTGAATTTCTGGAAGAACGCGCTCGGGGATATGAAAACCAGTTGGCTGGATACGCACTTGTGCTAGAAAAGATGGGGATGAAAGTTCGCAGGGCTGTTCTCGTATTTGCAAATGGTGGAGTCGGTGATACTGCTAG
Organism: uncultured Dehalococcoidales bacterium; assembly: GCA_963934365.1. Classification (GTDB taxonomy): domain Bacteria; phylum Chloroflexota; class Dehalococcoidia; order Lucifugimonadales; family Lucifugimonadaceae; genus Lucifugimonas. Next base: position 239 of record CAWVYJ010000146.1, on the reverse strand, counting down.
AGAGTATGTGGTCGACGATTTGGAAACTGCCAAAGAAACTGCTCTCTCAAAAATTCGTGACGAAATACAGTCGCCAATTTCTGATTGATCGGGTCATAAAAACCAACCTCGTCGACAAACTCAGGTTAAGATCGGCTTCAGGATATTTTCAAACGTAATTCGGAGGCACTCGATGGGTTTGCTAGACGGTAAAAAAGCGCTGATCACTGGCGCACGAAAAGGTATCGGCCGGGGGATTG
>CAWVYJ010000145.1:0-1936 GCA_963934365.1 uncultured Dehalococcoidales bacterium | reverse complement strand
TTCGGATTGGTATTACGTTTATGCGTCTTCGAAGCCAATCAAAAAGGTAGCTGGCAGAAAGTGGATCGCCAAGATCCCAAAAGGGTCGAACCGATTTCGCTTTCCTCATCTCACTTCTTACAAAGGCAGCAAGGCGAAAATCTATCGCGACCTCTTCCATGGGAAGCCCTGGGCCGACCGGATTCAAATTGAATCTTCGCTCGACAGTTCCAAGTGTCTTCCGGATGGAACGGGTTTGTTTGTGCGGACCGTCAAAAACCGGGCGGCCACTTATTACGCGGTAACATCGACGGAAGGAGCCGAAGTCGAGGCGGATCGCAACGCTCTGGTCAACGCCGTCGATGAAGAGAAAGGGATTCCCGGTGCGACGCTCGTCTACAAAGAAGAGAATCGTAATTACTTTGTATTCTTCACCGACTACGACGTCTGGAATGCTGACGGAGTTGACGATCACATGCACGGCTACGCGCATGTCTTCGTCGCCAGTATTCCCGAAAAACTCTCGAAACCCGCACCGCTGTCCGTTCGTCTGCACGCCTATTCAGCCTGGAGCGGTGTGTTCATGCCATACAGCTACCCGATCAACGACGGGGTCAGTATCGCCATGTTCGACTACAGTCTCACGTGGTGGTTTGGCCACAGCGAAGCTCTCAAAGATCTGGAACAGAAGAGTGCGCCGGTCGGCAAAGTCGTCAACTACACCGAACAGCGGTTGATGCAAGTGGTGCGTTGGGTGGCGAGCAGTCCCAAGACCTTTCCCGCTGAAATGGACGGCTCGCGAGTTTATGTGCTTGGCGGATCCATGGGCGGTAGCGGGTCGAATCATATCACTTGCAAGCATGGCGATCTGGTCACGTCGGGGCAGGCTTCGAAGGGATACACCGATTGGTCTTTATCCCCGGAACTCAAGCCTTACGCGGCCAACAGCCGGGTTAACGTTTTTCTTGGCGATTTTCAACGCAAGTACGGAACGCTGGCAGACAATAATCCAACCAACCTGGACGGCCAGCGGGTATACGACGCGTTGAACCTGGCTTCCTGGGTCAGCGATCCGCGAGCCAACGTGGGTTACCTGGAGACCGCCAACGGTTCGATCGACGGGGTCATTCCTTTTTGGGGTTTGGCAAAGTTCTGGGAAGCTCTTGAAAAAGGCAAACATCCTTACTCTTCGGCTTGGGCCCAGGCCGGCCATGCTTCGCGGCTCGGATCGGGGTCTCCCATGACTTACCACAAACTGCGCAGCGATGAGAGCATTCCAGCCATGGCCAACGCCAGCTGCAATTTTTCGCTACGGTTTGGATACCGCTTCATGGGCCGTATCGAAGAGGTGAGAAAAGATAGTATCAAGATCGACAACGCGATCTTGCATGACATCCGGGGAATGACCCTGGTGGTGGGACCGTCAGGAAACACAAAACAATGGTTCAAGATCGCCGGCGTGGATGGAGATGTCATCCGCGTTACCGAGGGCGATCTGCTCGCCTTCAAACCGCCGGTCACCGCGTGGCAGAAGAGCCAACTGAAACGCAAGCTTGGTCGCGAACCGACGGAAGTAGACCTCGACGGACAGGCGGACAAGAACAAGACGAAATACCTGGTAATCGACGGCGATCCTGAGGGAACACGAAACGGTCACATCGCCTGGTCTACGTCGTTGCAGAACTTTGACAAAACAACGACGGTCGACGATATCGTTGACACCGAAAACGAATGGGCCATGAGTTTTCGCTTAGGAGAAAACTACTATTTTGGCCGGTGGAAGCACGAAACTGCGACCGTGGATATCACCCCACGACGCTGCCAAAAGTTCAAGCCCGCGGTTGGCGCGAAAGTGCATTGGGAGAACTGGGATTATTCCAACCCCCGAGTGCCGACAAAAGTGGCCGAAGGGAATGTCACCGTCGACAAATACGGTTTGGTCAGCGTTCTGAAATTT
>CAWVYJ010000144.1:0-1997 GCA_963934365.1 uncultured Dehalococcoidales bacterium | reverse complement strand
GGAAGCGCAGAACAACCCGCATTTCCTTGCCTTCGCCCTCTTCGTCGTAGGCATCAGCGAGGAATGCGAGTGCTGAACGATCGGCACCCATAGAAGGCTCGACGACGAACGGAACGTATCGTTCCTTCTTTTGATCGTCGAAGTAGGAAAGGTCTTTTCCGCTCTTCTCAGCGTGGGCTTTCAGGTCGAAATCGGTTCGGTTTGAAATTGTTTCGAGCTCACCCCAACCCCAGGGGAATTCGTACTCGACGTCGGCAGATGCCTTCGAGTAGTGAGGGAGTTCGTCGGCTTCGTGGTTGCGAAGCAAAAGCTTTTCACCGCGTATGCCGTACTTTTTGAACCAATCCATTGAGAAGTTCATCCAGTAGTCGTGCCACTCTTCGTCGGTGCCGGGCTCGCAGAAGAATTCAAGTTCCATCTGCTCGAACTCACGAGTTCGGAATGTGAAGTTACCGGGAGTGATCTCGTTTCGGAACGACTTACCGAGCTGTGCGATACCGAACGGAATTTTCTTGCGAGAGGTGGTCTGCACGTTCTCGAAGTTCACAAAAATCGCCTGAGCAGTTTCGGGTCGTAGGTATACGGTTGCGCTGGAGTCTTCAACAGGACCCAAGAATGTCTTGAACATCAGGTTGAACTGTCGAGGTTCACCAAAGGCACCGCCACAGTTTGGGCAGGCTTCGCTATCGAGCTGATCCTGACGGAATCGACGGTTGCATTCCTGACATTCGACGAGCGGGTCGGAAAAGCTGTCGACGTGACCTGACGCCACCCAGATATCGGGGTGCATAAGAATCGACGCGTCCATGCCGACAACGTCGTCACGTTCGCGCACCATAGACTTCCACCAAACGTCTTTTACGTTGCGTTTGAGTTCAACTCCAACGGGGCCGTAATCCCAAACACTCGAGAGTCCCCCGTAGATTTCGGAGCTCTGGAATACGAATCCACGTCGCTTAGCGAGTGAAACAAGGGTGTCGAGGGAAGTGCCGGTAAGAGTGCGCTTGGCCATTTGAATTGCTCCTGCAGTCCACGTCGGGCTGACGTGTCCACATAAAAAACGCCCGCAGGCTGCGGACGCTCACTAAATTCTACAGTTGGAACGTGAGAATGACAGTCGAATTCGTCTGCAAGAGGAATTCCTGTGATTTATGATTCGCCCATCAAAGGCACGTGTGCCGTTTTCTTTAGGACATATTTCTCTAGGACAAACAGAGGACCGAGGAGTTTACGAATTATGGCTAGTGTGATGGCAGGACAACTGCAGGACAAGGTAGCGCTGATAACTGGCGCAGGACGCGGCATCGGCGTGGGAATCGCAAATGTGCTTGTTGAACGGGGAGCCGTTGTGGCTGTGTGTGATCTCGATGGCGCTTCTGCTGAAGAGACTGCGAATGCAATCAATACCGCTGGTGGTAAAGCGATTTCGGGAGCGGTTGACGTTACCGATCCCGAATCATTGGATCATTTTGCTGGTAGGACGATCTCTGAACTCGGCGGCATCGATATTTGTGTGCCGAACGCCGGTGTTATCGGTGGTCGTGGTTTCGCCGAACGCAAAGATTTCACCAAGCAGGATTGGGATATGACGTTCGCTGTGAACGTGCAGGGAATGACGAACACGACCGACGCTGTGAAAGAGCACATGAAAGACCGCGAGCAAGGCAAGATTGTTGTTATCGCGTCACACGGTGGTCGCAAGCCTCGTGGCGTTGGCGACAAGGGGCGAGGGAACGCTCAGCACCCGTATTTGGTGTCGAAGGCGGCGGCGATTCAGTACACACACTTGCTGGCGATGGAGCTCGGTTCGTATAACATCAACGTGAACGCTGTCTGCCCGGGTAGGTTGTGGACGCCGATGTGGCAGGCGATTGCTCAGAACCACAAGGATTTGAATCCAGATTTTGCTGAGATGACGCCTTACGAGATTTTCATCGACCAGATCAAGGCGATTATGCCGTTGGGTCGAGAACAGACTCCTGAGGACATTGGGAAGT
>CAWVYJ010000143.1:0-2076 GCA_963934365.1 uncultured Dehalococcoidales bacterium | reverse complement strand
CATTTGAAGAACGTAGTGCAGGTCGAAGAAGCGTGGTTGACCGAAGAGTGGTCCAGTCGATTCGGGATGCCTGATGCTACAGGAATCGGATTCGGCGATGGTCCCGGCGAAGTGGCGGCGATCAGGCCACCTCGGGCGATATTGCTTGGATATCACGACCGAGTAGCCGGTAGAGTGCTCGACTATTTACCAACGATTGACTCTGCAGAGCTAGATCGAATTGTCGACACTAATTACAATCCCCACGTCACAGCTGGAATTCGCCTGATGAGCGTCGTACAGGACAACATGCAGCACGCAGGACAGGCTCGGTACATTAGAGGAATCATTGAACGACTGGGCGTTTAGTTGATCCGTGGCATAACAATTAATGGCTGTACGACGACCAAGATTTTCTGTCGAACAAATTGTCCGCCGGGTCGACTTACTAAACACGAAAACCGTGTTTACTTCGAGTCAGTTGACGAGGACAAGCAAAACGGCTTCCGAGCCTGCAAGGTTTGCAAGCCAACCAGCCCTCCCGATGATCGAGCATGGCTGCCTAAATAAGAGCGATAGGCTAAACGTTCCACTTGTTGCTGACTGTCTTCACGGTTGGCGAAATCGTCTGGGCGTTTTCCATGATTCCAGCGAAGACTTGATCGTGAATCGGACGTGCTACCCATTCGAGTCGAAGTTCTTCTGACTCCCAGTACGAAACTACTTCGATGTCTCCTGAAGAATCGTCGTTGAACGGCGTGAGCATCGCAGCCTGAACAAATCCGGGCTGCTCCGACATTGTCGAAATCCACGGATCGTTTATCGCTCGATGCAGGACATCTGCTTTGCCAGCTTTTGGAGTTAGGTAGACGTGAAGAGTAATCATTTTGAGAATCTCGATTGTGGTGTTTGACTAAACATGCCGATGGCCGACGATAAGTAGTTAAGAAATACTGGGTCCGGCAACGTTCACTCGAGTGCGATAAAGTGATGTCGAGGCAGTGATGTACAAACTCTTTAGATCGTCGTCACCCCAAGTGAAGTTCGCTACAACCTCAGGAACCTGAATCACTCCCAGAGCCGTCGCGTCGGGTGCATAAATGTGAATCCCACCCGGACCTGTGCAATAAATATTGCCCTCGCTATCTAGCTTCATTCCATCACAACCTCCGCTTCCAGAGCCTTCTGGAACCGCCCAGACGTCACCGCCCGAAATGCTTCCATCATCAGCTACGTCGAACACTCGGATATGCCCGCGATCGGTGTCGTTGATGAACAGTTGCTTCTCATCTAACGAAAACGTTAGGCCATTTGGCTGACCGAAATCAGATGCTAGTAACGAAAGCTCACCCGACATAGGGTCGATTCGGTAAACGCCCTGAAAATCCATATCTTGCTCGCGTAGTAAACCAAAGCCGTCCATACGACCGTACGTAGGGTCGGAAAAGTAGATGGCACCATCCGATTTTACTATCAGGTCATTAGGGCTATTCAGCTCTTTACCAGCGTAATGCGAAGCAAGCACGGTGATTGATCCGTCGTGTTCTTCACGAGTCACATCGCTCGAAGCATGAGCGCATGAAATCAGCCGACCTTCTAAGTCGAAGTAGTGGCCGTTCTGTTTGTTGCTCGGCTGCCTGAAGGTCGTAACACCAGTAGCTTTAGACCATTTGCGAACAATATCGCCTGGCATGTCGCTGAAAACCAACTCATTAGTCCTCGCGTTCCACATGGCACCTTCGGTGAAGATGAACCCAGTGGCGACCTGATCCAAATGAGCATCGTCGCCAACAATCTTTCTGAATCGTTTGTCTCTGATTTCTACTGACATGTTTTTACCTCAGGTGCGAGCTATTTTCGAAGCAACCAATTCACTGCGTTTAAGTAGTTTTTGTACGGGCTTTTGTTGGAGCATGCTAAGTCGGTGACCGTTCGCGCTATAAGCGACTCTAGCTTGACCTTATTCGTGTGAGTAGCCTGAATCCCACGGCCAGCCATTATCACCCTTACTTACTGAAAAGAGACCGACGCGATCGTTGTCGAACCATATTAAGTGCTGCTCGTCATCAATTTAGCTTAATTGCGATTCGCGCACAC
>CAWVYJ010000142.1:0-2129 GCA_963934365.1 uncultured Dehalococcoidales bacterium | reverse complement strand
CGAAATGAACAATGTTTACGGGCGGCCAGAGTTTGCAGAGGTACAGGCCGTGATGTTGACTGAGTTAAATCGGCTACAAGTCAAAACCGGTGACGCACCCCGACACTGAGAAGAGACTGATCAATTTAGACTTTTCGAAAACTGTATTGCAGCCTGCGAATTACCTGAAGATCCACTGAAATTGTGAACTTGATATTACTTCTCGCGTCCTGTCGAGGCACTGCCTTCTAATCCTCAGGTCGTGGGTTCGGTCCCCACATGGCTCCCCAAACTCGCATTCTGTAGGGATGAAAACCAGCGGTACGCCGGTGGCATTTTTTGTTTGAGCATTGTGAACATATAAAGATAGGGGTCTATGTAGACGCCCCGTAGCATAACCATCAAACTGATTTCGTAGATCTGGAGAGAGCAGATTCTGTAGATCTTCGTCAATTCAATCTATCGGGAGAATTTATGCGAATCGCAGCCCTAGGTTTTCACCACGAGACGAATACGTTCCAGTCTGTAATAACGGACTACGATTCGTTCGCCAATTTTGAGTTCTTGCGCGGTAGCCAGATAGCTGACCGACACGCCACCTCAAAATTCACACTTGCAGGATACTTTCAGAGCGCGCAGAAGTTCGAATTCGACCTCGTGCCACTTTTGTTTGCATTCACGGGTCCCACCGGGACTATTACCAAAGATGCTTTCGATCGGATCTCTGAGGAAATGATGGATCTTTTGAAGGAAAACGGTCCGTGGGATGGGGTGCTACTCGCCCAACACGGGGCTGCAGTGACCGAAGAATATCCGGATATGGATGGGGAGATATCCCGCAGAGTAAGAGAGGTCGTCGGCCCCGATACACCGGTAGTGATGACGTTGGATCTGCATTCAAATATCACCCAAGACCAGGTCGCAAACACCGACGCAATGGTTGTGTTTCGAACGAATCCACATCTTGATGCGGTAGAGCGGGCGGTCGAAGCATCCGAAATCCTAGTGAGGACGATCCGGGGTGAAGTACGACCTGTTCAGCGCTTGGTGCAGGTGCCGATGATGATCAATATTGTCAAACAACCCACCTCTTTCGGACCAATGAGAGAAATTATGGATGAGGTTGATGAAGTGCTTGAGAAAACAGGCGTTCTTTCTGCCAGTTGCGGGCAGGGGTTCCCGTACGCCGACGTTGATCAGATGGGTGTTTCATTCCTAGTAGTTACCGACGGCGATGCCGCGTTCGCCGAAGAACAGGCGGCATGGCTCGCTCGCAGGGCATGGGATCGACGGGCCGAATTACAGAACGACTCTCCCTCGATCGAGGACGCTATAAATAGAGCGATAACGGCTCCTTCGGATGACAAACCGACCGCAATTATGGATGTTGGCGATAACGTTGGCGGCGGTGGAACGGCCGATTCTACCCACTTGCTTGCTGAAGCAATGCGCCAGGGCCTGAGCGGAGAAAAAAGTCTTCTTCTATCACTGTTTGATCCCCCTGCCGTTCAAGCCTGTATGAGCGCCGGAGTCGGATCGACGATTACTCTCAAGGTCGGAGCCGGAACAGATCAGCTGCATGGTGAGCCAATAGAGGTCACCGGTAATGTACGAGCCATAACGGACGGAAAGTTTGAGGAGCCTAAACCCACTCATGGCGGTCTCAGATTCTTCGACTATGGACCCTCTGTTGCGCTGGACACTGGTGATGGTCATACGATTTTGCTGCATACAGTCAGAGGAATTGGCAATATGAGTCGTGAACAGTACTACTCCATAGGCATCCTCCCGGAACAGTACAGAGTCATTATCTGCAAAGGCACAGTGTCTCCACGCGCCGCCTACGAACCGATCTCTCGTGAGATCATCATGGCTAACTCAGCGGGTGTGACAAGTGCCAACATGTCGAGTTTTTCATACCAGAATCGACGCATACCGCTCTATCCCTTCGAATTGGAAACGAAGTTTGATTGAGCTCAGTTCAATCTATTGATTTCGGACTCACTGCCTTTTAATCCTTAGGTCGTGGGTTCGATCCCCACATGGCCCACCAAATTGAAAAATTTCTTATTAAGGCCGGTTGATTTGAGTCAGTTCCGCTCCATGAATATCGAATCGTCTACAGGTCCACGAATGTACGTAAGCGATCA
>CAWVYJ010000141.1:0-2246 GCA_963934365.1 uncultured Dehalococcoidales bacterium | reverse complement strand
ATCGTGGGTCAAGCCCAGGGTAAGTGGCATCACACCTAACGCATGCCAGATGCCACGAAACCGAATCGCTCATCGGGCAGACGAGTCCGTCTCGGCTCTTTGAACCCAATCGAAGGCGTTTGAGCAAAGAATTGGAGTGAATGAGCGAGTCGAGGGGGAATTCAATTGTCTGAAATCGCGCGTAGCACAGCCTCGGTCTCAGCCACCATCCGCTCCTTGTCGAAGCGGCGCTCAGCGGTCTGTCGAGCCGCCTCAGCCAACCTGTGTCGTGTCTCTGGCTCCGTCGCCAGTAAGCGAATCGAATCCACCAGCAGACGCAAATCTCCGGCTTTGACGAACAATCCGTCCTCGCCATGCGTCAGCACGTCGGCATTCCCCCCGATTCGCGAAGATATCGTTGGAATACCGTGGCCCAGTGCCTCCAGCAAGGCCAAGGGCAGACCTTCGTATCGCAATGTAGGGATTAGATAGACATCGGCGGAGGAGTAGATTCGAGCCAATTCCTCGTCGCTGACCCTACCGTGAAGAGTAACCCTGTCAGCGAGTTGCAATTCGTCAATCAAAGCCTGCAACTCGACCAGATATGCTCCACTGCCTACAATCTCCAGACTCAAGTCCAATTCGCGCAATTCTCCGAGGGCCTTCACAGCCATCTGAAACCCTTTCTGGCGATCCATTCGGCCGGTGCAGAGCAGAGTCAGAGTACCCTCATTCCGCTTCGGTTCTGGTTTCTCGGGAAGAGCGATTCCATTCTCAATCACCTTGACTTTATCACCACAGAACAAACGGAAATCATGCGCAATCGTCGGAGTCACGAGAAGGATGCTCTTCGCCGCCCGACGCATCTTCAATTCCCAGAAAAAATACCGCTTAATCAGGTAAGTCGGAGTCAGAATCAACCAATGCCAATACCTCGGTCGCATATCCGCACTGGCCCAGAAAGACAACAACTCAGAACGCAGAGAACCGTGACACAGCAAGGAAATCGGTACATCATTTCGCTTGGCCCACCCGAGTAACCCAAAGCCCGCGAACTCATTGCTGTGAATTACATCAATCGAGTCGGTGGCATGAATCTCCTCAACCTTCTTTCGAGTCGCTTTGAACCACCCGCTCGAGAGTCTTCGCGGCTTCGAAGGAGAGACGTAGTGAACCATGTAGCCATCTTCCTCCTCCGATTCAATGCCATTGGGATGTACGGTTGTCAGTACGGTCACCCGATGGCCTAACCTGACGAACCCCTCGCACAAATCGACGCACTGTCGCTGGAATCCTCCGAATCCGTGCGAGAGGGTCGAACGAGTCATCACGAGAATATGCATGGTATGATTCCCTGCTGCTTATTTCTCGTTATAGGCATATTCTCGCAATGGTCCGATATTCCTTGATGAAGAATGTGATATGGTAGGCAGGCTTAGCCCAGTGCAGCGCAGGAGGAGAGGTTGGTAGTAATGGTCGTGAAGAGAGTGCTGGAACTGTGCGAAAAGTACCTTCCAGGATCGAGTCACACACTCATCTACATCCACATCGGCAAGTGCGGCGGTGCCTCTCTCAATTCGGCGATATCTGCCAGTCAACGGCTAGCAGACGAATTTCGCTACATCACTCGAGTTCATATCGAAAAACCAGAATTTCGACCTAGTGCGAGGTATCTAATCGTGCTCCGAAATCCGATTTCTCGCGCCCTCTCAGCATTCAATTGGCGTTATCGATTGGTCGTCGAAGAGTCCTCACAGGATTCGCGATTCTCTGGCGAATTCGACGTATTGCGCAAGTATGGAACTATGAATTCTCTAGCTGAGAATCTCTACGTTAGAGGAGAATTGGATGAAGGAGTGGCAGATGAGTTCCGCACGATTCATCACTTGAAGGAAGACATCTCGTTCTACCTCTCAGATTTGCTTGAAGAGCTTGCTTCGAAGCAGATATTCGGCGTTCTGATGCAAGAGAATCTCGATTCGGATATCGAGGCCCTCCTTGGAGTAGTAAACGAGACTCACATTCACTCAAATCGACCTGGAGAGGATTCTGAGAAATTGTATCTGTCAGAGATTGCTCGATCCAATCTCAAGACATTCCTCAATACGGATTACGAGGCGATCATGAGTCTTGACGCGTTGCATCCAATCGGTGCAGAACGCCTCGCTGAACTTCTCGCGTGATTCATGGATGGAATCAAAGCGAAACCTGACTTCGATTCAAACAATGGCTTACACCGAGGTCGATCCAAAGGCCGCGGCTGCCAT
>CAWVYJ010000140.1:0-2288 GCA_963934365.1 uncultured Dehalococcoidales bacterium | reverse complement strand
TCGCGGTATTCTTTACCGCTGACCAATCTATCAGCTGATACGGACTATGTTTGCGAACTCACCCTAACCGATGTGGTCGGTAACCAGACAACGCGGGAAGGCGTTGCATTCAGCACGCTTACCGAGCCAGATCTCGAGTCGCCAATCATCGTCGCAGGGCCAGTCGTAGTCTCCCGCCTAGATGACCGAGCAAGCATCAAATGGAAAACGGATGAAATGGCGGATGGACGCATCGACTTTGGTCTCAGCGAAAATTATTCCGGCTCTGTTTCAGCATCGCAGAACGAGGTTAGTCACCAGTTAGCACTGACCAACCTCGAAGCAGGTCAGGAATATCATTTCCAAGTTTGCTCAAGTGACCCGAACGGAAATCCACCTTCCTGTAGTGGCGATTTTGTCTTTACGACAATGGAAACAACCGATACAATTGCTCCGCGTGTTGTCAACGGTCCCATAGTGTCCGGGAAAACAGACGTGACGGCCACCTTGCGTGCCAGTGGCGACGAAATCTGTACCGCCTACCTAATCTATCAGGCGGAGGGTGAAGATGGTCCATTGAACGAAATAGTCTCAGCCGAACCCGCATTTGACCACAGCTTGACACTGACCAACCTAATGCCTGGTATCAGCTACTCATTTGAGATCGCCCTCATTGATATCAGCGGCAACGAATCTTCGCCTCAAAGCGGCTTTTTCAGAACGCTTTCTGTGGCCGACGATACGCCACCGATCTTACTCGCTCCCGCCGTCGCTCGCGCGATCACCGACGAGGGCGCACGTATCGAATTGGAGACCAACGAGGATGCGGCCGTGCTCGTCGAATATCAAGCAATCGATACCAATGGAAAGCCGTTGCGACTACAACGCGCAAAGCGCACGACGAAGCATTCGATCCCTCTTACCAATTTGCTTGCCGAAACCGAATACGTCTATCAATTACGATTGTCGGACGGCAACGACAATAGCGTCTCTGCAAGCGGGGGCAGTTTTCGCACACTGACCGAGCCCGATGAGGTAGAGCCCGTCATTCTTGCCGGCCCCGTTGTCGCTACGCGGCTCGAGGATCAGGTAGTCATTCAATGGCGCACCGACGAGCTATCGGATTCGCAAGTTGAATTTGGCGAAGGTATTTCACTCGACCAGTCGGCTCTTTCAATGGACGACGTCATAGAGCACTCACTACGTCTTACGAATCTCGAACCTGGGACCGAATACCGTTACATAGTATGCTCGACCGACCCCAACGATAACCCGTCTACATGTAGTGCAGAATTTAGTTTTAGTACCTTGAAGAGTGCCGACATTGAGCCACCACAATTAGTTCGTGGGCCCGTCGCAACGGGGCTATCTGATATCGCAGCCACACTGCGATTTACCAGCGATGAATTCAGCGTAAGTCGCATACTATACGATCAGTCAGCCGATCTCACAGAAGCGGTAGATCTCTGGTCCGCAAATCCTGAATTGACCCACTCCGTGACGCTAACCAGACTGCAACCAGCCACCACCTACTTTTTCTCTATAGTTCTTAAAGATGCTGGCGGCAATGAATCGTCACTTAGTACCGGGACATTTACCACCCTCAAGGGGCCAGATACCGATCCACCAGTTCTCCTTTCAGGACCACTTGCGGGAGCGATCACTGATCGTAGCGCACGGATTGAGCTCATCACCGACGAGGACGTCTCTGTCGTCGTTAAATATGAAGAACAAGGAGGAGCAGGTTTTCCTCTTGTCGCCGAGCAAGCCGAACGCCTTGATGCTCATATTATTGCGCTAACCAACCTTGAACCCGGACAGAAATACTCCTACACAACCACAGTAACTGATGCCGATGGTAATAGCTATCAAAAAAGTACACAGACTTTTCGCACCTTATTGGACGCTGATGTAGATCCGCCGGTTATCACTTCCCGACCAGTCGTAGGCACTCGACTGGAGGATGGGGTAGTCATTGTGTGGGCAACCGACGAACTTTCTGATTCTATTGTCGAATTCGGCTTTGATGACAATTACGGGCAACAGCTGTATTCTATGGAAGATGTCATACAACACACCCTCCAGTTGACCCGATTAACGCAAGGTAGTGAGTATCATTACAGAGTGTGCTCGAGTGACCCTAACGACAACCCACCCACTTGCAGCGATGATCAGACGTTTTTTACGCTTGATGAAGCCGACGAGGATCCGCCGATCATCCTCACCGGACCCGTCGCCGTGGCGATTAGCGACGAAGGCGCGCGCATAGAACTTACCACCGACGAAGATGTCGAAATCGAGCTCGAAAA
>CAWVYJ010000139.1:0-2339 GCA_963934365.1 uncultured Dehalococcoidales bacterium | reverse complement strand
GAGTCAAGTTCTGGAAATAAATCCCGCTGATTACCCCGCACCCAATCACACCAACACGTTGTCGTTTCATCGTGCTGCCCACAACATTCCCCTTCGCATGATCTCGCGCGCTTCAGGCACATCGAAATCGCCAAAAACGTGTCCCACTGATCCGTAAAAAATTCGCCCGGCACCCCAAATTCGTTTCCAATACACCGGCATCTCGACGTCCTTAATCCAATACTGTCCCGCCTGATCTCCTGCGAAAGTTGTCGTCGCAAGCACTTCATTCGAAGGGTCTATATGCATGTAGTACTGCTCAGAGTGAATCTTGAAATCAGATATCCCTTGCGTGATCGGATCATCGTGATTCGTGATGTTGACTTCATAGTCGATCACTCCGCCTGGATGTGCGACCCACTGACCTCCGATCATAAATTGGTACGAAGGTTCAAACCGAAACGAATCTGCCATACAGCCGTGCCAACCGGCAATTCCAACGCCGGAGTGCGCCGCTCCCATCAGGCCCTCAAGCTGTTCCTTCGCTATCTCACCCTGTGTCCATATCGGTACGATAAGGTCGAGCGTAGCCATCAAGTCAGCGTCAAGATAGGCATCGAGTGACATCTCACGTCGAACGTTGAATCCAGCATCTTCGAGCAGCGGTGTGAACACATCCGCACTCTTTTCGGGCGTGTGACCCGGCCATCCGCCGACGACCATCAAGGCTTGTTTCATTTAGCTAATTCTTTCGACGTTTTTAGATGGCAAACCACTGTCGCGTGGATAGCTCAGGATTATAGGCAGTCGTGAGTAGCTTTGAGCGCAGACTAGTGTACTGAGGGACGAGCTTAGGTAACTGATATGTGAGCTATCACCATGTATTTTCACACTTCAAACCAGATCAAACAATCGACGAATAGTTGCCGGACAGCACCTGTAGACAGTCCGCTCACATCCGGACCAAAGATCATACTGACTACATGCAAAAGTTTGCACATGCGGATAATTGCACTTAGTGTTCATTCACCAATCGTGATCACCTTGCATCATATTCGTTGGTCACATTCTGTGATTCCACTCGTTGGAGCTTGATTTGTCGCCTGAAATCGGCATTGCACTTCTCGGAACCGGGCTCGGGCTAGGTCTTCGCCACGGTATTGACTGGGATCACATAGCTGCGATATCCGATGTAACCAGCTCGCAAAAGAACCATCGACGCAGCCTATTCATGGGCACGCTCTACGCGCTCGGCCATGCAGCCGTTGTCATCGTTCTAGGACTCCTCGCAATATGGTTTGGCACGCTGCTACCTGAATGGGTCGACGGCTACATGGAATCGGCAGTCGGAGTAACTCTCCTACTACTCGGAATGTGGCTCATCTGGTCGATGTCGCGTAACAATGGTCGACTCGTGATGCGAAGTCGCTGGATGATCGTTTTCGATCTCGTGAAATCGGCTTACCGAAAGATCAACCCCAAGAACTCAACCAACAGAACCGGCTACAACATAATTACAACCGATACCGCCAAGCGCGAATACGGCTCGGGTGCTTCGGTATCGATCGGTGTCATACACGGCATCGGAGCCGAAACCGGTAGCCAAGCACTACTGCTCGCCGCCGCTTCAGGAGCTACATCTGCCCTTACCGGCAGCTTCCTATTGCTCGCGTTCGTCGTCGGACTCGTCATCTCAAATACCCTGATCGCTATCGCGACGACCACTGGCCTACTTGGGACCGATCGGCATCACAAGTTCCACACTGCCCTCGGAATCGTGATAGCTGTATTCAGCCTCGTTCTAGGAACAATGTTCATCCTCGGTACCGCCGACAGTCTCCCGGCCTTCTTCGTCTAGAATTCGGTGATCCCGCCCGATAATCGACCCGCTTGAACAGTGCTCGACTCAAAATTTGGCGTAGACTCCCGCACGAAATCTACTTTCAGCCAGAAGCCAATATAGGCGCAGGATCTTAGTTAATGTCGAAACAATACAAAGCTGCAATTGTTGGTTGCGGATCCATCGGTCAAGCACACATGCAGGGATACGAACGACTCGATAACGTCGATGTCGTAGCCGTAGCCGACCCGCTTGAAGCCGCTCGAAACATGTACATGACCGAGTACGGCATTCCACAGGGCTACGCCACAGTTGCCGAAATGCTTGAGAAGGCACAGCCCGACATCGTGAGCGTTTGCGTGTGGCATCTGCTCCACGACACTGTTACGGCAGAAGTCGCTGCCGGTCCTTCCGTAAAAGGAATCATCTGCGAAAAGCCAATGGCAATCGGCATGGGCCGCGCCGACGCTATGGTCGATGTTTGTGAAGCCAACGGCGTGAAACTCGCCATTTCTCACCA
>CAWVYJ010000138.1:0-2366 GCA_963934365.1 uncultured Dehalococcoidales bacterium | reverse complement strand
CAGGTTCCGCAAATTGAACGTGATGCTCTTTCGCTTTATACAATTCAACTGACGGGGCTAACTGGACGGACAATACGGGTTGGCTTGGAGAGGCTGGGACTGAATGTAGTTGGTTCGGGGTGCGCTGCTATGCTTTGATCTAGACAACTTGCCAGTCTAAAGGTACCTTTATTCTTCCTACTTCAGAGGTGCTCACTAAATGCGATCACGTCAATTCATTGAGTTACTTAGCAGTCTGTTAATCCTATTTTGTTTGGCCGGCCCAGCATATGCCTCGCCGCTGGCAAAACAGGTCATTATTCACCGTGATCAATGGGGTGTGCCGCACATCCGCGGAGAGTCCGATGCTGCCGTTGTGTTCGGCTCCGCCTGGGCGCAGAGTGAAGACCATTTCTGGCAGCTTGAAGACACCTACATAAAGGCGCTTGGGCGCTACGCCGAAATGGTTGGTGATTCCGGAGTCAGTAGTGATCTCGACGTCGCGCTTTTTGATATCGTCGGAAGTTCGCAGCGCGATTTCACTTCGCTCCCGTTAGAAATACAAACGCTTGCTCGCGCGTTTGCCGACGGCTATAACTTTTTCCTCGAGCGCAATCCGGATGTAACTCCGCGTCTCATTACCCGAATGGAACCGTGGCACGTGCTGGCTTTTGAGCGCTACATGATATTGCCGCGCTTGTTAGGTGCGGCACATGCACCGTCCCGCGAGGTGACGCGATTGGAAGCCGAGGAGCTCGCATCGCTAGGCTCGAATCAATGGGCAATTGGGCCCGACCGCACTCGCAACGGCACCGCAATGCTGTTCATCAATCCCCATCAACCTTGGTATGGCTCAGGTATGTTCACCGAGATGCACGTGAAGAGCGATTCAGGTTGGGATTTTTCCGGAGCAATGTATCCGGGTGCACCGTTCCCAACCGCCGGTTTTAACAACCATCTTGGTTGGGCCTATACGGTCAACGAAGCGGATATCTCGGACGTGTATCGACTGACCTTTGATCATCCAAGCGATCCTGATCTGTATCGTTATGGCGACGATTGGCGGCGTGCAGAGTCTTGGGAGATTGAACTCGCTGTGAAGGGCGAAGCCCAGCCGCGGCGCTATCAGCTGCGCAAGAGCCATCATGGCCCGATAACCAAGCAAGAAGACGAATCGCATTTTCTTGCAATAAAAGTACCGCGCCTTTACGACGGTTCGCGTATGGTGCAGTCGCTTGCCCAGTCGCGCGCGACGAATTTCGACGAGTGGTACGCAGCAGCATCGAGCCTCCAGCTGCAGACGTTCAACACAATGTATGCCGATGCTGACGGCAACATCTTCTATCTCTACAATGGCACGGTCGCGAAACGGAAGCCTGGTGTTGATTGGACGAAACCCGTAGACGGTTCCGATCCTGAACTGGAGTGGGGCGATTTCCATCCTATTGAGGAGCTGCCGCAGGTCTTTAATCCAGCTTCTGGCTTCATGCAAAACACCAATTCGACCCCATTCACAACAACCGACGATGGGAATCCGTCGATGTTAGATTTCCCAGCCTACATGGTAGAAGATGCCACGGATGACAAGCGTCGGGCGCAAATGTCTCGTTGGTTGCTGCGTCAAGCTAACGATGTGACGTTCGAAAAGTGGCAGGAGATGGCGTTCGACACGACGCTGTACTGGCCGATGACGGAACTACCGCGTTATCAACGCCGCTTCGAATCGTTGCAACACACTCATCCAGAGCTGGCTAGCGAAGTAAGACCCTATCTTGAACACCTCCTCGATTGGGATTACCGCAGTTCACTTAAATCGACTCAAACAACACTCGCCGTCGCGTGGTACGAGGAGCTTTACGGCAGAGGCTATCCAGTTGAAACCTTGAAAGAGGAATTCGTGGCAGACATCCCCGCGCGATTTAGCGCGCTTGCTCGCGCAGCGAAGACGCTGGAAGGTCGCCACGGTAATTGGCAAGTCTCCTACGGCGACGTACATCGACTTCAACGGCACGCGCCTTATGGCAGTTCTAGCAGCGTTCCGTTCGATGATCGTGAGCCAAGTCTGGGCGTGGCGGGCGTGCGCGGTCCGCTTGGTGTTGCTTTTACTATTTATCATACCTCGCCGACGGATGATCCTAATCGGCAATTTGAGTATGCAACTACCGGGTCGTCTTATAAGGCGGTTTATGAGTTCCATCCGGATGGAGTGAAGGCCGCGAGCTACTTGCACTATGGGCAGAGCCACAATCCAGAATCACCACACTTTTTCGATCAGGCAAAACTCTTGTCGGAACGGCGCTTCAAACCGGCGTGGTTTCTCTGGGATGATGTGGTTGCAAATACGCAGCGTGCCTATAGTCCCGGCGATTAAGCGAAGCGGATTAATT
>CAWVYJ010000137.1:0-2426 GCA_963934365.1 uncultured Dehalococcoidales bacterium | reverse complement strand
CGAATCGGAGCCTTGTGCCGGCATGAGGATCTCGAAAAAGACGCTGAACTGGTAACTCAGCAGCCCACAATTGCTGCGGCCGCTCCTGTGATCGCCGATCCCATCGTGCGTACTCGCGGCACCGTGGTCGGATCACTCTGTCACGCTGACCCCCAGGGAGATTGGGCTTCGGTAATGAGTGCGCTCGGAGGCTCGATAGTCGCTGAGGGCCCCAGCGGGCGTCGCTCGATCCAGTGTGCCGACTTTGTCAACGGCCCCTTTCAGAATCTTTTGCAGCCCGACGAGTTAGCGATTGAGGCGTTTGTTCCACCCCCAGTCGGCGCTCGATCCGGCGGCTATCTCAAACTCGAACGACGGATTGGCGACTTTGCCACCGTGGGTGTTGCCGTGTCAGTCGAGTCATCAGGTGATCAGGTAACCCGCGCTGGAATCGGGCTCACAGGCGTCGGTCCTTCGACGATCTGCGCTGAGGCGGCGGCAGAACTACTTGTTGGCCAAGATCTGAACCCAGAGACCATTCATCGTGCTGCAGAACTTGCTAGTGAAATATCGCAGCCGAGATCCGATCATCGAGGCAGTGCGGCATATAAGCGTCATGTCGTTGCCACGTTTGTAACCCGAATCCTCTCGAGCCTTGAGCTCGCGACCCGAGAGGCAGCCTGATATGACCA
This sequence comes from uncultured Dehalococcoidales bacterium, assembly GCA_963934365.1. Lineage (GTDB taxonomy): Bacteria > Chloroflexota > Dehalococcoidia > Lucifugimonadales > Lucifugimonadaceae > Lucifugimonas. The sequence continues at coordinate 1,755 of CAWVYJ010000137.1, read as the reverse complement.
GCCTGTTTGAAGTGGTGTCGGAAGAAGCGTCGGCTGATACCCCAATACGACGACTGACCGTCACAGTTAACGGCAAGCAACACACTCTGGACGTCGAGCCCAGGCTGCTGCTTGTCCATTTGGTTCGACAGGCCCTCGGCTTAACGGGGACCCACTTGGGCTGCGATACAACGAACTGTGGAGCGTGCACGGTTTTGTTCGATGGCAGTCCAGTAAAGAGTTGCACGATGTTCGCAGTCCAAGCCGACGGGCACGAGGTCACAACGGTTGAAGGCCTGGCGTCTGCCAGCGAGTTGGATCCCATTCAGGAAGGATTCAAAGACGAGCATGGCCTCCAATGCGGATTCTGTACCCCAGGAATGATGCTCTCCGCAAAGGCCTTACTCAACGAGAACCCCGACCCAACAGAGGACGAGATTCGGTGGGCTTTGTCCGGCAACCTCTGTCGATGCACTGGCTATCAGAACATTGTCAAGGCTGTACTTCGTGCTGCAGCTGGACTCCGTAATCAAGAAGACGCTGGGGAAGACGAAACGTCATGACCATCGACGAAGTAAAGATCGGCGGTCTAGGGGCTAGTCGTCCTCGCGTCGAAGACAACCGCTTCATTCGCGGTATGGGCAACTACGTAGATGACATCTCTTTGCCCGGCATGTTGCACATGGAGGTTCTCCGCAGCCCGCTCGCTCACGCGCGAATCAGATCCATCGATGTCGCTGCAGCCTGGGCAATCCCCGGAGTTCGACTCGTATTAACCGGTGAGATGATGGCTAGCCGGAATCTGGCATGGATGCCCACGCTCTCCTATGACACTCAGGCAGTCCTCGCAACCGACAAAGTGCGATTCCAAGGTCAGGAGATTGCCTGTGTCGTTGCTGACGATCCATACATAGCGAAGGATGCTTGCGAGGCGATTGTCGTCGACTATGAGCCCCTACCGGCCATAGTCAACCCGACACAGGCGATGGCCGACAGTGCGCCGATAATCCGCGATGACAAGGAAAACCAACACGACAACCTGATATTCGACTGGGAGGTTGGCGACAAGGAAGGCACCGACAGCGCATTTGCTGAGGCGGACGTCGTCTCAGAGATCGAGTTGCACTACCCACGGTCACATCCGTCACCTATCGAGACCTGTGGATCGATTGCCGACTTTGATCGGGCAACCTCCAAACTCACCGTCTACATGACGACTCAGGCGCCACACATCATCAGGGCTGCTGTCGCCATGGTTGCTGAACTACCCGAACACATGATCCGGATCGTCTCTCCAGATCTAGGCGGTGGATTTGGGAACAAGGTTCCCGTCTACCCGGGATATGTGGTGTCCATTCTGGCCTCGATCCTGCTTGAGCGCCCCGTCAAATGGATAGAGGACAAGACCGGCAATCTCATCTCTACCGGCTTCGGACGGGACGTCTATCTGCGGGGCCAGATGGCACTCCGAAAGGACGGAAAGATTCTTGGTGTGCGCATGCACACCGATTCCGATCACGGAGCCTTCTTTTCTGATGCTCAGCCGAGCAAGTTCAAGATCGGCCTGATGCACTCAGCCTTTGCCTGTTACGACATCCCAACTGCCCACCTCACCGCACGGGGTGTCTACACGAACAAGGCGCCCGGTGGTGTTGCCTACCGCTGCTCGTTCCGGGTAACTGAAGCCATGTTCTTCCAGGAACGGATGGTGCAGGGAGCAGCCGACGACCTCGGCATTGACCAGGCAGAGTTTCGAAGGCTGAATTTCGTTCGCGA
>CAWVYJ010000136.1:0-2462 GCA_963934365.1 uncultured Dehalococcoidales bacterium | reverse complement strand
GTCTATAAGAGCCGGGTCAACGCGCAGTGGTCGGCTGACAACACGCACTTTTGGTATCGGAATGATCTTTCGGGAAGGAGTCGGGAGTTTGTGCTGGTGAACCTTGGGAAGGGGACTCGCAAGGCGGCTTTTGATCATGGGCGGGTGGCGAAGGCTCTTGAGGAGGTTGGGGTTGGAGGAGTTGAGGCGGATCGGTTGCCGCTCGATCAACTGGGGTTCGACTTGATCAAGGGGCTCGCTTTCTTTCGTGTTAAGGGCAGTCATTTTCAGCTTGAGCTTAAAACCCATAAGCTGACGAAGCTTGAAAAAGCTGGAGAGGTTCCCGGATCTCGGGGAACCGAAGACAATCGTTCCCACAGCAAGCGAGATCGATATAGAGCGTATCAAGCCAAGCGGGATGTCTCGCCGGACGGGAAGTGGCGCGCTTACATTCACGAGTACAATGTCTATGTCCGTGCTGCTAAGGGTGACGAAAAGATCCAGCTCAGCAAGGATGGGAAGAAAGACAACGCCTATCAGGTGCCTTACTGGGCCCCGAACTCGAACAATTTAATCGCCTACCGAATTGAGCCGTCGAAGATCAGTGAGGTTCACCTCCTCGAGTCCTCGCCGAAGGGCGGCGGGAAGGCGAAGCTGCACACTCGGAGCTATGCTCTGCCAGGTGATAAGTTCACTTCGCACGAATTAAACTGGTTTGATATCGAAAAGAAGCTCCACGTGAAGCCGGATGTCGGCGTGCTCGATTTCCACTCGCCGAATATGCGCTGGTCACTGGATGGGCATACTTTCACCTATAGAAAGGTTGACCGCGGCCACCAACGCTTCCGCATTATCGAGGTCGATATTTTAACCGGGAAGGCTCGCAACATCATCGACGAAGTTTCGAAGACCTTCATCTGGACCTATCACGCGAAGGGTTACGGCGTTTCACGGGTGACCTGGCTCAAGAAAACAAAGGAGATTATCTATATATCAGAGCAGGATGGATGGCGTCATCTCTACTTGGTCGATGTCGCCACAGGAAAGCAGAAGCAGATCACCAAGGGTGAATATGTCCTGCGCTATGTCGACAAGATCGACGAGGAAAAGCGCCAGATCTGGTTCCGCGCCTCAGGCCGCAACCCAAAGCAGGATCCATACTTGATTCATTACTACCGGATCAATTTCGACGGCGGTGGTCTCACCGCGTTAACCGAGGGCGATGGCACGCATGAGGTCAGCTATTCACCGGATCGCAAATACCTCATCGACACCTATTCCCGCATCGATATGGCACCGGTGAATGAGTTGCGGAGAGTCTCCGACGGAGGCTTGGTCTGCAAACTGGAAGAATCAGATATCAGCGAGCTCAAGGCGAGTGGTTGGGAGGCTCCCGAGGTGTTCTCGGCCAAGGGGCGGGATGGGGAGACCGGGATCTGGGGGTTCATCTGCCGGCCAAAGGACTATGATCCGAAGAAGAAATACCCGGTTCTCGAGTCCATGTACGCCGGGCCACATGATTCCTACGTCCCCAAGAGCTTCAGCTCTTCACGCCGCTACGCCTCCTGGACGGACATGGGCTTTGTCGTCGTCAAGATTGACGGGATGGGGACAGCCAATCGTTCCAAGGCCTTTCATGATGTCTGCTGGAAGAACCTGAAGGATGGCGGCTTCCCCGATCGCATTCTCTGGCACAAGGCCGTGGCGAAGAAGTACCCATGGTACGACACCTCTCGGGTGGGAATCTACGGCGGATCCGCCGGGGGGCAGAGCTCGACTGGGGCGCTACTCTTTCACCCTGAGTTCTACAAGGTCGCCGTTTCCGCCTGTGGATGCCACGACAACCGTATGGATAAAGCCTCCTGGAACGAGCAGTGGATGGGGTATCCCGTCGGGCCACATTACTCCGCTAGCTCAAACATTGATAACGCCCATCGCCTTCAGGGCAAGCTGATGCTGATCGTCGGCGAACTGGACAAGAACGTTCCCCCGGAATCAACGTTCCGGCTGGCCGATGCCTTGATCCGGGCCAACAAGGAATTCGAGCTCGTCGTCATTCCCGGCGGAGGACATGGCGACGGCGGACGATACGGTGACCGCAAACGGAAAGATTTCTTCAGGAAGCATCTACAAGGGATCGACCCTCCGAACCGGAACTCCGTCGAGTCGTCCTTTCGAACTGAAACGCTGAAGTGGACGAATATTGCACAGGGTTCTTCTCCCCCCAGGTCGCTTGATGGCTCCGCGACGGAGATTCATTTTCTTAACAGGATGAAAAAGGGGGTGAAGATCTATTGGGTAAATTTCGGCGGCGGGCTGAAGCTCTACGGCAAGCTTGCCCCGGGCGAAACCCGCAACCAGAACACCTACTCCGACGCGGTCTGGCTCGTAACCGATGAAGAAGAAAAGTCGCTGGGATACTTTCGAGCTACCCGCAAGGTAGGGAAAGCGGTGATTCCGAACCGATAATCGCCGCGCGAATC
>CAWVYJ010000135.1:0-2474 GCA_963934365.1 uncultured Dehalococcoidales bacterium | reverse complement strand
CAAATCGACTAATATGTCGTTCTCTGATCCTCAGGAGCCCACCAGAGCCACACGTACATTAATAAACCGTATCCGTTTTTAATGAGGATTCAGGGCGCTGAGACTAGTCCTATACATGAATCCGGTAGGTCGTAACCTAACTTCACATCTAGCCAACAGTCGGATTTCTTGTCAACATAAATAATACGAGCAGATCTGGCTCCATCTGCCCATTGAACTTGTCCACACCCTTCAAGACTGACTGGTGATGGACATTGACCACCAGTCCCATCCCAAGCCTCAAGTTTTGTGACTTCGAAAAAGACCTTTTGTGGGGCTGCCTCGATCGCAACTTCCTGACCGGCTCGATACGCAGCATTCACGGTGGCATCAACTTCCTCAGCGGTGAATCCGGTGGAGCAAGCGAAAACAAATAATGTCAGCGAAAATGCAAGTACGAAAATAAGTGGTCGGATGGGCATGTAAAGATCGTCGCATACCCGAGACTGACAAACAATAGCTAACTCATTCCTACATAGTTGGCGCGTGTAACGTGACTGGATGTGCGTGAGGGGTATGTCTTGGAGGTTGTCGGAATTGATGTGATTCTAACTCCCATGACTATTTATTTTGCTAAAAGTTGCTCACACTTGCGAAGCCCCGCGTACGTTACGCCTGTGCGCTTAGACAAAGCCGACAGTGATATGTTCACTGCGAGCGTCGCAACCACTGCTCATAGCGGAAAATCCCCAGAAACTGCATCATATAGTGGTTAGGTAGCTTGTTAGTTGGGTTTGAGTTTTATAGGTTCGCGTCACGATACTGTGATCATGAACTATGAACGAGGAGTGTTCATTGACAACCCTTGAAGACCTACTGAAAAATATCGACTCTTCCGCACTGGTCGAGCAGATAGACCGATGGCGCGTTTCACGCGAGCGGCTGGCTGCTGACAAACACCGCCCGACATTTCATTTTTCTCCTCCAGAAAACTTCATGAACGACCCAAACGGACTATGCCAGTGGAAAGGTTTGTATCATCTCTTCTACCAGTTCAGAGGAGACGGTGAGGAGCACGTTCACTGGGGTCATGCGGTAAGCGAGGACCTCTTACACTGGAAGGACCTTCCGATCGCACTATATCCCGATCAGGAGAACGACTGTTTCAGCGGACAGACGTTGGTTGAGGACGACCGTGTAATCGCCACTTACCACGGAACTCAGGCGGGGAACGCTATAGCGATCGCATCGGACGATTTACTAGTCGATTGGCGGAAGAATCCAGCCAATCCGGTGATCCCTATCGTGCCGTTTGATGACACAACGGGAGCGCCATACAGGGTGTTTGATCCTTGTATCTGGAGAGAAGAAGACGGCTACTACGCTCTTTCAGGCGTATTCAAAAACGGCGTACGCAGCGTCGACTGTGTGGGTGTGGATCACCTCTTTCACTCGGAGGACCTTAAGAACTGGGACTACGTAGGCGAACTGATCTCGGCCAATTACAGCACCGAACCAGGCGAAGACTACGCAGTGCCGAATTTCTGGCCAATTGGCAACGGCAAGCATATGTTGCTGTTCTTCAGTCACAAAAGGGGAGGTCAGTACTTCGTTGGGGATTATGATCGGTCGACACACAAGTTCACGCCTGATTACCACGGTCGGCTGAATAACGGTCCACTTGGAATCGGGAGCTTACATGCACCCTCAGCGACTATAGATGACAGTGGCCGGTTTCTGGCGATCTTCAACGTCAAGGAAAGTCGAGAAGCTCAGGGCTGGAGCGACATCATGACATTGCCGACCCATCTTTCGTTGCGTGATGACAATTCGCTTAGCATTCATCCCGTTGATGAGATCACATCGCTCCGAGGTAAACATATAGTTGCTGATGATGTTGAGATTGGTCCAGGCGAAGAGCTGGTTCTAAGTTCGATCAATGGAACCACACTGGAACTTTCCGTGACGATTGATCCTGGTTCTGCGCACGAGGTTGGATTGAACGTATTACGGTCCGCCGATGCCGAAGAGTCGACCCGTATTTCGTTCTTCCCTAAGGGGCACCCACGGTTTGGAACGGCTCAACTTCAGATCGACGGTTCGGTATCGTCAGGCCGAACTGATCTGATTTCGCGTCCACCTGAAGTGGGTCCACTCGATGTCGGTGATGGAGATCCGATCAAGCTTCGGATATTTATCGATCGCAGCATCGTTGAGGTGTTTGCCAACGATCGGCAGTGCCTGACCCTGCGGGTTTATCCAGACAGAGACGACAGCACGGGCATTTCGCTGTTTGCCCGTGGTGGTAATGCTAGTTTCACCAGCATAGAGGCGTGGCATATGGATTCGGTATGGCCGGAGTTGGACCAATAGACTGCTGAATACTCCGAAGACTGATTCAAACACAATTCAACAGCTCAAACTGACAAGTCCTGCCGCCGATAACCCTTTTCAATTTGTTATATAAGACAGAGTGGTTTGGACTCTTAGCCCGA
>CAWVYJ010000134.1:0-2507 GCA_963934365.1 uncultured Dehalococcoidales bacterium | reverse complement strand
CGCATATCAGGTTGCTTGGCAGTGTCTGGCTCTCGACGTAACCACTGGCGAAGAATCAACCACGCACGCGAAAGCTCAATTTTCCAAGCACCTTCAGATCGACCTGGCGTCTCTTCTTTAAGGCTTTCAACGTGTGAATTCGCTGCCGCTCGAAGCCAGTTTTCTTGTTCAATCGGCGAATCGGAATCCGAACTAGGTTCCATTCGCCACAAAGCGAATTTTTCCAGAACATCGTGGATCAATGTTCCGAACGAAAGAGCATCAAGAGCGACTTCCGTTTCGGGCGAATCGGTCGGTTCGATATTAAGACGCCGAGACAAGAAATATCTATATGGGCACGCCGCGTAAGTTTCGAAAGCCGTCGCAGAGCCGATCGTTTCAGTAGCTTCGATTTCAGGGGTTACGCCCGACTCCACATCAAGATTTACTTTGCCGTCGTACTCAGTCCAATCAGAACTTTCCTGCGCATCTTCGAACTTTACCCCGGCGGCAATAGAAGGCTTATCGATCGATAGAGGGAATCGCTCGTGCTTGTGGTCATTCAATGTGCCCCAACTACGTGCCCCAACTACGTCATATTCATGCTGATCGCCAGCCTCTGACAGTGGCATGTTGATCGAGTCCGAGCGACGTCGAAAAGTCAGACCGGAAATTTCAGATTCACCTATTTTTCCGGCCTGCAAAAGTGGCTGGTTCGAAACCTCACGGACCGCAGAAAGGAACCATCTAGCCGGACCGAACTCACGGGACTCACCAGGAATTCCGCTAGGCCAGTACATGAAGACCTGCTTGGCACCATGAATAACGGAAATGAACGACTGGTGGCTCTCTTCCACACGTGTATCGACCGTGCTGAGCAGTGTCCCAGTAGAGTCGATTTCCTTTTTCATCGGATCGGGCAATAAGGGATCAGTAAATCCAGGGCTCGGGTATCGCCCTTCGGACATGCCCAATACGAATACGGTGTCGAACGGACATCCTGCTGCGGTCCACAGTGGTCCTACGTACACGCCCGAACCGAGCGTTCGGAGCCCAGCTGATCGTTTTTCAAGTTGATCGCGTAACACGCCTTGGCAATGCTCAAACGTTGGAACAGAACCTGTTGTCTCAAGCGATTCCAACCGGTCGATGAGTGTCATCAGTCTAGAAGATTGAGACTTCGGCGACTCATTGGTTGCGGTAGCAATCCACAGATAATCTTTGATCACCGACCGAAGCCACACAGCAAATCCCGACCAAGTGTCTTCTTTGTCAGTCGGTTTTCTCTGCGATAACCCGACGATAAATTCCTTCAACCAAATAGCGTAGTCTGCATCTGACATCGCAGCCTCAACCACGTTCATCTTGCCTTCATCGAGTTGATCCGAACGCCTGGCATGCTTGACGATGTTCTTCGAATATCGATCTAGCCGTGGAATCCAGCTATCTACTACTGACTCAGTCACTCCAGCAGTTCGTGAAATAGCATCCCAGCGAGCAGACGGAACCGACTTACCGTTCGCCGGGTCCTTCACTGGCGCGCCAGCCAGCCAAGCGGTGAAATCGAGACGGCTGAAGTCACCGTCGAATATATCCAATAGACCACTAACAAATAAGCCTTCAGGCGCATCAGACAATGCGGTTCGGTCTGGACCCGATACAGGCACTCCGGCTAGTTCCAGGGCTTCTGCGATTCTGCTTGAGTAGCTATCGTCTTCGAACACAACCGCCATACGAGGGAAACGTTCACCACCTCGAGCTAGAGCGATGATTTCGCGCACGACGCCACGTACTTCTTCGGCGACATCAGGCACTGCAATTGGATTGAGCCGAAGAGCGTGAGTCGGTGAATTGGCGGAGTAGTTCCCGTCAGCCGACTCGACTATAGAGATACTGACTGAATCAGGCATATTTGCCAGTGCATCGAAAAGCGGCCTTTGGACTGGTGCGACAGTCGCTGCTTCTACAAGGAGTATCGTTCCAAAAGCTGTGACTCGATCTTTGTGAGATTCCGATGAAATAAGTGAGGCGGCTTTTTTTGCTACAAGTGCCCCTCTTCGATATGGCTTCGCAAGTTCCATGTACTTCCTGAACCGCTCCACCAATTCCCGTTGGATATCACTTTGATGCTGGAGCTGATCGAGCTGTTCACCGCCCAACATTTCCAATTCTCGAAACGTCGAGTGAAGCGCCGATTGCAGCTGGGGTGAAACATTTACCCCGCCGAGTTTCGTACCTAAAGAGGTATCACGAGCAGCCTCGAATACGAACTCTGATGCCTGCAAGTCGTGCAACAACGGTCGGTCAAATTCTCGACCAGCGAGTGTTTCGGCAATGTCTTCAAGTCGCTTGAAGTCGACGTTAAAGAGACTTTCTTTAGCCAGACTACGGCGGATATAGAACGACGCCTGATTCGTAGGCGTGACTATCGTAATTCGATCAAGCCCACGACTGGATCGAATCTCGTCGATCAGGCGACGCAGCACTAGATCAATGCGTTCATTGCGACCAGCGAATTCTGTTCGACC
>CAWVYJ010000133.1:0-2528 GCA_963934365.1 uncultured Dehalococcoidales bacterium | reverse complement strand
CATAGAACAGGCGTTTGACTATTCTATGTAGTCTCGGAGCTTTTTAGAACGAGTTGGGTGTCGCAGTTTACGAAGCGCCTTCGCTTCGATCTGACGAATTCGCTCACGAGTTACACCGAACTCTCGTCCAACCTCTTCTAGTGTACGACTGCGTCCGTCTTCGAGACCGAATCTCAGCTTCAGCACTCGTCGCTCACGCTGGCTGATCGAATCAAGCACATCGTCCACCTGCTCTTTTAGCAATTGGTAAGAAGCGGCATCCGCAGGCGCCTGTGCGTTGTTGTCGGGAATGAAATCCCCAAGAGAAGAGTCCTGCTCTTCACCAATCGGCGTTTCGAGCGAAATCGGCTGTTGAGATATTTTCAGAATCTCTCGCACTCGATCGGCCGACATATCCATATCATGCCCAATCTCTTCAGAAGTTGGCTCTCGCCCGAACTCCTGAACAAGACGTCGGCTTACACGAAGCAACTTGTTGATTGTTTCGACCATGTGTACTGGAATTCGAATCGTCCGCGCCTGATCGGCTATTGAACGCGTTATCGCCTGCCTAATCCACCATGTTGCATACGTGCTGAACTTATAGCCTTTTCGATAGTCGAACTTTTCAACAGCACGAATCAGACCGATGTTGCCTTCCTGAATTAAATCCAGAAACGACAGTTTCCGTCCGATGTACTTTTTGGCGACCGAAACTACCAATCTCAGATTAGCTTCCGCCAGATGACGTTCTGAACGTTCTGCCTGGTTTTCTATGCGTGAGAAATGTGCACCAAGCAGGAATTCGTAAACGACGAGTTGATCGTTGTATGCCTTCGTTTTCGACGCTTTTACCAACTTATCGATACGAGGATCGTCATTAAGCGCATCGAGCGTTTCAGGTGCAATCAGAGCGGAATCAATCGAAAGGTCTTTGACCATCTTTTGAGCCGGCTCCAGCTCGCAGTTGAATGCATCCGACAGGAACGCTAGCAAATCATCATTGTGTGGGCCATCGATGAGCTCTCGAAGCTCAGGAATACCGAGAATCGTTCCAAGCGTCACGTTCTTAGGAAGTCCAATAAATCCAGCGATTGCAGAAGCAACTTCGTGCTGAGAGCCTAATCGACTAAGCAGTTCACGCGTTGTGTCGGCCGCAGTGGGCAGTCGCCCCGTCTGAGCTGCCATCTCTGCCTGAACATCGGAAAGCCTCTGAGATATTTCCATACCTCGGGCAAGGAATCTCTCGTCTTGCGCAGTAAGAAGCTCGACCCGGCCAATCTCGCGTAGGTACATGCGTACAGGGTCATCTGATATTTCAGAATCTTCTACAGATTGATTGAAACTAAGAGCGGTAAAGCCTTCCAACTGCTTCGACCCCCATGTTTCTAGTTCTGAGACGTTTGCGACAACCGCGGATGATCGAAGCACAGCAGGCGCCATAAGATCGCCAGTATCATCATCGTCAGATTTATCTCCGTCGACATTGTTATTGCTATTCGACAGCAACAACTCGCCCGAGTTCACGAGATCTTGGAGCTGGTCTTCATTGTCGGCAGGTGGGGTGGACCGTGCCATCGTTACACTCGCCCTGTCATTACTTTGCGCAAATTCTCGTTCGGTAATAGTGATTGATCCAAAAGCTCGGCTGCTTCCTCGCCTTCCAGCTCTTTGAACCGTTCTGTCTGCAATTTCTTAATCTGTCGAAAGTGACGTTCTCTCAACCGCATCACGCACTGCGTGACATCCTCAACATGGCGAGCCTGATCTGACGGAGGAAGTTCATGTTCTGCAAGACGATGAGACTTTTCCGTTAAATCTTCACCAAGTTCGTGTGATATTTCGCCGAGTTTAGGTGAGGATTGCCACGCCGTAAACAAAGCACGATTATCTGACTGGTGAAAAAACTCCGGCGGCATCGCAATTGCGTGCTCTCTCAAATCATCCAACTGCAACACGAGCGCAAGCAGGTGCTCCTCAAGAGCGTCACCACCGGTCGTGTTGAGAACTTCCGATACCTGATCCGACGAAATTCGTCCCGAATCCATGACTTGCGAGTTATTTCCCCGTTTTGCCGAACCACTTCGTCGAGAGCCATTTCCGAAACCACCTCGAGAGCCTCTACGCGAGGTTGAACGAGGTTTATCAACGATCGATTTCAGTCGTTGTTCGGTAACGCTTGCAAGCTTCGCAGTTGTCGACCAATAACGATCTTGATCGTAGTCGTTCGTTATGTTGTAAATGAGCGGAGCAACACCATTTGCAAAGTCGGCGATGCCTTGACCCGATTCAAGGTTATGAAGCTTTGACTTAGCAACAATTAGATAGTCAAGTAAAGGAACTGCCGCGGACAACGAAGTTCGCCAGCTGTCAGGATCTGATCGAATCGCTTCGTCAGGGTCTTTTCCGGCATCAGGACGAGCGACTTTGACTTCGATTCCTTTGCGCCTACCCGTGCTTAATTCAGCTGTCACACCTTCGAGCGCCCGCATCGTCGCTGCTTCGCCGGCAGCATCAGAGTCAAGGCACAGGATAATCGTTCCGATGCC
>CAWVYJ010000132.1:0-2538 GCA_963934365.1 uncultured Dehalococcoidales bacterium | reverse complement strand
CTCAACTTGACAGCTATGCCTTTACGCTCGACGGAGCACAGCTTGTCATCGGAGAGGATATCAACCTCACCCTTTCCGGGGCTGTTGCCGTTGTTAAGATCACCCCCGATGAGGCCAGCGAAGCACGCTACACCGCACTGAAGATGAAGGACGTAACCGTCACGGCCGATACCTCCACGGAAAAATTCGGGCTAACCGGGGCTGTAACCCTCAGCCGTCTGGATTACAACATCGCTGCTGATGAATTTGATCGTCTCGACTGGACTAAAACCTTTGATTTTGACGGAGACGATACCTACGAAACACTCGATCCAGGGGCCGACCTGCCCACACCGCAGGATCTGGCCATCGACTTTACCAGTGACTTTGTCTATCGCGTGACCGGTAGCGTTACCGGAAACGGCGACACCGCCGACGGAGATAACGATGCCTTCATCACGTCCGATGATGTGACTCTGGCCGGTACAGCGGAATTCGCCGTTACCCGATACGAGCGGGATATCGATTCCCTCATCGATGCTCAACTTGACAGCTATGCCTTTACGCTCGACGGAGCACAGCTTGTCATCGGAGAAGATATCAACCTCACCCTTTCCGGGGCCGTTGCCGTTGCAAAGATCACCCCCGATGGTGAAACTGATGCACGCTACACCGCCGTGAAGATGAAGGACATTACCGTCACCACCGATGCCTCCACCGGAACCTTCGGGCTGACCGGAACCGTTACCTTTAACAGCATCGACTATAACGGAGCGGCCGACAGCTTCGACCGACTAGATTGGGCTAAAACCTTTGATTTCGACGGAGACGATACCTACGAAACACTCGATCCAGGGGCCGACCTGCCCACACCTGTCGACCTGACAATCGACTTTACCTCTACACTCCACCACCGAATCACTGGAACGGCCGCTGGGCATGGACAGGTCGGAGATCCGGACGATCCAGTCAGTGGGCCTGTTGATCCTGATCCGGTTGATAACCTGTTATTGACCAGCGGCGACGTATCCCTTAGGGGAAGTACAGAATTTGCTGCCAGTCGTTACACACTGGACGTGACCACGACAGACAACGGCGTACTCAATGGAGCCCAACTGGACAGTTTTGCTTTCAAGGTAAACAGCGCTGAACTGGAGATCACGGACGTCGTTGATCTGACTATCTCCGGAGCGTTTGCCATTGCAAAGGTGACACCTTCAGGAGAATCCTCCGCGCGATACACTGCATTAAAAATGGGTCAAATTACCATCACGGAAAGTAACGTGATGGATCAATTAGGAATGACTGGAACACCCACCATCGATAGAGTTGATTACAACACATCTTCTGAGGAATACAAAAGGCTAAACTGGGCGAATGCTTTCGACCGGGATAACAACAATCAGCCCGACGTATTTAACCCTGGTACCGATCTTCCTTCGGGCGCTGATTTAACGATTGATTTCACTTCGACTTTGAAATTCGATATTGACGGATCCATCGATGGTAACGGGCAGGTTGGTAATGAAGACCCGGATTCTGGTGGATCTGAATCACCTTCTGGTGAATCAGTTGGAGATGGCGGGGACCCGGTAGACAATGCACTACTAACGGTTGGTGACGTAACCATTACGGGAACAGCGAATTTCAAAGTAATACAACATACGGTGGATGTCGCCACAACCAATGGAGGAACACTCCGAAACGCCAAGCTAAACGGTTACGTCTTAAGGACAGACAACGCTGGTATCATCGTCACTGACGTAGTGGATCTGAATGTATCGGGTGCATTCTCGCTAACAAAAATCACCCCCAGTGGTACGACCAGTGCCCGTTATACCGCCATCAAAATGGGTGATGTAAGCGTTTCAGTTAATTCGGTCACGACAGATTTTGGATTAACCGGCGACTTTAACCTTACAAATTTTGACTACAACAAAGCTGCTGCTGGACATAAACGACTTAATTGGAACAACTCGCTTACTTTTGATGATAGTTCTCATGCTACCCCTTTCAACCCTGGTGACAGCCTACCAACACCACAGGATCTAACCATCGACTTTACCAGTGAATTCGTGCATCGTATCACTGGTAGCGTGACAGGAGATGGTAATGATCTCGACGGGAACCCCGGAACTGTATTTATCACCTCCGGTGACGTCACACTAGCCGGAACGGCAGAGTTTGCGGTCACTCGATACCAACGTGACATCGGAACACTCACTGACGCCAACGTTGATGCTTTCGCATTCACCCTCGACGGAGTCGAGCTCACCATCGGAGAGGATATCGATCTCACGCTCACCGGAGCTGTAGCCGTTGTCACTGGCGGAGAGGCATACACTGCCCTCAAGATGACAGACATCACCGTCACCGCTAGCACCGTCTCGGGAGACTTTGGACTCGACGGTACGCTCACCTTTAATAGCATCGACTATAACGGAGCGGCCGACAGCTTCGACCGACTAGACTGGGCTACGCTAAACCTAAACCCTGGGGCCGAACTACCAACACCACAGGATCTAACCATCGACTTTACCAGTGAATTCGTGCATCGTA
>CAWVYJ010000131.1:0-2585 GCA_963934365.1 uncultured Dehalococcoidales bacterium | reverse complement strand
TATCCACTGGGCAATTGCCCTTAGCTAATATCATTGCCCCTCATGGTCACTACTGAACAACAAACCGAACTTACAGCCCTTGTTGTCGAAGATGACAAGTCAGTCTCGCAGCTCATCAGGCTTTATTTAGTGCAAGCTGGGTACAGAGTGCTAGCTGCTGAAGATGGTCTGTCAGGACTTCAGATGGCTCTCGACGAAACACCTGATATTGTGCTTCTAGATCTCAACCTACCTGGCATTGACGGTATTGAGGTTTGTAAAAACGTTCGGAAAGAGTCTGAAGTCCCCATCATCATGGTGACTGCGAGAGTCGAAGAAGATGATCGACTCTCCGGACTCGATCTTGGAGCCGATGACTATGTTTCAAAGCCCTTTAGCCCACGAGAACTGGTCGCACGCGTCAATGCAGTATTGAGGCGAGCATCAAAGGCAACTGTGAAGCGGCAAGAAACCGGCAGTACCGTGAGCGCCGGAGATGTAGCTATTGATCTCGACCGTCGATCTGCAACCGTGCTTGGTGATGAAATCGAACTCACTCCAACAGAATTCCGACTGTTGGCATACTTCATCGAAGGCCACGGTCGTACTGTGTCCCGTGAACAAATAATTGAGCATGTCTTTGGTTACGATTTTTCAGGATATGACCGAACGGTCGACACACATGTTTCCAACCTAAGAAAGAAACTAGAAGTAGCCAATCCAAATAAGCAACATCTGAAAACTATGTACGGGGTTGGATACAGGTTCAATGCTTAGCTGGATATTCAGTCTTCAAGCAAGGCTCACTCTAGGATTCGCGCTCGTGCTCGCGCTGTCGATCACTGCTGTTAGTGTCTACTCGGCTTACGCTACTCAAGTAGAGACTGATCGTTTCGCTGCGGAGATCGAGTTCGCTCGAACAGAACGTGCCGAACAGCTAGTTAAAGACACGTTCGAAGCGAATCAAGACTGGGACGAAGTCCAATACGCCGTTCAACAGGTAGGTAACTTGTTCGGGTGGCGAGTAGCGTTCGAATCTGACTCCGGATTAATCGTTGCCGACTCCCACGAACTAGTACGAAATGCTCAAGGTCTTTTAGAAACATTCGCCGAGAGATATACAAGGCCTGCCCGATTCACCAAGCGCCCCGTGAAAGTAAATGGCGAGTTGATCGGTTACATGTTGGTAGATGAGCAACCCAGCCTAAAAGAACGCCCGCTTTCAATGCAAGAGTTCTACGCATCTCGTCTATCACGCCTCCTCAACGCACAACCACCTAGACAAGCCCCTCCACCTACCCAAGTACCCCCTCAAGCAACTGGTGACCTCGTCTCCGAAGTACTCGAATTCGTCGATCCACCGTTGAGCAATCTGCAAGCATCGTTCCAACGATCATTACTGATCGCAGGGATAGCAGCTGGATTTGCCGGCCTGTTAATCGTCATGCTTCTAACTCGCCAAGCGCTCGCTCCAGTCCGTAATCTAACGGCAGCTGCAAGCAGTTTGGGAGCTGGAGATCTTGACCAGAGAGTACCCGAAAGTGGAACTGATGAAATCGGCAAACTCGCCAATACGTTCAACACTATGGCCGGCGATCTCCAACATGCAGTTGACCAACGACGCCAATTGACAGCCGATGTCGCCCACGAGCTTCGCACACCGCTGACGAATATTCAGGGCTACCTCGAAGCGATCAAAGACGGAGTGGTCGAACCCAATGACGAAACTATCGACACACTCCACAGTCAAACCATCCATCTTTCGAAACTAATTGAGGATCTCCGTATTCTTGCAATTGCTGATGCAGGAGCTCTTGCTCTTAACAAATTACATGGCTCTCCAGTACCAGTGATTAAAGATTCAGTCGCCCACTTCAGTCAGCGCGCCCGAGAGCGCGTAATATGCCTCAACATCTCAGTGAATGGCAATGACACCGTGGTAGATTTCGATGAAACTCGACTACGTCAAATCATTTCTAATCTTATTGAAAATGCGCTAACACACACGCCAAATGGCGGTTCGATCAGTGTAGATATTATAGGCGATTACGACGATGTCAAAATAATTGTTACCGACTCCGGAATAGGTATTTCTGAAGCTGATCTACCACGAATATTCGATCAGTTTTACCGTGCAGATCAAAGCCGAAACCGGGCAACCGGCGGAGCTGGATTAGGGCTAACGATCGTCAAACGACTTGTTGAAGCTCACGGTGGAGAAATTTCTGTAACAAGTGACGCAGATTCAGGAACCATATTCCGAATCCTCCTTCCAGCAAGTCGAACCTAATCTCAACTCTTTTAGCTACTAACCGATAAATCGAAATTCCAATGACAAGTCCTAAGGATAAACAGGTGGATCTATCTTCATCTGAACGAAAAGTAATGCCACGAACCAAAACCGCTGCCCGATCACAATGGGGATTTGTTGGGATTTCCTCTACTAAAATTGGTGTTTTTCTGGTCCTAGCAACCGCTGTAGCAATCGGAGCGTATTTCAGTGCACAAGTGTTCTTGCTCGACGATGACATTGTCGATGACAATCGTCGTCCCGTCGCTGTAAAACGCGGCACGCTTCTCGACGATGTCACTGCATCTGGTTCAGT
>CAWVYJ010000130.1:0-2642 GCA_963934365.1 uncultured Dehalococcoidales bacterium | reverse complement strand
ACCATATTAAATTCTCATTACTTCTAATCGCTCTAGCTGTGGTATCAATAACACTTATCGCATGTGGATCGTCAAACGGCGATGGATCCGCTTCGGATTCGGTTGCTGAGCCGGTACTTGATGCCATACAAATGACGCTTCCAGACAGCGTTTTTACCGCCGACGATGTAGCCGCTGTCGGATGGAAAAAGTCGAAAGAACTTTCATCTGAAACATTGCCCGGTGCAACTAGTGTTTGGTATGGGTTCTATCAGCAACGCGACGTCGAAGTACGCGTGTATGAATCACAGGGCGAAGCGATTAGCTTAGGTCAGGATTTAGCGGATACGGCGACTGGACGAAACAAGCCACAATCAACCACCCTACTATCGAGAACGTGGACTAGTTACTTGTCGTATGCGATTGTCGGTAACTTGATTTTGCTGTGCGAGGTAAAAATCGAAGACTGTCAGAGCCTGCTCGACGGTATCGGGCAATAGAATTTCGGTGAAGAAATCTAAGACTCCTCGTCCCTCAGCACGCTGACCCCCACCATCTATATAAACAATGGGTGCTTACGGGTATCGGCGGTAGGTGTTGTCAGTAGGTACGACAGACGACCGAAGCAGCGAATTAAATCGTGCTATTGGGTCAACTTAGGGTCAACTAACAGAAAAGCCCCTGCATTTCTGCAAGGGCTTCTAAGTTTGAAGCGGTATACGGGTATCTGTTAACCGAACAAAGCAATCCAATGAGCAACAGGAACCGACAATATCAGAACAGTGAAAACTACTGCAAATACACCGAAACCCTTGAACGTTTGACCCCATTTAGATTCAGCCATTTCAGGAGTCATTTCTCCTGCAAGCACTTTCATGTCCATAATCCCCGACAAGGTCATCATCAAAGTCATAATCGAGAAAGCCACAGACATAATCATCAATGGAACATCAAAATCGCTGTTTACTGACCCAACATAGATCACTAGTGGAGCAAAAAGCGCGAAAAACGGAACCAAAAATGCGAATATGTGCCAGGTACGCATACTCATCCAGCCCATCAATTCTTTGTTATCCATAAAAACATCCTTAAGTTTGTGAGTCGTAATTCTAATAGGGGAATACGATCGTCACTTTACGATATTTTCATTGTCCACGAGCGTCTAAATTATTTATTGGCAATAAGTTGGACTCCCATAAAAAGATTAATAATGACTTAAATACAGTGAGGGATCATATATTTAGGTCGATTTTAATTTGCGGTTAGAGTTGAGTTCTGTCAGATCGCACTGCGTGAACGCTAGTGCAGAGCCGTAATATCGGATAGTGGTCGTTGGAATTCGGGATTAGCAAGGAGGAACGTAGTGCGAGTAGGACTTGAGTACGGCGATGGAAAGCTCTGGATTGAACTGCCAGACGACCGAACAACCGTCATAAACCCAATCTACGATTCGGAGATTGCCGATCCGATAGCGGCGATTAAAAAAGCCATAAAAGAACCTATAGCTTCCCGTCCGTTGCGAGAAATAGTGCAACGCGGTCAGAGCGTTGCAATATCGGTCTGCGATGTCACTAGGCCGCAGCTCAGAAAAGAAGCTGTGGGTGCGATAATCTCGGAACTCGAAGGAATTACCACTCCCGAAGATGTGCTAATTATGATCGCCACTGGCACACATCGTTCGAATACTCCCGAAGAACTCGAACAGATGCTGGGGCACGAAATAGTAAACACTTATCGCGTGGTAAATCACGTTGCCAGTGATCCTTCGACCTTGGTGGATCTGGGTGTAATTGGCGATGGCGTTCCAGTTTCGCTAAACAAGGAATGGATTGCTGCAGATATTCGAATTACAACGGGTGTTGTTGAACCGCACTTTTTCGCAGGTTTCAGCGGTGGTCCCAAAATGGTTGCACCGGGTCTAGCCGGAATCGAAACCGTTCTCACTCTGCACAACGCCAGCAGAATCGGTCATCCGATGGCGAAGTGGGGTGTCACTCAGGGGAACCCAATTCATAGCGATGTGCGCGCTATTGCACAGGCGACAGGTGTGGATTTCGCAGTCGATGTAACGCTGAATAGAGAACATCAAATTACGGGAGCATTTGCTGGCAATTTATTTGCTATGCACGAAATGGCCTGTGTGAAGGTAAAAGAAACCTCGATGCAGCCTATCGAAAATGTCTTCGATATTGTGATTACCAGTAACTCGGGTTACCCGCTCGATCAAAATTTGTACCAAACCGTAAAAGGTATGTCGGCAGCTGCGGAGATTGTTCGACCAGGTGGCACTATAATCTGTGTCGCCGAGTGTAGAGATGGTCTTCCTGATCACGGTGGATACGGTGAAATTCTTGCATCTCAGGATTCACCTGAGGCGCTGGAAGAGATGATTCACGAGCCGGGCTATTCGACTCCTGATCAGTGGCAAGTGCAGATTCAGTCACGGATTCAACGACTGGCATCCGTCTTTATGAAATCGGACGGGTTAACCGATGAGCAACTCCGTATGGCCCACATCGAGCCGATTCACGATATCGAATCGACGGTGGCTCGATTACTCGCTGAGTATGGAGATGGTGCAACGGTGTGCGTGCTTCCGGAAGGTCCACGAACGATTCCGTATCTTCACTAATTTTATTTTGCGTTATACGACAAAATGCACA
>CAWVYJ010000129.1:0-2949 GCA_963934365.1 uncultured Dehalococcoidales bacterium | reverse complement strand
ATGGACATCATCTGCAACAACTGCATTACAAGCCATACACCTATGACCATCATAAGAATGCTCACAGATCCCACGCTGATAGCCTCAGCCGCGCTCAACCGATTCGTCATATTGAAACGAATACACGCCCGACGTGCAAAAACAGTGCCGAGATCCGACAACAAGCGCCAAATTACTATTGCCGCAGGCACGGCTAGCGTAACAACAGCAGCAATCACAGCTGCACTGACCAAGTCTTCAGAAATACCAATATCTAGAGCCAAACTCGTTCCCGCGTTCGATATCAACATGCCAGCAACTATTACCAGCCCAATGATTCCGAAACTCACAGCGGCCGATCGCACACCCCGAACGAAATTATGCGGTGCAGGTTTTGCGGGAGCCATCGAGCGACGAGCAGTCGCTATCTTCGATGAAAATGAAGATGCCTCGGTCTTTACTCTGGAAGGCATCAATCGACCAACTAATGATCCGATTACGCGGTGTGAATTGAACACCAACGGATATAAAAACGATGACATCACTGTGCTGATCGTGACGACCGGATATAGCTGCGATCCAATAGCGGCATGCTCACTACCCGATCGAGCGATCGCCAGAGAAAATTCCCCCAACTGCGGCATCCCCGTGCCCACTCGCAAGGCAGTGTCGCCATCATGACCCGTCAGGAATGTTCCGACCGTTGAAGCCAAGACTTTACCGACTAACAGCACTCCAGTGACGATCAGTGCTGTGCCGAAGTATTCAGGTACGTCAGCCATGTTCACTAGCATGCCGATCGAAACGAAAAATAATGCGGCGAACACGTCCCGAACAGGCGAAATGAGTCGAGCGATCTGCTCTCGATGTCGAGTATCGCCAAGTACGGTCCCAATTAGAAACGCCCCGGCTCCAGCCGACAAGCCCATCTCACGGGCAAGAAGACCCACTCCGAAACACATTCCCAAACTACCGATCAAAAGCGTTTCACGAGATTTCAAATAGTCCAATAAATCCATCAGCCGAGGAGCAAGAAGCGTACCGAACACCAAAGCTCCAACTGCAAATACGGCCATCTTTATTACGATAGGCCAAACCTGAACAGCTCCACTTGATTCTTGATTCGCGTAGCCCGAGAAAACAGCGAGAAGAACTACAGCGACGAAGTCTTCGACCACAAGAATTCCGACTATCAACTGCCCACGCAGCGACATCAATTGTCCGTTTTCTCTGAGCATCTGAACCAACACTGCCGAACTAGAAAAAGCCAACGCAGCACCGAGATAAACCGATGTTGTAGACGTCCATCCAAGCGCTCTACCCAAGTAATACCCGAGTGAAATCATCGCCGCTATCTCGACGGCGCCTATCAGCACTACTCGGAATCCGATTTTCCGAATTCGCTCCCATCCGAACTCCACTCCAATAGCGAACAGCAATACGACAAGCCCAACTTCGGCTACGAGTGAAACAGTCTCGGTATCAGATACAAATCTCCCTCCAAGTGCGAACGGACCAACGAGCATACCCGCGAGGAGATAGCCGAGTATCGGTGGCTGCCGAATCAAACGGAAAAGTATCAAGGCCGCTGCTGCTGCGACCATGATTAACGCGAAATCTCTTACAAAGTCTCCTGAATGCACATCTTCATAGTAGAAAAACACCTCGGAAATTTCGACAATCCTGAGAACAGGATTTTAAGAGTTATGCAATCTCAACAAGGGCAATGCCGTGAAGAAGTTGTTAATACGTATTCAACTAACATCTTTAACCCAACGTTTCACACGACAAATAGTGAGTTAACTACAAATCAAAATTATCCCCCAAAATTGCCCGATTTCTGCCAATTACTCCAAGTCAATCGTTATGATTCGACACATGACTTTTCTCGAAATATCCCGCTAGGAGATCAACCATGAAGGTTTTAGTAACAGGCTCATCAGGACTAATAGGATCAATGCTGGTCAATGCCCTGTCAGATATTTTTGAGATTTCCGCTCTTGATGCACGAAAATCAGAGCACGCACCTGATGTACCAACCCTAATTGCCGACGGCTCGGACTACGACACCATGTCGAAAGCCTTTGACGGTGTCGACGCGGTAGTTCATCTTGCAGCCAACGCCCCTGTCGAAACGCCTTGGCCAGATGTTCTGAAGAACAACATTTCAGCTACCCACAACGTGTACGAAGCCGCTCGGCAAAACGGGGTGAAGCGAGTGGTGTTCGCCAGTTCAAATCATGCTGTTGGTAATTTTGAAATGGACAAGCCCTACAGCAAAATACGAGTTGGGGACTACGAAGGTCTCACTCCTGGTGGATTCAAGATGATTGATCACAATGTGCCAGTCCGACCCGACTCCGATTACGGTGTAAGCAAGGTGTTTGGAGAGGCAACAGGTCGCTACTACCACGAGCACTTCGGACTTGAAGTCGCCTGCTTACGAATTGGCACAGTTAACCCGCAGAACAGTCCGAAAGCCCCCCAGGCCCGTCCCGAAGGTTCAGTTCGAACCCTAGCGACATGGTTGAGTCACCGTGATCTCACGCAACTGGTCACCCAGTGCGTTACCCAGCCATTAGGATTCGAGATTTTCTACGGAGTTTCCGACAATACCTGGCGTTTTTGGGATACCGACCACGCCAAGAAAACAGTTGGATACGCACCGCTAGATAACGGCGAAGATTACCGATAGAACGACTTTTAGGCACGTCTCGATAATAGGGAATTAGAGATTAAGAATTGCTCTAGTCCTGATTGTCGGATTTCGGCTCTTTGTCCCTGCCATCGATAATCGGACCATCTGTGTTTACGCGAGGATCTGGTCGATTCTCGCCCTTACCGTCAATTCGTGGACCGTCAGTATTCACGCGACGTCGTGCGTCACGTTCTCCAACACCGTCACGCCTTGGCCGACGAGAATCGCCCCCGCGGTCGTCACGTCTTGGTCCGCTTGAGTAACCACCACCG
>CAWVYJ010000128.1:0-3079 GCA_963934365.1 uncultured Dehalococcoidales bacterium | reverse complement strand
CCAGCATCCTGTAATCAGCCAGTGATCAAGCCAACAGGCTGTTGTAGCCTAGTAGGGCAGCACCATGGCAGTCATTGACCATCAAATAGAATCACTACATCACGGTGTCTTAAATTTGAATGATCATCCGCAATCACCATATATGACGGTTGTTTGAAAAATGTGGTTTATATTTCCTACCTTTTAGCAGCCTAGACTGGAGAAGCAACGGGCAGAAAAGTATCTCTTAGAAAACGGCTTGATTGGTGCCATAAGGTCTGACGACGCAAAGGGGCTCGGGATCGGGCTTCGCGAGCCGGATGGGATCATCCGACTCTTGAAGTTTTTGCTTTCGCTAGAGCGCGCCCATCTTGTATCGAACTTCGAAGCCGTAGAGTCTTGGGTCGGTTGGTGTGCCTGTTCGGCGCCAGCCGCCACTCTCTGTAGCTCCATATTGCTCGATCTGACGTAAGCCAATGTCGTCGAAGACGTTGTCGACGAATGCAGCAACTACCCAGCTTTCGTTTGGATGCCAGGCCACGCGTAGATTCAACCTTTCGTAGGCATCAGCGGACTGATCCTCACGCTCAAATACGGAGAAGTAAACTCGGTCGATCCACGAGTAGTTCATGGTGAAATCGATGTCTCCACCGGAACTCAGCGGCAAGTTATACATCGCCCAACCACCAGCCTTGAACTCCGGCACTCTGAGCATACTGTTACCGTTGATGTTGATCAGGTTCGCATTCGCATCGAACAGTGATTCCGGTTGTTCCGGATCGTTGGGATCAATCACGAAGTAATCGTCGGTGTATTCGGTCCCCGTATAGCTTCCGTGGAATCCCAGTGTGAGCCTGTCTGTGGCTAGCCAGGTGAGTTCCAAATCTAAGCCATACAACTCAGCCTTAGGCACCGGAACGACATTAGTCGTATAGCCACCCGCAAACGCGACGCCATTGGCAAAGGTGTGAACGTTCTCGTAATCGTAAAAATATACAGCTGAATTGAGCTGCAATCTATTATTGAGCAACGTGCCCTTGTAACCAAGTTCGTAAGCGATCAGCTCCTCTGCGGGAAAGGTTCCCTGCCCGCTAAAGAAAACGAGATTCATACCACCGGATCGTAGACCTTTCGTAGCTGAGACATAAAAAAGCGTTTCGTCGGAAGGCGTCCAATCGAGGTTGGCACGCCAGGTCATGTCCTCGGTATTCTTGTTCAACCTTCTGGCTAACGATTGACTTGACGGTATTCCAGCTATCATCAAGCGGCTAGGGTTAAGAATATTGCCTTCTTCATCCATGTACCCGAGTGCCTGGTTCATGGCGGCAAGGGTTGATGTGCAATTATCAGCAATGCAACCCGTCCCGCCTCCGGCAAATGGAGTATCTTCGAAGCCGAGAGGCACGATTGTTTGCTCTGCGTAGTAGAACAATGTCTCATATCCATCGAGTTCATCCCGAGCCCAGCGAAGACCGAGCGTCAATGCAAACTGATCGTTAATCTGATAAACACCCTGAGCAAATGCAGCGTACGCATCACGTTCGGTACGGGTCTGGTATTCCAGATCGGTACCGATAGTAGAAGGGCCGTTGGGAACATTGTCTCCCTTGTCACCTTCCCAGGCACCGAAGCAGTACCAATCGAGCTGGTCTTGTGCGGCGATCGCTGTTCCCGACAGACAGTTACCTGGGGCGGTTCCTCCCGCAGCTACCGCGTCAGAGGTATCTAGAGCCGTGAAAAGATCTACTTTGGGTAAGCCAGCTAGAATCCCTAAAGGTTCACCATTTGCGTATCGAGACTGACAGTCGACGTTGCCTACACAGTTGTAATCATAAAAATCACCGCGCTGCCTGATCTTCGAGTGATAAACGAACGCTCCCGCCGTAATCGAAAGATTTTCATTCGGATCAAAGAAAAACTGTAATTCGTGGGAAGTATAGTTCGTATCCTGACTCACATAGAAGGTGCGATCGCCGAGTGGATTACTCGTGAGATCCACATCTGATTCGCGATCATAAAAATAATCGGTATATCCGAAGATATACTTCATCGCGAACTTGTCATTCACATCCCAGGTAAGGTCGAACGACATCGCCTGATGATCGAAGAATTCATCCTGCTGACCGCTGGTGTCTGTCCTGAGATCATCACCCTTAAGGCCGTCGATACCAATCAAACGTTGTCTTGCTGGATCGTGACCATAAGCGTAATTGTAAGAATCCGTCGTGCCTGTGGTAGCAATGTCGGCACCGGGTGTCACTCGCTGAGCCACGACATTGCTGCCGTCCACGGGATTTTTAAAATTGAATGTCTCCTGACCCGTGATCATGCAAGATGTGCCATTGATGACACCAGGCGTTGCGATATATGGTGTTCGAGTCAACTTATCCGGGCAAGCAATGCCTGGATCAACTGCTCGAAATCCCCAAGCGTAGGTACTGGTATCGCGTACTGTGTCCTTGCCGCCACGCTGGGACAAGTTGAGAATCCCCGCGGCGTCAGCACCACCCATCATTCGGTGATAGCTTCGCTCGTTACCACGAATGTTAAACGTGATGTTGTCGGTTGGCGTCCAGCGCAATGAAAGCGCGTAGTTTTCATCACCGTAGTCGCCAGGGTCAGGATTACCTGACAAGTCATCATAATAACCGTCTCGCTCACGATTCATAGCAACGAATCGTGCTGAGAGTACATCCTTGATGAGAGGTCCGGAAACGACTCCATAGAGTTCCAACAAGTCGAAGCTCCCGACTAATGTTCGGACCTCGGCGGTGAACTCATCAGTGGGCTTCTTGTTGATAAAGTTAACGGCACCACCAATGGCATTTCGACCATAGAGGGTACCTTGCGGACCTCGCAAAAATTCGATTCGCTCAACATCAAAGAGCCCCCCTTCTGTTGATGCGATACCGAAGTCCTCGGAGTACACACCATTTTGGTATGTCGCGATTCCTGGATCGCCTCCCAAAGATCGGAAGTTTCGGCCAACGCCGCGGATTGCCATATCGTATGGCTCAATCACGGCTGCCGGAACCATTGCTTGCAGGTCTTCCTGGTTGCGAATGCCAAAATCTTCAATCGCTTCCGCGTTAAACGCTGT
>CAWVYJ010000127.1:0-3141 GCA_963934365.1 uncultured Dehalococcoidales bacterium | reverse complement strand
ACCGCCCTTGTTGCTCTCTTCAAGCAATGCACGGTGTGACAGGTCGATACGCCCCATGCCATCGATGTTGATAACCATAACTTCAAGCTCATCGCCAATACTGACAACCGACTCAACGTCTGGAACCCGGTGCTGTGCAAGTTCACTAATGTGAACCATTCCGTCCTTACCAGGAAGGATCTGAACGAACGCACCAAATGGCATGATTCGAACAACTCGACCGGTGTACTTGTCACCAATCTCAACGTCCTTAGTAAGAGCTGTAATTGCAGCTTCGGCTTTATGAGCATTCTCACGATCAGGTGATCCGACAACAACTGTGCCGTCGTCCTGAACGTCGATAGTCACACCGAATTCGTCGATCATGCCACGAATAACCGAGCCACCAGGGCCGATGATCGCACCAATCTTGTCGGTAGGAATCTTGAGCGAAAGCATTCGAGGAGCGAACTCGCTAAGGTCATCTCGAGTTGTCGAGATTGTCTTTTCCATATTATCGAGAATCTGTAGTCGAGCAATTCGAGCCTGCTCTAGAGCCTCACGCATGATCTCGAATGTAATTCCCTTTACCTTGATGTCCATCTGTAGAGCTGTAACACCTTCACGTGTACCAGCAACCTTGAAGTCCATGTCGCCAGAGTGATCTTCAGCACCCTGAATGTCGGTAAGAACTGCGTACTTGCCGTTCTCGCCAGTGATGAGTCCCATGGCGATACCAGCAACAGGATCTGAAATCGGAACACCACCATCCATCATTGCCAGCGAACCAGCACAAACACTCGCCATCGAAGTTGAACCGTTCGATGCCAAGGACTCCGAGACGAGTCGGATTGTGTAAGGGAAGTCGGCCTGGCTTGGCACAACCGGCTTCAGAGCACGCTCTGCAAGCGCACCGTGACCGACTTCACGTCGACCAGTAAATCCAAATCGTCCTGCCTCACCTACCGAGTATGGAGGGAAGTTGTAGTGATGAATGAAGTGCCTTTCAGTCTCTGGACCGTAAGTGTCCAAGCGCTGTCGTTCACCAGCCGAAGCCAATGTAAGCACCCCCATGATCTGGGTCTCACCACGAGTAAATATTCCTGAACCGTGAACACGAGGTAGGTAACCAACTTCAGAGTTCAGATCACGAAGTTCATCGAGCTTACGTCCGTCTGGGCGTGAGCCATCTTCGAGGATCGTGCTTCGAACAGCTTCTGTCTCGATAGCGTAAAGAGCAGATTTCACATGACCAGCATCATGATCGACTGAAAGCTTTTCAATGGTGCCGTCCATCACATCGTCCATACGACCCTGACGAGCAGCTTTGTCTCCAGGAGACTTCAATGCCTTCAGGAAATCTTCCCCAACGTGAGTTCGGGTCGCCTTCTCAGCGGCCTTCTCTTCGTCAGATACTTCAGGGGCTTCCCACTTCTTCTTACCGACTTTGGCCTGAATCTCTACGATCTGCTCGACGATCGCCCCGTTGACCTCTTGGGCCAGTTCAAGTGCATCTAGAAGTACTGCTTCAGATACAAAGTTTCCACCCGACTCAACCATCATCGTGGCTTCGCCAGTTCCTGCAACCAGCAATTCAAGATCGCTTGTCTGCAGTTCTTCGTATGTAGGGTTGACTACCAACTCGCCTTCAACAAGACCAACAACACAGGCGCCGATCGGATCATTAAACGCTATATCGGAAATAGCCAGCGCAGTTGAAGCGCCGATGATTCCAATGGCTGGGTAAGGATTCACTTTGTCTGAAGCCAGTATCGTTACGATGATCTGGATTTCGTTGTGAATCGTCTTCGAAAATAGCGGACGGATCGGTCGGTCGATCATTCGCGCAGCGAGAATCGCATCGGTGGAAGGCCGACCTTCCCTTTTAAAGAAGCCGCCCGGTAGTTTGCCGCCAGCGTAAGCCTTTTCGGCAACATCGACGGTCATAGGAAGGAAGTCAGCGCCTGGACGAGGCTTCTTTGAAGCAGTCGCAGTAGCAAGTAACATCGTGTCGCCATACTGAACTGTAACAGCGCCGCCTGCTTGGGCAGCCACGCGGCCGTGCTCGAATTTGAGCACTCGTCCGCCAATTTCCATTTCAAATTTGTTAATCATTTTCTATTCTTTTTCTACTTTTCAACGCACATGTATTCATAGGGGCTTCGCCCGGCGCCAACTTCCGTGAAGGAACAGGCTCCTGTGCTGGAATGTCGCTTCGGATAATTGAAAATCCGTTGAGCATGAACCCTTATCTTTTACGGGTGCTCAATGCTCAGGCAAACAAGTACGCCCCTATCTAGGGGCAGACTTCTATTTACGGAGACCCAGTTTGCTGATGATCTCGCGGTATCGATTTACGTCTTCACTATTTAGATAGTTAAGAAGACGGCGGCGCTGACCGACCATTTTCAGCAGGCCTCTTCGGCTTGCGTGGTCGTGCTTGTGCTCTCGCAGGTGGTCCGTTAGCTCGGTAATACGAGCTGTCAGTAGCGCAATCTGAACCTCTGACGATCCACTATCACCTTCGTGGGTCCTGTACTTCTCTATTACTACGCTTCGTTCTGACTGATCCAAGTTTGGTGCTCTCCGTATAGCAAATACCCGGCCTGTTACCGGCAACCCGCCTAAAAAGGAAGGATTCTGTGATTTGTGCTTCTCTAATTACTTCGTTTTTCGTTCTTGTGCTATCACAACCTCAGAAGATTATCACGAAGCCAGACACATCAGCACGTCTTTATTGTGTGTCAGCCCCCCAAATCTAACAAACCTGATTTAGGCAAGGTCAGCACATCCTTATATACATGTACAGTCGAAGATCTAACGAAGCAAACACCAAAACGCCCCATAAGCCCAAGCTGTATTGCTTGACAGCAGAGAAATCGCCCGAATAACATTGCGGCTACCACGCCACTTGTAGCGGCAGTAATTCGCGCGTAATGCGCTTCTTACTAATCTCATTGAGAGTGAATTCATTCATAATGGGTTCTGCTACTGCAATCGGCACAAATTTCAAATACTAAGAACTGGAGGACGGGGCCCAATGACAGGACTGCTCCGCGGAAAGCTAAAGGCTTTCCTATTAATTGGTACGATGTTCGCCCTAATGGCAGCTATTGCTTGTCAGGGTGAACGTGGCCCGGCTGGACCAGTAGGTAACCCTGG
>CAWVYJ010000126.1:0-3209 GCA_963934365.1 uncultured Dehalococcoidales bacterium | reverse complement strand
CCACTCGAACCCATACTGATATGTGTGTAGCAGTAACGGAGCCACTGGTGAAAGAACGTGTTCCGATGCATTCGCCATCGGTTGACTGGGTTCGCTGGGTCGAAATTTTCCACAAGTGAGACCGATGTATCATCGGCATCTCTGGTAACTTCGTACGCCAGTCGACTGGAACTGTACTCCGGGTGCCCTTGGTGCATCAAAACCCTTCGATCGGTTGTCTCAAAGATCGAATAACCCGATTCGGGTCCGTGCGCTAGAAGATTTATTTTTCCTCTGTCTCTTGCTTGGAGAAGTTCATCATCTGACATGCCAGCCATACGACTTTGTGGTGAAAGGAATGCGTCGTCCATAGCACCCATAATGTAGTGCTCTTGGTCGAGATTGTTCAGTTCGAATACACCAAATAGTTTTTGTTCGAAATCGATCTTGCTAATTCCCTCCAAGTACGCAAGAGCGAACGCTCCCCAACAGATACCTAGAGTGCTTGGTGTGTTCTCTCGGGCATGCTTTGCGATTTCGGAGAACTCATTCCAATAGGCGACTTCTTCGAATTTGAGATGTTCAACCGGAGCACCAGTAATGATCAATCCATCTAAAGGAGAATCTTTGGTTGCTTCCGCATAACTCACGTAGTGATCGTCGAGATGACCCCGTTCCCAAGTTTTGTACTGGTGGGATTCCAGACGTATCCATATAGGTTCTATCTGAAGTACTGATAATCCGAGTGGCAACAGTAAGTTGATTTCGTATTGCTCTCCCAACGGCATGATGTTCATGATACCGATCCGAAGCGGACGAATATCCTGCTTTTCAGCCTGTGGAACGGGAACCCAGTTCACGCGATTCTGTTCGATCTGAGGAATCGCGTGATAATTGGTTGGAAGAATTAAAGTCATTGGAAAATGCGCCGATCACGAACGAAAATAATCGTCCGTAATCGGCGCTGATGTTTCTATTTTCTAGCCTATGACGTCGAAGGCAGACTGGAAGTCATTCTTGATGTCTTCTATGTGCTCAAGGCCAACCGACACACGAACCATTGTCGGCGTTACCCCAGAGGCCAATTGGTCTTCTTCGCTCAGCTGCTGGTGAGTGGTCGACGAAGGATGAATCACAAGCGTCTTCGCGTCGCCAACGTTGGCTAGGTGGCTTGCTAGCTTCAAACTGTCGATGAATGTGACTGCATCTTCATGTCCACCTTTTAGTTCAAAATTCAGCATTGCACCGGTACCCCGCAGCGTGTATTTGCTGGCGAGTTCGTTGTACGGGCTGGACTTCAGACCCGGATAGCTCACTGATTTGACATTGGCGTGAGACTCAAGCCATGTGGCAAGTTCGAGGGCGTTAGCTGTGTGTCGTTCAACACGCAAGCTTAGGGTCTCGAGCCCCTGTATTAACAAGAATGAGTTGAATGGCGACTGTGATGGTCCCCAGTCACGTAAACCTTCGAGTCGGGCTCGCATCGCGAATGCTACGTTTCGACCTTCAGGAACACCGAGCATGTTGCAGATGTCACTACCGAATCCGAATGCACCCCAGTGCACAAGCCCGTGATAAGCGTCACTTGGCTCTGAGAACAGCGGGAATTTACCGTTGCCCCAATCGAATGTACCTGCATCGATGATCACGCCACCGATGGTAGTTCCATGTCCACCGATCCACTTAGTAGCACTCTGGACTACAACGTCGGCACCGTGGTCGATAGGTCTAATCAAAGCACCACAGGCACCCAGCGTATTGTCGACTACAAACGGAATATTGTGCTTTTTAGCGACCGCAGCGACCTTTTCGAAATCTGGAACGTTGAATCGAGGGTTACCCATCGATTCAAGATAGATCGCTTTGGTATTTTCATCGATAAGTTTTTCAAATTCTTCGGCTGTGTCGTCAGCTGCAAATTTTGCAGTTATGCCAAGACGAGGGAACTGAACTTTGAACTGATTCCATGTTCCGCCGTACAGATAAGGTGACGAAACAAGATTATCGCCGGCCTGCATCATATTTGTGATGGCAATGAACTGAGCTGACTGTCCTGAAGCGGTCGCTAATGCTGCCGTTCCACCTTCAAGTGCCGCCGCACGTTTTTCAAATACATCAGTGGTCGGGTTCATTATCCGGGTATAGATATTCCCGAACTCGGCTAAACCAAAGAGATTAGCACCATGTTCTGCATTGTTAAAAACGAATGAAGACGTCTGGTAAATCGGAACTGCTCGTGCGTTCGTGGCTGAATCTGCATCGTGACCTGCATGCAGTTGTAGAGTCTCAAATCTGTAATCACTCATAGTTTTTCTCCCTAAAAAAACCCTGCCATATTACTTTGGCAGGGTTGAAATTTTGACGCACAAAAAAGACCGAGCAGCTTAGCGACCGGTACAACAGCAAATGTATAACGAATAAATATTCATAATTACGAATTGATCTTAGCACTCATTCACAAGATAGTGTGAGACGCGAACAGGCTTCATCCTTTCGACAGAGGGTGATCATGTATTCAGGTTGACCAAATCACCAAGTGATCCCTGAGTTATAAAAAAAGATAACCCGTGATATTAACGGATGAATCTTGCGAGAAACACCGGTTTAGGCGAAGACTGACCAAGTGGTTCTATCATGCCAATTTCGCCGCTGCGAGATCAAGTAACTTCGATATTGGTTATGTGAGGGGCATGAATACCGATTGAAGCTGTCAAAAATTGAATGACCATTTCAAGAGTTGGCACACATTCAGGGCACTCTTCATTCACTCCAGGGGTGTAATTGATCTTCAGCGTACTACCATCGAGCGACGGAGTTCCAAGAGTGCCACCCTCTGACGCTACCATCGTCTGTATCTGCTCGAGTACAAAATCTACGCTAGTATCGGACGTACTTTCAACCATTAAAATTCTTTCCTATTAAATCAGGCATTTTCTAACTCTAAAATTGCAGCATCTAATGAGGCCGTATCGAATCCTGTTAGTTTTTGTTTTCCTATAACTGTGACCGGCGTAGAGTCGAACCCCATCGCAATTAGTTCGGCGCGACCATGAAGATCGGTCGAAACATTCTTTTCGATGAACTCAACATTGCGAAGTTCAAGAAAGGCTTTCACCATCTCGCAAGCTCCACACATGTTTGACGAATAGACAGTTATTTTCACCATTTTTATATCTATCTACGGTGGCTTCATGAGATTTACCGGCTACATGGCCCCATCACTATTATGT
>CAWVYJ010000125.1:0-3243 GCA_963934365.1 uncultured Dehalococcoidales bacterium | reverse complement strand
ACATTGAACAGCTCGAGTGGTCGTGGTCTGAAAACCCGGGTCTCGAAGAACTGCTCGTGATCGGCCCAGTTCGATAATCAGATCGTTTTTCATCTCGACAACCCGAACTTCTTCGTCTGAAATCGGCAGTCAGATTTTAATCTAAATATTCGCTGTGCCGTATGCCCACGCTTTGATTAGGTGATGGGCGATGGCAATTGGTCCGGGAATGTTCACGCCTTCGAGTCTGTCTTCGAGCGCTAGTTTCACTTCGTCCTTTGTGAACCAGCGAACATCGGCCATTTCACCTGGATCAGCGACGATCTCGTCGGAAATCGCTTCGGCGTGGCAGCCGATCATAAGTGACGATGGAAATGGCCACGGCTGTGACGAGTGGTAGGTCACCTTGCCTACTTTGAGACCGGCCTCTTCCATAACTTCGCGCCGAACACCCTCTTCGATCGCTTCTCCTTGATCCATGAATCCTGCTAGACATGAGTAGAAACTAGAGTTCTGACGTGCGAGTGTTTGACCCATCACGCACTTGTCTCCTTTGTAAACAAGCATGATTGCGACGGGGTCGGTTCGAGGAAAATGCTGAGAACTGCAGTTGGGGCATTGGCGCATAAGCCCACCGCGGAAACTCTGAGATTCCGTTCCGCAAACTGAGCAGAATCGGTGTTGGGAATGCCAGTTCAGATTTGCTCTAGCTTGAGCGAGAATTCCCGATTGATCCTGCGGAATGTCTGTTGCAGCGGATCTGCCGTCTTCGAAAGCAGCGTCTGAAGCGAGGGCCGCTATTTTTGCAGGATCTTCGACAGCTGATATATCGACCGCAAAGTGCGGGGTTCGGTTGGCGTCGAATCCTAGAAATTTCGGTCCACCGGCTTCTTCAGGAAGTCCGTCGAGAAAGTCATGACCTATCCAAGCGAGTTCAGCGTCGGGGTTTCGTCGTACGAGAGGCTGCAGTTTGTGGAACGGCAACAGCTTCGTGTTGTCTTGCCGAATCATCTTTTTCAGTAGCTCTTCGTCCCGGCGCTCGTGGTCGCCTCGGTCAAATGAGTTTCCGGCAAAAATGTGGGTGTACGACAAGGGATCCAGCTCTCGAAAAGGTTGATTTGTTTCGCAGCCCGCCACTCTATCAGCACACTAGTGTGATTTTCTTTTGCGAGGGCGCTCGATAGTTAGCGTGTTGACATTTGATACTGAACCCGTTCGGCTTTACTCAGGGCAAGAATGAATTCAGCAGGACAGTGCTCGATGTGAGATCAGAAGAGCAAATAAAAACGGGATCGACAATTGCCGATCCCGTTTTCTATATTCGGTATTAAGTCCAACTAGCTGGCTATCCGATTATTGGGACGCTCTTCATCGCTTCTGCGATTGCTTCTGAAGGCAATGTGTAGTCGACCATATCGCCCGAGAAGTAGTTGTCGTACGCCGAGAGGTCAAGATGACCGTGTCCACAGAGATTGAACAGTATGTTCTTCTCTTCGCCGGTTTCCTTGGCTATCAGTGCCTCGTCGATCGCCGCTTTTATGGCGTGAGTTGGCTCCGGAGCAGGAATGATTCCCTCGGTGCTTGCGAATAGAACAGCTGCTTCGAAGCATGCGTTCTGGTGGTAAGCCTTCGCCTCGTACACGCCTGCGTCGAACAGAGCGCTAACTAGCGGAGCCATGCCGTGGTAGCGAAGACCACCAGCGTGGATCGGGTTCGGAACGAACGTATGACCTAGAGTGTGCATCTTGAACAGGGGAGTTGTTCCAATAGCGTCACCAAAGTCGTAAGCAAATTCACCCTTCGTTAGTGAAGGTGAAGCTTCCGGCTCGACAGCGATGAACCTTGTGTTCGTCTTGCCAGCCAGCTTGTCGGCGATGAACGGGAACGAAATACCCGCTAGGTTTGATCCGCCACCTGCGCAACCTATCACGATGTCTGGGTAGGCATCAGCCATTTCCATCTGAAGAATGGCTTCCTGTCCGATCACCGTCTGGTGCATCAGGACATGATTGAGCACAGAGCCCAACGAATATTTGGTGTCGTCGTTCTGCGCAGCGATTTCGACGGCTTCAGAGATTGCGATTCCGAGTGATCCTGGTGAATTTGGATCTCCTGCCAGAATCGATCGTCCGGCTTCGGTTTCTTGACTAGGGCTGGCGGTTACGGTGCCGCCAAATGTCTGCATCATCGATTTGCGGTAAGGCTTCTGATTAAAGCTAGCCTTCACCATGTAGACCTTCGCTTCGATTCCGAACTGCTGACATGCGTATGAAAGAGCGCTGCCCCACTGGCCTGCGCCAGTTTCGGTAACGATTCGCTTCGTGCCTGCGATCTTATTGTAGTAAGCCTGAGGAATTGCCGTGTTGGGCTTGTGGCTACCAACGGCGCTTACGCCTTCGTACTTGTAGAAAATTTTTGCTGGTGTGCCCAGAGCCTTTTCGAGTCCTGTTGCTCGAATTAGCGGAGTTGGTCGCCACATTCGGTACATTTCTCGTACGGGATCTGGAATGTCGATCCATCGATCCTGACTGACTTCCTGCATAATCAGCTCAGTCGGGAAGAGTGGCGCTAGGTCAGCAGGTCCGGCAGGTTCAAGTGTTCCTGGGTGCAGCGGAGGGGATAAAGGCGTAGGTAGGTCAGCCGAGACGTTGTACCACTGCTTTGGAATGTCATTCTCGGAAAGTAAAAACTTTTTCTGTTTCTGATCAACCACATCATTCTCCGATCGCTTATTTGCGTGCTGAATCGTCCATGCCAACAGTAAAATTGTTCGGAAGTATATATGCAGCTAGCGCCATACGATGTGAAATCGTCGTGAAAGAAGTGGCGTGGTTGTTCGGCACCGATGCATCGCTCATCAGGAGACATTCCTTCTGGCGACCGCTGTCATCGTCTGAAGGCCACTCATCATCATTCATTCATTGCGCGTTGTCGATCCACGACGGATTTGCTCGCGGGCTCGGGCGGGAGGGTCTTATAAGTGATAGACAGGCTAGGCTGACCTCCCTCCCCTCAAACATCGCCGGATCGGAAATAGCTTTGGTATCAGCAAACAGGCTGCCTATCGCTTCGTAATCCCTAACCAGCAATAACTGAGCAAAGAGATCGACTCTTCTCTCTAATCGCCCGTCTAGTTCCTCAGCAATAGCTTCTTTCAACCAGTAGATTGACCATGCCAGCAGTGAAATCCTTGGCTATACCTCTTAGAACATTTTTAATATCCTGACCTTTAACACCATATTTTGTTCACTATGTTCGACTGGT
>CAWVYJ010000124.1:0-3260 GCA_963934365.1 uncultured Dehalococcoidales bacterium | reverse complement strand
TCGCAGAGCGTCTTGCTAGGCGACTGCCTCTAATTTCGTGCGGTTCGGTCTGGTCAACAGCACAGGCGCAGGCGGTAATGGAACAGGGTGCGGACTTCGTCGCCGTAGCAAGATCTGCAATAGGTCATGCGGATTGGGCGAGTCATCTGGGTGATGCAGATTACGACCCTCAGCGCCCGCCGTTCACTCCGGAGTATCTTGAATCTCAGGGCCTTAGTCCGAGGTTCGTAGAATACATGCGTGCTTGGCAAGGTTTTGTCGCTTGAATTGAGCCCCAATACTTTGGTAACCGTGCCGGCGATATCCTCATCACTCCTAATTTGCCTCGTCGAAATAATGAGTCGCAATTTCGTACTTCTAACCGTCCTCGTTTTGTTATCCTCGACAGCCATTCCAATGTCGGTTTCGGCAGAGGGAAGTGAGCCACGCGACCCTCCAACTGTGAAGATCGGTTTCCTCAACCCAATTAGTGGACCAATCGCTGTTTATGCACCCGGTTGGACGGCTGCGATGGAAATAGCAGTGGATCACATCAATTCGATGCAGAGTCAGTACAACTTTGAGATTGTAGAGGCTGATTCCGGTTGCGACGGTACCACTGCATCTAATGCAGCGCAGAGTTTGGTAAACTCGGGAGTAGTGGCAGTAGCAGGAGCCGCATGTTCAGGAGCCAGCATGGGTGCTAACTCGGTGTTGTCGAATTATGGAATTCCTCAAGTCTCGTATGCAAGCACTAACCCTGGACTAAGTGATGATTCCTCATATCCGGGATTCATGCGTGTCGTTCCAAGCGATGCCATGCAAGGTCATGCCCTTTCCTATGTGCTTAACCAAACGGGGGACACCTATCCTGCGATAGTGAACATGAACAACGGTTACGGTTGGGGTCTGGCAGACGCCTTCACGGATGCATATGGGTCCTCCAATATCTGTTCACAATTAGATTACGCTCCTGAAGACCACACCGATAATGATGACTTCAGCGACGAAGTTTACTCTCTGATGGGTGATGGTTGCGATAGTGTGGTCATGGTTTCCTATGCTACAGATGGAGCCGCTTTAGTAGAGGAATTGAGAGACTGGGGCTTCACTGGCAGCATAGTTGGTGGAGATGGAATTGCAGATGAGGGATTTCTAGATGAGTTCGACTATCCAAGTGAGGCTAACGGAGTACATGCCGTTAAGCCAGTATGGTACTCGCAAACCAATCTGCAAACGGCCTTCGATTACGAATGCAGCCAAGACTGGGACTGTGACTCGGGAATTTACGTCCGTGAGGCCTACGACTCGATTAGAATTATTGCTCAAGCATACGTCAACAGTTCATCCTACTCGTCCCTCGAACATGCAATATTGGGCACTGGCACGAATTGGGAGGGCGCAAGCGGATATGTGACGTTCCTGCCCAACGGTGACGCAGTAGGTAACGGGTATGATATCTGTGAGTTTGTTTCACAGAGCTTGTCCTGCACCGAGGTCTGGACACCCGGATCTTCGGATTCCGACGGAGATGGCTGGACAGACGCAGACGAGCTAGATTGCTCGACCGATCCAAATGATTCCAACTCAGTCCCCTACGATTCTGACTCTGATGGAATCTGCAATCATATGGACATAGATGATGACAATGATGGATGGTCAGATACTGATGAGTCGGTCAATTGCGGAGAGAATAACGATCCTCTGAATCCGTTGGACTCACCAACTGATACCGACAGTGACCAAATTTGTGATGCCATAGATGACGACGATGACAATGACGGTTATCTGGACGCTAATGATTGGGCTCCTACCGACCCGAATGAATGGATAGATACGGATGGGGATGGCATCGGGAACAACGCGGACTTCGATGATGACGGTGATGCATGGGCAGATATCAGGGAGACAGAATGCGGCTACGACACCCTAGACCCCAGTTCCGTGCCTCCGGACTTCGACTCTGACAACGAATGCGATGAGATTGATTACGACGATGACAACGATGGCTACTTGGACACCGAAGACTGGGCACCTCTCAACCCAAGTGAGTGGGTTGATACCGACGACGACGGCACCGGTGACAACACTGATGATGATGACGATGGCGACGGATATGCGGATGATATCGACTGGGCTCCTCTGGACTGGAGCGAGTGGTTAGACACCGATGGAGACAATATTGGCGATAACACCGATGAAGACGATGATGGCGACCTGTGGTCCGATTCTGATGAGCAAACATGCCAAACAGACTCACTGGATTCTGAATCAATTCCAGTGGATACCGATGGTGATTTGGTTTGCGATTTAGCCGATTCCGACGACGATGATGACGGAGTCGAAGACGAATCCGATGCCTTTCCTTTGGACTCCACTGAAACTCTAGACACAGATGGTGATGGAATTGGAGATAACACCGACTCCGATGATGATGGTGACGGGTATTCTGATGAAGATGAAACTAGCAATTGTGGTAGCTCCAGTGACCCGATGGTCGATACAAGCACACCGCTAGATTTCGACTCAGACCTGATTTGTGATTGGTTAGATGCAGATATTGACAACGACGGGCACCTCGACATTGGCCCCCTCGGCACTGTTGATTTGTTTCCATATAATGTCAATGAGTGGTTCGATACTGACTTAGATGGAATTGGAGATAATGCTGACCCCGATGATGACAACGATTTGCTAATGGATGATTTTGAATTATCTATTGGAACTGATCCGAAGAACGCAGATACCGATGGAGACGGGTATCTCGACTCACTTGATGATCTACCTTTAGATTCGTCTGAGTGGAAAGATACTGATGGTGATGGTACGGGTGATAAATCCGATTTATTGCCTAATTTTGCCAGATATCAAACAATTGGAGACTTGATGCTAGACCTTGTGATTATTGTGGTGGTAATTGGTTGCATCGCGGTATTGGTAACAACTCTAAGAAGAAAGAACGACAATTCAGGAAGCCTGATTGAGTTGTCACTTCAAGACCAGAGTTATCGGGTGGAATCAGATGGAAAACCACCAGCACCTCCAGGTATAGTACTGCCCTCACAGGCTGAGAGGGTAAGTAGTTGGGAAAACCTTCCTTCTGGTGGAGAATATATCGAAACCGAACCGATGCAGTACACTGGTGAAGACTGTGGTACATGGGTCCGACAGAACGACGATAGTTGGGTTAAGCAGTAAGATTGTCTGATGCCGGCTCAATTCGCTTTGAGTATATTCAGCCGCTTCGATGAAAGACCGCGAGCGGTTTGGAGCGTATCATG
>CAWVYJ010000123.1:0-3356 GCA_963934365.1 uncultured Dehalococcoidales bacterium | reverse complement strand
TTTTCAGCACCGTCACCCCCACCTCCCTATGTAACAAGGGGGCGTAGAGGCTATCGTCGGTGGCCCTTATCAGTAGTTCTGACAGACGACCTAATCGGCGAATTATTCGGTGCTATCGCTGTAACTACGCGAAAAGCCCCCGCATTTCTGCGAGGGGTTCTCTAGTTCAATTTCAGTTTGGTCGAGCTTGAGGGACTCGAGCCCTCTACCTCCTGCTTGCAAAGCACGGGAATCGCCGTTATCACCGAAGCGATCACATTATCCTTGGCGTTGCTCTATATGTGGGAATTCAGGAAGATGGTGATCTCATAGAAGCTGGCATACGCTAAGGAAAAATCTTGTCTAAATTGCATGTCCTTGGATCGGGCGGACCGAGACCGATAAAGTCTCGATTTGGGTCATCCCATGTTGTGGACGTGGGTGGCAGGAAGATCATGTTTGATTGTGGTCCCGCAACCACATACAAGATGTCGAAGATGGATCTGCATCCGCTAGATATCGACTATCTATTCTTCACTCACCACCACTTCGATCACGATGTCGATTACCCGTGTTTCATGATGACTCGCTGGGACGAAAGCGTCGGTAAAGAAAACGATTTACAGGCTTTTGGGCCGAACAACACTGAATCGATTACCGAGAGACTCATAGGCGAAGAAGGTGCTTTTGCTTACGACATTAACGCTCGTACAAACCATCCGCTAAGCAAATCGACGTATGAGCATCGAGGTGGAATTCTGCCGAGGCCACGGATGAACGTGAAAGCCCGCGACGTTGGTCCCGGAACGGTATTCACCGGGAAAGATTTTGAAGTCACCGCGGCACCAGCAGAGCATGTCGAGCCGTATCACGATTCGCTGGCATATCGACTGGACACTTTGGAGGGTTCGATTGTGTTCACAGGAGATACCGAGCCTTGCGAGAAGGTCGTCGAATTAGCTCATGGAGCGGATGCTCTCGTTTCGATGTGTGGCAATTTCGAATCGGTTTACGATGCCCGTCGTCCTGCTGATGTCGGCCAAACAGGAACGCTTGGCGCCGCAGAGATGGCTGCCGAAGCTGGAGTGAAAGAGCTATTTCTGGTTCATGTTGGTCCAGACCTTTCAGCACCCGAAAACCGTGAACGCGGAATCGCCGAAGTAAAAACTGTTTTCGATGGCGAAGTTACTTTGACCGAAGAATTAGAAACGTACGACTGGCACAAACATGATCACAGCGACGATAACCCGCCAACTGGCCCCGAGGTACATCCACATATCCATCGTCATTAGGTCTGCTTAGCTGGCGAGCTACCCGTTAGAAAGTTCTGAAACTACTCGTAGGGCGCTCAGTACTGAAGACTCAAGACCGGAGTTTTCGGTGTAGTCCCCACAGTAGTGAATATTGTCGTGCGAGGCACGTATATCGTCGATCGCATCCAACCTGCCGATCCGCCATGGACAGATCGCGTATGGCCAGTGTTTGAGGGCGCGATCAAGTGCGAGTCCACGAGCGGCGGGGAAGATGTGGAACATGTCATTTTGAAATACTTCTAGTGCCTCGTCATCCGTCATTTGCTGAAGCATTCGTGATCCATCATCCCCAGCGTACAACCTGATCAATCCACGGCCGTCCTGCAGTTTCATATCTTCGGAGAAAGTGTAAGTCGGATCTCCGATTCCGATGGTCGTCATTCCGACCACTGGCACACGCCAATTTCCTTTCCCAAAGAAGTACTCAGAAGGTTTGTCGACCAGAAATGCCGCTGATGACATGGCGCCATATTCGCACTGCGCCAACGCCGCTCGCTTGGCTTCGGGTAGATCACGGAGAACGCTAAGTGCCAGCGGAGCCGGAACGGCCATGACGCACTTACGCGCTTGAACACTATGCGTTGCCCCGTTTTTCTCGTACTGGATTGAAACACCCGTATCAGTTGGAGCGACTTCTGTGACGCTTGCGCTTGTCTCTACTCTGGCTTTGGTTTGGTTCGCGAGTGCTCGTGTGACCTCTATCGTGCCTCCCTCTACGAAAAATTCGTCGGCTGCATGGTGAAGGAACGTATTGACGGGTTGAAAGGCCGCTACTTCATCGGCACGGAGGGTGCTGGATGATTTAGAAATCGAATCCCAGAGTGCCTTCACATCCGGATGGCGAATGTTCAACAGGTCAACGAGAGTTTTCTCAGCCAACTCTCGGAATTTCGGATCGTCGGAACGAGGTGATTTGTCTACGACCCCGCTGTATCGAGATTGCATACGCAGAATTTTCAATCCCATCTTGATTTTTTCTATCAGCGGAATCGGGAGTCCCAATAGGTATTTGAACTCTGACGAGGCAACAACGAACTTGTCGTTGATGTACGTGGACGTTTTTGTCTTGTTGATGAGAGTACGAGCTACACCTAACTCGTCGGCGAGTTTGGCGACGTTAGTTTCACCGCCAGGAATCATTTGGGCTCCCTGGTTGAAGACAAAGGGACCCATGTTCGTTGAGAGCGTGCGTCCTCCGGCGATTGGCTCTTTTTCGAGCAGCAGAACATTCTCGCTGTCGAGTCGGTATGCGGTCGTCAGGCCTGCGATCCCGCCACCGACAATAACGACGTCAAAGGTCTCAGAGGTGCTGGTCGAAGCATCTGTTTGAGTAGTTATAGCCACTCGTACCTGCTCGAAGTCTTACTTTTCCTGAAGATCAAAGGCAGCATCTACACGTTCCTCTAGATTGAATAAGCTAGGATTTTGTCTAATGGCTAGCTATTCAGCTATTTAAAGCATCACACCCTGGACGTATTCTCCATCTGTCCAAGTTGGTTCCGAATCAAGATGCTCCATTAATTTCGCGAAGGATTCATTTTGTTCGGGGCTGTTTGCGTTAGCTATATGTGCTTCTTTACTTTCAAACACAACGACACCAATTAAATCCGCATTATCATCGTCGGGTTTCATTAAAAACCATGCGACCCCTCCTTTCGGAGTGTTTCCATCCATAATTTCTAATAAATCTTGTTCATGACCAGGTTTAACTTTCAAGTTAAATATAGTTCCATACATGAGTTCATCCCTTTCAGTTCGGACTGGCTGGTAGCCGAGCATTACCATACGTTACACAGAATAATTTAAAAACCGTCACAATCAAACACTGCGCTCTATTTTTAAAATTTCCCTACATGTTCGAAGCAAGAATCATCCCCCCCTAGTAACCCCACAACTGTGTATTGTGTTGCAATTTGCGACAGCTATTCTCCTAAACAGGTAAGTTGAACTAATAAACAATCACTTCAAGAAATAACGACTGTTGTAAAAAGCGACATTTCATTATTACGGACTCTCTTAGCCACCAGCTCATCACTGATATGGTTCTGCTCGCTTCGTACACAA
>CAWVYJ010000122.1:0-3385 GCA_963934365.1 uncultured Dehalococcoidales bacterium | reverse complement strand
ATCTTCTCTACAGAGTCCTTGGCGTCACCGAATAGCATCTGAGTCTTGTCGAGGTAGAACAGTTCGTTCTGCACTCCGGCGAATCCAGATGACATTCCACGCTTCATCATGATGACCGACTGAGCGGCATCAACGTTCAGAATCGGCATACCAAAGATTGGACTCGACTTGTCGGTTCGTGCCGATGGGTTAGTAACGTCGTTCGCGCCGATCACGACAGCAACGTCGGTTCGCTGGAACTCACTGTTGATTTCGTCTAGATCCTTCAGCTCGTCATAAGGAACGTTTGCCTCGGCGAGTAGCACATTCATGTGACCTGGCATTCGACCTGCGACAGGGTGAATGGCGTAGCGAACGCTAATGCCTTTTTCCTTGAGCAAGTCAGCAAGTTCGCGAACCTGGTGCTGAGCCTGAGCAACTGCTAAGCCGTAACCGGGAACGAATATCACCGATTGTGCATACGCCAGCATCATTGCTGCGTCTTCAGCTTGAATCGAAGTGACCGGACGATCGTCGTCGCCACCACCGGCTGCTACGCCATCTTCAACACCGAATCCGCCGAGCATTACGTTCGCCAAAGATCGGTTCATCGCCTTTGTCATGATTCTTGTGAGAATCAGACCCGATGCACCGACCAGCGAACCAGCGATGATAAGGATGGTATTTCCAAGCACGAAACCAGTCGCTGCTCCAGCGATACCCGAGTACGAGTTCAACAGAGCGATTACCACCGGCATGTCGGCTCCACCAATTGGAATCACAACAAGGATTCCGAGGGCAAGAGCAATTGCGCCAGCGATCATGAAGGCTGTCATCGAAGGATCAATCACCAACCAAACAGTGGATGCGATCATTCCAATTAGCAGAGCAACGTTGATTACATTTCGAATCGGAAGCAGAATCGGTCGAGTCGGTACGATGCCTTGAAGCTTGCCGTAAGCGATGAAGCTACCGGTTAAAGTCACTCCACCAACGATTACAGAGGCCATTATCGTTATCGAAACGTCCTGAGCAATGTCAGTTCCGTCGTTGATCAGTCGAATGAGCTCGGCTGCAGCAATCACCGCCGAAGCGGCTCCGCCGAAACCGTTGAAGATTGCTACAAGTTGCGGCATAGAGGTCATTGCGACCTTGCGGGCCGAAAACGCTCCTATTGCGGAACCGACGATGGCACCAGCGAGAATGAATTCCCAAGATGCAATATCGTTACCAACTACGGTAGCGATGATTGCAACCAACATCGCAAGTGCAGACATTCGGTTGCCGTTTCGAGCTGTGGCTGGCGAACCGAGTTGTTTGAGTCCGACAATGAACAAAATCGCAGCGACTATGTATGCCGCATTCGTAATATTCATTCCGTTCACGCCAAAAAGATGGGTGGTTTCCATTATTTCTGACCAGACCTTCTGAACATCTTGAGCATTCTGTCAGTAACCATTAAGCCACCAACTACATTGATCATGGCGAGTCCGACTGCGATGGCCCCAAGAATTTGTCCAGGAAGGCCTTCAGCCTTACCGGCAACCAGTAATGCACCCACAATTACGATGCCAGAAATTGCGTTTGACCCCGACATAAGCGGAGTGTGCAACGTGGGCGGCACTTTGGTGATTACTTCGTAACCAATGAAAATCGCCAGTACGAATACTGTTAGAGCGATGATTAGCGCTTCAGCGTCAAACATTTATTCACCTAATCCGTGTCGTGCTTCGCCGTCGTGGGCGACGCACATGGTGTCGATCACTTCATCTTCGAAATCGAGGGTTAGAGTTCCTTCTTTTCGATCAATGATTAGATCAAATAGCGCCATTACGTTTCTAGAGTAGAGTTGGCTTGCGTGGAACGGCATCGAGCTTGGGACGTTGATAGGCCCGTTGATCATTACACCATTCTTGTTGATGATTTCACCGGCGACCGTACCTGCGACGTTTCCGCCCGATTCCGCAGCGAGATCGATAACTACGCTACCCGGCTTCATTACGTCGACCATATCTTCGGTCATTAGTAGCGGGGCAGGGCGACCTGGAATCGCAGCCGTCGTAATTACGGCGTCAGCATCGGCGATGTGCCCTTTAAGGAACTCTCGCTGTGCTGCTTGTTCGTCTTCGGTCTGTGCTCGGGCGTATCCCCCGGCACCTTCAGCGTCTTCGGCTGCTGGTGGTTGAATAAATTTAGCGCCAAGACTTTCGACCTGCTCACCGGCAGCGGCGCGAACATCGAATGCTTCAACCACCGCACCTAGTCGGCGTGCAGTGGCGATTGCTTGAAGTCCAGCAACACCGGCTCCGAGCACTAGAATTTTCGCTGGTGGAATAGTTCCAGCAGCGGTCATCATCATCGGAAGATATTTACCGAGCGAGTTCGCTGCGAGAAGTGCAGCTTTGTATCCGGCGATAGACGCCTGAGACGACAGAACGTCCATTCGTTGTGCTCGGGCGATTCTTGGAACCAGCTCCATCGCC
This sequence comes from uncultured Dehalococcoidales bacterium, assembly GCA_963934365.1. Classification (GTDB taxonomy): domain Bacteria; phylum Chloroflexota; class Dehalococcoidia; order Lucifugimonadales; family Lucifugimonadaceae; genus Lucifugimonas. The sequence goes on along the minus strand of CAWVYJ010000122.1, from coordinate 923 downwards.
AGCACGGTTGCTCCAGCTGAAGTGAGTGACGCTACTGCCGGTGCGTTCGTTCGCGCACTCAATGTGCTTACAACGATGCTGCCCTTTTTCAGGGAGCCGACTTCTTCCGAAGTAGGAGGTTGGACGTGGACGAAAATATCGACCGATCCGGCTATCTCGGTTGCAGAGGCAGTCTTTGCCCCTGCTTCAGCATAGGCAGAATCGGGGAAGCCAGCGGCTGTCCCTGCGTCTTCTTCAATAAATATTTCGTGGCCAGCTTTGACGAGGCGTTCAACTGTCTCTGGCACAAGTGCCACACGATTCTCGTTGGGATCTGACTCCCTCGGGGCGCCGATCTTCATCCATTGCTCCAGTCGAACAAGCGTAATTGCTCATTCCGTTTAGTTTGGCCTATTTGTTAGGCGACAACCATTTCATCATATCTCTGATAATTACCTAATCGGCGTGAAATTATGATGAAAACGCTATGCACCCATTTACTGGGAGTTGGTTTGCGATGTACTTTGATCGTGTTCGGTCAAAATATTATTCACTGATCGATAAATATTACTAAAAATATCCCAGTATTCACGCCATGCAGTCAGTCGAATCGTATAAGGGATAAGAACCAAGGAGCTAGTTATGTACGTGATTAGACGCGTCTACGACGTGAAGCCAGGAACCGCCCGCAAAGTAGCGACATTGCTTCAGCAACAGGGTGATGCCTACACCACAGCTGGTCAGCGTTCTGAAGTGACTATTACTTTCAATGGCGGAACGGTGCCTGGTGACAACAATCGTGTGTACATGCAATGGACCGATGAAACTATTGATTCACCGTACCGCGCGGGTGTGCCATCTGTACCTGCGGCTTCTGCTATCGGGGCTGAAGTGCGAGAGCACGTTATCTCCAGTCGCATTGAGTTTTTTGAAATGATGATCCC
>CAWVYJ010000121.1:0-3420 GCA_963934365.1 uncultured Dehalococcoidales bacterium | reverse complement strand
TCTTCTTTCCTCTCACAAAGTGGAAGGACGCCCAGTGCGGGTTCAAGGCGATATCGCGACGAACAGCCGAGAACATATTACCCCTCGTCAAAGACAACGCTTGGTTCCTTGATACCGAACTCCTGTTACTTGCCGGTAAGGCTGGTTATGGCATAAAAGAGATACCGGTGCACTGGGAAGACGACCCAGACACCCGAGTGAAAATCGTTTCGACAGCGTGGGAAGATGTAAAAGGGCTACTAAGGTTGAGGTTTAAAGGTCGCTCAGTTCCGCCATCTGCATCTTGACCTTTGAATTGCACGGTCGCTAGAGTTGGTTACGTCCGTAGCTACTTGTACGATTGCGCACCCGGAACTGCAAAATATGACTACTCCCGGCGATTTTGAAATTGGCCGCTCGGTACTAACCGGGTACACAGCCGACAACGAACTACACAGAGCATTGACTATCCTTCGTAACGAAGGCGTCAATCCAGAAGTGGTAGTTGAATTCACCGCGGAACGTGACGGCGTTTTCTGTGGCATCACCGAAGTAAAGACTCTACTCGATCGAGTACTTCCAGAAACTGGGCGAGAAGTTTGGGCACTCGATGAAGGCGTTACCGTAACCGGTGGTGAAGTTGGTCTGCGAATCCGAGCTCCGTACGCATCGTTCGGATTATTTGAAACTGCCATTCTTGGCACGCTGGCTTCTTGCACGGGTTGGGCAACGGCCGCTTCCGAGTGCGTCAATGCTGGTGACGGCATTCCGGTCATTGCTTATGGCGCTCGACACGTTCATCCTGAAGTGGTTGGCGTGATGGACTACTCGGCCGTTGTTGGCAAGTGTGCGTCAAGCTCTTCGGTCGTCGGACAGCAACTTCATGGCCTAACACCGTCAGGTACTATGCCTCACTCGCTTGTGCTGCTTATGGGCGACACGGTGCGATCAATTCTTGCATTCGACAAGCACATGCCTCCTGAGGTTCCACGCGTGGCTCTCGTCGACACGTTCAAGGATGAAGCTGAAGAGGCTCTCGATGTTGCTAAGGCGCTAAGAGAACGACTTCGTGGCATTAGACTCGACACACCAAAAGAACGCGGTGGGGTTACTCCAGAGTTGGTGCATGAAATTCGAGCTAGGCTCGATCAAGGCGGGCACAGCCATGTTGATATTTTCGTTAGTGGCGGAATTACACCCGAGCGAATTCGAGAATTCGTCGATGCTGGTGCGCCGGTTAGCGTGTTCGCCGTCGGCTATTACATTGCTGCGGCAAGCCCGATTTCGTTCACTGCCGACATCAAAGAGATCGACGGCAAAGCAATCGCCAAACGTGGTCGTATACCTGGCCTTTCGGTGAATCCTAGACTTTCGCAGGTTCTCTAGGCTTTTCGCTAGTTCATTCAGTGACTGGCTACTGACTTTTGTTGCTAACGCTCTTTTGACCCGGTGAGCTCGAATCTCACCACTGTCTGATGCTCCGGCAAAACTTTTGCCCAATCAGCAAGTCGGTAACCGACGATCCATAGGATTCCCTTCGCTGAATCGATGATCGGAACTCGATTTCTCCAACGTTCCGGGACCGCAGAATCGACGAAGAAATCTTGCAGTTTGACGTGTGATTTCATCCCGAGAGGTTGAAAACGATCTCCGTCTATTCGGTTACGTAAGTTGAGGTCGCTCGCGAGCAGATTTGGAGCGGCGTAAGTCACATGCTGGTTTTGGTGATCGAGAATATGTGGGCGGTCTATCAGTTCGGCTTGCAGCGTTAAATCTGAGGCAAGTTCAGTAGCACCGGGAACGTTTAGCTTTTGGAGCGAAATCGAATCCGGATACGGGCAGTCGTCATGGTCATCAGAACGGAATCCGAACTCGTTCTTATCAACATAAAACTCTGTCGCATTCGGCAGTCCGATAACCGTACCGCTTTTTCCTGATAATAGGCTGACCATCTTCGAAACATGAGTCCGTTCAAGATTCAGGGCATGGCCGACGTGTAGTTCGTACGCCCGCATCAGCATTCTTCCGACGAGGCTATTTGGGAGTTTCGCAACATCCGCACGAGAGTAGCGAAGTTTGTCGATTCGTGAGTTCGTAAGATTACGTTCAACAACCCACTCGATGATGCTTAAATCGTCTATGGAATTTTTAGCGAGCCGAGCCAAGGATTGCGATGCCTCTGGAATAGCGGCGTTAAGCTGAGGGAGTACGTCGAGTCGAAGCCTATTACGGGTATAGTCGCGGCTTGCGTTTGATTCATCGATCACATAATTGATTACAACTTGTTGGCAGTATTCGATGCACTCCGAGTGCGGTGTATCGAGCATCGGGCGCAGAACATTTAATTCGATATCGGAGGTTGGGATTTTTAGGATGGAATTAAATCGCATTCCTGATACACCTCTTAACCCCGCACCTCGGGCTGCGTGCTGTAAAACTGTTTCTGCCTGGTCGTCGAGCGTGTGGCCGGTGACGACTCCAACTGCACCATGTGAGTCGACTACATCTGCGAGTGCGAGGTAGCGAGAAGTTCTGGCCGCCGATTCGATCGAGATTTTCTGCTTTGCTGCGATTCGAGGAACATCGACTGTTGTGGCGATAAACTCAACATTTAGATTCTCGGCAATTAGCTGAGCAAATATCTGATTAGAGTCGGATGAATCCGCTCGAATCTTGTGATTTACGTACGCAGCGACCAATACGAGGCGTCGTTGATAGGAAAGCTCAGTTAGCCCTGCAAGTAAAGCACTGGAATCGGGACCGCCTGAAAATCCAACTACCAATTTTGATCCGTCGTTAACACCGGCGCGATCGAGCCCTGTGGCGAGGAGATCAATAAATTTCGATTTCGTAGACATTTGGTTCCGTCTACTGAACGACTTCGGCGACCTCAGTCACCCGCCGTACTTGAATGTTGAGGATTTTTGATCCGTCCATGTCACCAATTTGCATGCGCAAATTACCGAAGCGAACACGTGTACCGGGTTCAGGAAGCTTTTGAGCCTGCTCGAGGAAGAAACCGGCGATGGTTTCGTAATCCCCCTCAGGAATTTCTAACCCAAGCTCGTCATTGGCTTCGCCTATCTCTAAGCCACCGTCGAGAACGAACGTGTTTTCGTTGACCATGACGAATCTGCGGTCAGGCTTATTGCCTTCCTCACCAGTTCGTCCGACTATTTGTTCTACCAATCGTGACAGCGTGATTAAACCAGCGATGCCACCGAACTCATCAACCACAAGCGAGACTTTGTGTCCTGATTCCTGCATTTCATCAAATAGGTCATCAAGCCGTTTTGTTTCCGGAACGAAGTTGGCCTGTCGAAGTAAATTGATCACGGAGAAATCTGGATCAAGCGATCCTTCTGATAGCGATGCCAGAGCATCTTTTACCGAGAAAATACCAACTACGTCATCGTGATCTGTATCGAAAACTGGGAATCT
>CAWVYJ010000120.1:0-3537 GCA_963934365.1 uncultured Dehalococcoidales bacterium | reverse complement strand
CACGTTCGTAAGTCTGATGCCAAGGCGTATCAAGTAGTACTCGATGAGTTGGGCGTTTCGGCTGATGAAACACTTTTCGCTGGCGATGGCAGATCGGGTGAGTTAAAAGGGGCCGCGAGTGAGAATCGATGTGGTCTAAATCGACGATCTGATCACCGAGGACGAAGGTGCGGTTGATGCGCTACGAGTCGGGGTGGTCGATTGGAGCGGCTCAGTAATTAAGTCGATGAGCGAAGTACATGGTTACGTGCGAAATCGGTCGTAGCTCGTTTCGTTGGAAGGCTTGAGCTATACTGCCGAGCCATGAGCAATATACGATTCTTATTACTTGTAGTCTTTGTACTGGTGATCTCGATGGTTGCCTCTGCTTGTGGGCCGGATAGTAGTGCCGAACCGGTTGGTGAATCGATATCTGAACCAGAGCTTGACGCCGTTCAAATCACGCTTCCAAACGGTGTGTTCACTGCCGACGATGTCGCTGTTGCGGGATGGAAGAAGTCGAAGGAGCTTTCACCTGAGACGTTGCCCGACGTAGCGAGCGTTTGGTATGGATTCTATGACCAGCGTGACGTTGAAGTTCGCGTGTACGAAACGCAGACCGAAGCGATTAGCTCGGGTCAGGAAATAGCGGACGTCGCAACTGGTCGACGTAAGCCAGCCCCATTCGCTTCGGGGGGTATTAGTTCGACACGTACGAGCTACTCGACGTATGCGATTGTCGGTAATTTGATATTGCTGTGTGAGATAAAAATCGAAGACTGCCAGAGCCTAATCGACGGCATAGGACGGTAGAATTCTATTTTGGTTTTCATCGTTTCTTATTAGGAGTTTTCGTGGCCAGTACCGATACGCACCGACCCAATATATTGTTCATCCTGAGCGACGATCAGGGGGCGTGGGCGATGAACTGCGCTGGAACGCCTGAGCTTAAGACGCCGAACTTGGATCGACTAGCGGAGACCGGAATTCGGTTCGAAAATTTCTTTTGTGCTTCGCCGGTTTGTTCGCCAGCAAGAGCGTCGATTCTTACAGGCCAAATACCCTCGCAGCATGGTGTTCAGGATTTTCTAAGAGCGGGCAACTCGGTTGATTTACCGGGTGATGGCAAGACTATTCAGTACCTTCAGGGTCGTACTACCTACACCGAAATTCTTGGCGATAATGGCTATGACGTTGCTCTGAGCGGTAAGTGGCACATCGGTGATTCCGCCACGCCTCAGGCTGGTTTTGCCTACTGGAACGTTCACGCTACTGGTTCCGGTGATTACTACAATGCACCGATGTTCCAGGACGGTGAGCAGTACACATCGGACGGCTACTTTAGTGATGTGATTACGGACAATGCAATTGAGTATTTGGACGATCAAAAAAGTTCAGATAATCCGTTCTCTATGAACGTTCACTACACGGCACCGCACGCTCCATGGGGTAGTGAGCAGCATCCATCCGACATATACAACGACTATTTCGACAACTGTACATTCGACTCCGTTCGCTGGGATACGATTCACCCGAATCATCTGCTAAAAGAGGGGTCTTCAGGTAGTGTCGGCGAGACAGCAGACGAGCGCCGTCAACTCCTAAGTGGATACTTCGCTGCGATCACGGCAATGGACGACAACATAGGTCGATTGATCGATTGGCTTGAGGCGAACGATCTTCGCGAGAATACGTTGATTGTTTTCACTGCCGACAACGGTATGAGCATGGGGCACCACGGTATTTGGGGCAAAGGCAACGGGACGTATCCGGCGAATATGTACGACACCGCAGTGAAAGTGCCGACGCTAATGTCACGACCTGGACATGTTCCGCAAGGCGAAGTTGAGCCGGGGCTACTTAGTCACTACGACCTGATGCCGACGATATTGGATTATGTGCGTTTGGGTTACACCATTGGCAACGTTCGAGATTCACTTCCCGGAACGAGCTTCTCTGCGACGTTGGAGGGTGCGATTCCGGCAGGAGATTTGTCGGTTGTTGTGGCGGATGAGTACGGTCCAACGCGGATGATAAGAACCAAATCTCTGAAATACATTCATCGATATCCCGACGGACCGAACGAGTTCTACGATTTGGGAAATGATCCAAACGAAACGGTAAACGCTATAGACGATATAGCGTTTAGGTCAATAATCAGACATATGGCGAAGCAGCTTCAGGAATGGTTCGATCGATATGTTGAGCCGGAGCGTGATGGATCTAAGCAAGATGTGAAGGGCAGGGGCCAGATCGATCTTGTTAGCGGAAGCAAGGAAGCGTTCGCACAAGACGTTACTTTCATGCGCGATCTGTAACCGGTCGTTTGCCACTTAGTCACGCTGCCAAATCAAAAGCAGTCTACTTCTGAGCAATTTCAGAAGCAGCATGCTTTTGTTTCATGTCCGAGTAAAACATGCCTTCACAAATCGTGAACGTTACCCAGTAGCACGATGTTCTGTATTTAGCGAACGACTGTATTGCAAACTTGCCATTGACTACATGGTGAATGTCGGTGTCTAGGAGTGTGAATTCTACGGTGTTATACGTCCTGTAACCGTATTAGCTCGAACTTACGTTCCATACATTACCCACCCGAGCCTCTGCGACGTAATTCGGGTGTCGATTATTAATTCCGTGGCAATTTTTATACAGACACTTCGAATTAGATTCACAGTTTTATGGGCAGCGGTAATATTGCTGATCTCAGGCGATAGATGACGTTTAGCGAAACGGATTATTCACATGATCGGGACACAATATTGATTAGCACTCTGTTGATAGGCGGCAAGGGCACGATTGGCGCAGGTTTGCGCACTTATTTGCCTCAACTAGATTCTGAGTACCGCGTCGTTTCGGCCGACCTGCCAGGTGCGCCTGATGCAGCGACTGATCCCTCGGCGCACCGAGAATTCATAGAACTTGACGCTTCGTTAGATGATGCAAAGTTGCGTAGTGCGCTCGAATATCGTGATCTAGTTGTTTATCTTGCTCGAAAAGATCCGCTCAGCGACATGAATGCGATGACCGATCGGGTTTTCAAGGCGATCATGGATGTTTGTCCAAATGCCGTCGTCATAGGATCGAGTTCCGTGCATGCTACTGGTACGGCATATTATGGCTATACGAGGGAAGAAAACTCTCCGATTGCCAACCGTCGTTTCAAAGAAGTTGATCCTTGGCCGGAGCCATTATCGGTTATGACTGAGCCGTGTCCAAATGGTGATTACGGCGTAGAGAAGGCTTACGTAGAAGCGTGGTGCCATCGACTAGGAGCGCAGGGCCAAAGTGCGGTTGCGGCTCGTTGGGGTGGCATAAACCCGACTAACGGGAAGAAGGACGAGATTTCATACTTCACAGTTTGGTGTCATCAGGAAGACTCTGCACGATTCGTCGATGCTTGCTACAAAACGGCACGGGCGGGCAAGCTACGTCCGAGCGCCCATTACTATGTGATTTCAGACAATACTTACAACGTCTTCGACATCGAAACGGCGAAACGGGAGATCGGCTACAAACCGCAGCATGATGCCGAGAGTTTTTACGGTGGAGATGACA
>CAWVYJ010000119.1:0-3619 GCA_963934365.1 uncultured Dehalococcoidales bacterium | reverse complement strand
CCTGCCATACCGCAGCAACCAGCTGAAATCTCGCTCGCTTCGAAGTTTGGTGGCAGGTTTAAAGCAGCCATCGAACTCTTCGTTCCCGTAAGTGCACGCTGGTGACAGTGTCCGAAGAACTTCACCTGTTTTGCACGATCTGTCCACTTGATCTGTTGCCCGTCATCGCCTGTAGTTTCTACGAGCAATTCTTCGATGGTAACCACCAAAGACGCGACTTGTTTCGCCTTGTCGTCACCGTTCAGTAGATCGGGCCAATCGTCGGTCATTGCTGAAACACAACTGGCTTCACAGCCGACTATCTTCACGCCATTTTGAACGTAAGGGTAAAGCAGGTCGACGTTGTAACGGGCATTTTCACCTGCCTCATCGAGTAAGCCTTTAGAAATCATCGGACGCCCACAACACTTGCGCTCGTTCAATACGACAACTTCAAAGCCAAGAGCTTCAAGAACTCGGGTCGCCGACATTCCAATAGCTGGGTGGTTGAAGTTCATGAACGTATCGTGGAACAAAACGATTTTGCCGCGTGAGTTAGTACTCTGCGGCTTGTGCTTCAAAAACCACTTTTGGAAAGTGTTGCGAACTACTTTGGGTGATGGTCGGGAGCGATCGAATCCTGCGACCTTTTCGAATAACAATCGCACCGGTAGCGAACGAGTAACAGCGTTGGCTATTGGAGCCACGGGTGCCGAAATTGAACTAATTCGGTGAATATCGGATACGAGCTTAGAGCTCAATGGAATCTTGCGAGTCTTGTAGTACTGATACAGATATTCGTACTTAATCTTCGCCATATCGACGTTCGAAGGGCACTCAGATTTGCAGGATTTACATCCCAGACAAAGATCGAGGACGTCGATCATTTTCTTCGAGCTAAAGCTTTCAGTTGGTATCGACCCTGAAAGAACTCCCCGCAAAGCGTTCGCACGACCACGAGTCGTGTGTTTTTCTTCTCGGGTCGCCATGAACGAAGGGCACATCGCACCGGCGTTAACCTTCCGACATGCGCCAACGCCGTTGCACATTTCGACAGCGGAGGCGAATCCACCCTCTTTTTTGAAATCTAGACGAGTCGAGATTTCAGTAGTTCGGTAGGTGTCGCCGAAACGAAGATTCTCTTTAATATCGGGAGTATCGAAGATTTTCCCCGGGTTCATGATCCTGCTCGGATCGAACGCCTTTTTGACTTCCCTGAAGGCGTCTGTGAGTTCCTTGCCAAACAGTTTTTCGGTGAAGAATCCACGAACAATACCGTCACCATGTTCGCCTGAATATGCACCATCGAATTCTTGAACCAACTCGGCGATATCAGTTCCAATCGCCTCCATTTTTTCCATGCCGTCCCGTGTTTTGATGTTAATTAATGGACGTATGTGGAGACAGCCGACACTTGCGTGACCGTAGTAACCGGCTTCTGTACCGTGGCTCTTAACGATTTCGTCGAATCGAGCTACATATGCGGGAAGTTTTTCAGGGGAGACAGCTGTGTCTTCCACGAATGCTAACGGCTTGGCTGGTCCATCAACGTTCATTAGCAGACCGAGCCCGGCACGCCTGAAATCGGCCACTTCGGCTTGTTCAGCTGCTGAGTACAACTTCGTAGTGGTGAACCCGAGTTTCAGGCGGTCAAGCTTTTCGACCATATGGTCGAGTCGAGAGCGAGTCTCGGCTTCATCATCACCGCTGAATTCAACGACCAATACGTCAGTTGGCTCGCCTTGTAGAAATCCAATCGCTCGTGCGAATCCTAATGAGCGTCGAGCTTGATCGATAATCAACTGGCCGACGTGCTCAATAGCTGCAGGCGACTCTTCAAGAATAGCGACGGTCGCTTCCATCGATTCGATCAAGCTTGAGAAGTGTACGACTCCGAAAACTTTGTGCTTCGGAATTTTCACAAGGTTAAGTTTCGCCGCTGTTACTGCTGCCAGCGTTCCTTCAGAACCAACCATTACCTGAGTGAGATTCAGCGCCGAGGCGTCCTGAGTACGGTCGATGTTGTATCCACCGACTCGTCGTAGAATTTTTGGGAACTTAGATTCGACCAGTCCGGCTGCTCTGGCCGAAATCTCGGTCACACCTCGGTAAATGTCGCCTTCGAGTCCTTGCTTGCGTAGTAAACCTTCAAGCGCAGCTGCATCGCTCATACCGAAGTTGGTCTGTGTGCCATCGGAAAGTGTGACGTCCATTTCGAGTACATGATCGACAGTCTTACCGTATATGATTGAGTGGGTTCCGCAGGAGTTGTTACCCATAGCTCCGCCAACGTTGGCTCGGTTAGAAGTGCTCGGGTCGGGGGTGAAAAACAGTCCCGACGGCTTGAGTTGACGATTCAACTCGTCGATCGTGACGCCCGGCTGGGTGCGTACCCATTGTTCTTCTTTATTAATCTCGATCACATCGTGCATGTACTTCGAAAAGTCAATTACCACCGAGTGATTCACCGTCTGCCCCGAAAGCCCGGTCCCGCCACCGCGTGGCAGTACCGAAACACCGTTCTTGCCAGCGATTTCAAGAACGGCTTGCACATCGCCAGCATCGCGCGGAATCACAACACCAATCGGTTCCATCTGATAGATCGAAGCATCAGTGGAATACATCTGCTTCGAGATGCTGTCGAACCGTACTTCGCCGTCTACAGATGCTCGTAAATCGGCTTCAAGGTCTTTTGTTGATGAGTTCGTTTTCCAGCCTGAAGAAACGACCACTCTTACTCTTCCGATTCTGTTGCTAATACGGCTTCTTCTGGAGCCGGGAATATCTTGGATAGAACGATAGCGACCGTGAAAATCACCGTGATCACTCCCAGAGAAAGGAACGGTGCTTCCATAATCTCTGGAAGGTGAAAGTCTAAGGTGTGCGCCGCTTCTTCCAACACCATTTTTATTCCGATTAGTACCAGAACGACCGACAGTGCGTATTGTAGGAACCGGAAAATTTTCACCAGCCCAGATAGCAAGAAGAATAACGGTCGAAGTCCGAGTACTGCCATCGCGTTGGATGTCCAAACAATGAATGGATCCTGTGTAATTCCGAACACGGTCGGGATCGAGTCAATTGCGAACAAAATGTCGGTCGTCCCTAGTGCAATGATTACCAGCAAGAAAGGTGTGGCGGCTTTCGTCCCGTTGGGAAGACGCTTGAAAAAACTGTGACCGTCATATTCATCGGTGACGGGCATTAACTTTCGGAAAATTTTGACTACAGGGTTTTGTCCGGGGTCGACTTCCGAATCACCGACAAACGCTATCTTGTATCCCGTATAGATCAGGAACGCTCCTAGTACGAACAGAATCCACGAGAAGGCGGTAATAATACTGATACCTACGGCAATAAAAATTGCCCTTGCAAGCAATGCGCCTATGATTCCGAAGAACAGAGCTCGCAGGCGTATATCGCCCGGCAATCGGAAGTAGGTAAATATAACGAGGAAGACAAAAAGGTTGTCGATGCTCAGAGCCTTTTCAACAACGAATGCAGTGGCATAGTTAACGCCTTGCTCTGACGTACCCTGGCTGAAAATCCAGATACCGCATACAGTTGCAACTCCCCACCAAAACGCCGTGAGCCAAGCAGCGTTCTTCATGCTGACTTCTTTGTCGTTCTTGGTGAGAAT
>CAWVYJ010000118.1:0-3674 GCA_963934365.1 uncultured Dehalococcoidales bacterium | reverse complement strand
ACGTTGACCCATACGTGGTTAGCCAGTTGATCATCGACACCGTCTGCTCAGCAGCTAAGTCGTAATCGACCAAATCACAAAAGCGAAATACAAAAAAGGGGTGGCTTTGGTCACCCTCTTTTTTGTCCGTAACCTACATAACGTCGAATTACTGGGCGAAGCCGTCGGATCTGAGGTTGGGTTGCGACGCGCTCGATCACGAGACCATTTTTCATTCCGATGACAGAGGAACTAACACAGTGGCAATCAGACGTCACCACAGGAATATCACTCGCTTCAGTCGTCAATCGACATGCGCTTTCCTTTCATTACTACTGGTCTCTGCCTCACCAATATACGAGGGGATCAGATACTCTTTTCTGCCATCTGCCCCGCCACTTAAATAAGCACAGCTCGCTCATCCGGTAACCTAAATAATCTCCAAAATTCGCAATATACATTACGGCTGGATAGTCGTTTTCGGTACCGCGCTCATGCTCTTCGGTGGCGCAGGATCTCGATTCTCATTCGGCGTGTTCCTGAAGCCCGTCACAGAAGAATTCGACTGGAGCCGAGGATCACTCGCAGGTGCGCTTGCGATTGCAGGATTGGCAACAGGCGGCCTACGACCCGTAGCAGGAATGCTCGCCGACAAGTACGACCCAAAGATGGTTGCGGCCACCGGGGTCCTCATTGGCGGAATCGCACTAGGGGCAATGTCTCTGGTTCAAGAACTTTGGCACGTTTATCTCACGTTCATCATTATGGGCATCGGCTTCACGCTGGCATCTCCTGGAGCCGTAGCGAAGATCATCGGGGCATGGTTCACCAAACGACGAGCCCTCGCTATGTCTCTCGCTGGAACCGGTTCTGCAGCCGGTGAAACCGCCCTAGTCCCAATCGCTGCTCTAGCTGTCGCCTACATCGGCTGGCGCGAAGGCTATTTAATCCTCGGCGGAATACTGTTGGTGATTATCCTGCCGCTCGTCTTCCTACTACTGAAGAGTCGACCTGGCCCCGGCGAACATGCCGACCTTAGAGACAAAACCTCGGCGAGTACAGATGCGTTAAATTTCAGCAAAGGATCAGCCGACCCAAACGCTGGAATGTCGTTTGGTCAGGCGTGTCGAACCGGAATTTTCTGGCGACTCACGATTGGTTTCTTCATATGAGGCTACACAATGGGCTTCGTGAATGCCCACTTCGTCGCTTTCGCTACTGACTTCGGTGCTACGGCGGTTCAGGGTGCTATCGCGCTCGCTACGGTAGGCGTTGCAGGGCTCATTGGCGGTCTATGTTTCGGATTCCTTGCCGATAAATTCGGACGCCGACCACTGCTTTCGATAGCATACGGAATGCGAGCAATTGGATACGGCGTGCTTCTCATGGCAGGTAGTATGCCCATAGCTATTCTCGGAGTCGTAATTATCGGTAGTTCGTGGACGTCAGTGATTTCACTTACAGGCACGGTTACTTCAGATGAATTCGGACTTCGTCGTCTCGGCACGATATACGGCACGATGTTCATGGTTATGCCGTTCGGAGCGTCCAGCGCTGTGTGGCTAGCTGGCAAGATATACGACACAAATGGCAACTACGATCTTGCCATGTGGATCAGCCTCGGAATGGGCGTGATTGCTGCCACGGCAGTAGGCATGCCGAGCACCGGCGTATCGAAAAAACTCTGGCCGCAAACGCCGTAGGATTAATAAATACAGCCTCTTTCATTGTGAGTAAGCCAAAGACTGCCGTGACAACCAGAGAACACCCAATCGCTACGTTTCGACCACGGCAACCACTCGCAATCTAACGCAATCATCCTCGTATCTAACCAACTGCACCCGTAAACCTAAATCCAGCGTCCCGTGCGATTCTCATACTTGGTGTAAATCTCGCCAAACTCACGTAGGAGATATGCCTCTTCACGGCGAATAACCAAAGCCGTTAACAACGCAACGCCGAAGAACACCGAAACCAGTATGGCCATAGCGTTCAGAGAAATCGCCAACCCTGCTGCGATCAATAGAAATCCAGAATATATCGGATTCCTAGTGCGCTTGAACGGACCCGAAGTAACTAATGTTTCCGTAGGCACCCCCGGTTCAGGATGCTCGCCGAATCGTCGCATCGTAACCCACGACCAGTACATCAGCAGAACTCCAACCGAAATCAGCACCAAACCAACAACAAGACCGATCTTCCCGCCAATAACCTCGCCGCTCCAGATGAACACATGAATCAGAACACCAAGAAATACAGGGCCAAAGAAAATTACCGGAGGCAATGCCGGGAGTTTTAGCTCAGCCTTGCCCCACTCTCGTGCCTGTCCGTCATCGTCTCGCTTATTTCCGTTATCAGCCAACAGCTGCTCCTTTGATAGAACGCGCTACAGTCCTGCATTGCAGACGCAGGATCAAGTATGACATCGGGAGCCACCAAACGATTCTGTAGGTCAGTGTTAAAAGTACTTCTGTTATTCCCGCCTGTTGACTACGCGATCGCTCAGCGGGAGAGGATTTAGATCGACAAACTATCGCTGAACGATACGCTTTCTCGCTCTCGGAGAGCAACGTTTATACGAAGTTTCTCTAGCGTCTGCTGAAGAGTTAGTTGACCCTGGGGAACCTTGTGATCATCAAAGAAAGCAATTACATCGGCAGCCTGATCAGGCTTGCTCAAAGAAGTCACACCAGAAAGCATTCGAACGATCGAGTTCGCCGGGAAGTCCTTGTTGATCTTCTCCCAGTTCGCCTTCACAAACTCCCAAGCCCGGAAGCCCTGTTCCTTGTTTCGCATGCAAACAGCCAGCAGGTACGGAGCATCTTGAGTTCGAATCGTACCATCCAGCGTCATAGCCATAGTTCGGTCGATTTCAGCTTCACCAGGGAACGCCGAAAGCGCCGACTGGTATCGTCGTTCTTCCTGAGGTGTGCTTGGATTGTGGTGTTTATCCAAGAACACTTCGTACTGTGCAGAGTCACCCTTAGAGGCAACAATTCCAGTCGCAGCGGCGGCAATATTCGGTTCAACCGAACCGGCATCGACCAAGTAAGATTCGTGCAAATCGCCAGCGTTCTTAAGTGCAAGATCATCATCACCAACATTGGCCAACAATCGAATGAATAATCCGCGTAGTTCGAGATCACGAGACGAGTTGCTATCGGAAGGCTCCCATCCAAGTCGATCTAGCCCTGGTTGAGCCAAATCACGAACCACAGCCTTGTACTGCAACTTCGCTTCGCCTTCGACCAGCTTGTCGAGACCGGCAAGACAACCAGAGAGAACCGTCCACACGTCTAGATCAGTCTCAGGCTGGAAGCTTCTAGCGAATTCTAAAAAGTCAGTAGCTGAAGTACGACCTGCCATGACTGACGACCAGGTATCGTCGACGAGACCATATCGTTCAATTGGAGTGAGATTTTCGAACATACTGCCCGACAGAGCTTTAAGCATCTCCGGAGAATATCGAGCCCGGAAAAATCCGCTCCCTCCTGCGTTAGCTGTAGCCCACTCGGCTGGTGATTCCAAAGCGATATCGGCTGATTTATCTTCGAGTAAGAATCGAATTTCTTCGACTCCAGAAGCATTCCCGACCTTGAGCACAACCGGAACTGACCAGATCGTGGTGTCGGCTTCTTCGCCTTCGGTGTACAGAAACCGATCCTGCGAAAGATAAATCGTAGAGCCATCTTCTG
>CAWVYJ010000117.1:0-3860 GCA_963934365.1 uncultured Dehalococcoidales bacterium | reverse complement strand
GTATCGCCAACCAACTACGAAGGAATTCGCGAAGTCGCTGAAGCCCTCGACGTGCCTGTCTCAGCAGGCGAGCACGAGTACACGCGCTGGCAGTTCCGCGATCTCATCAATGTTGCCAAACCAGACCTGCTGCAGCCCGACGTTGTGAAGTGCGCTGGTCTAACCGAAGGCAAGCGAATCGCTACTCTCGCCGAAACGCACGACATGTCGGTCGTACCTCACATGACCTAGCCGACGATCGGCAATGCCGCCTCGCTCGCTCTATGCGCAACGCTCCCGCTTTCTAATCGACCGCACGAGTACTCGGGACAACGAGACGATCTCGATGAATTGTTTGAAGATCCATGGGAATTCAAAAACGGCGAAATGACCATTCCGAACAAACCCGGACTCGGCTTAACGGTCAATGAGAAGGCTCTCGAATCGGCGGTTATGGATCTGTAACGCTAAGCTTTGAGGGGGTTCATAGTCGGCGTTGCGTAAGCACTCCGTGCTATGTCAACGGGATGACCATGAGCGACTTTAGTTAAAGGGGCTGACGCGATTATTCATCGGCAGATTCCCGGTTGACATTCTCTAGCTCTTCGCCGATGCGAATAACCGGAATAAGTCCAAGTTTGGCTGTTAACCGCCTAACTTCTATTTCATACGAGAATTCGACTACAAGCGTAGTGGAATGTATTAACTAAGTAGTTCTTTCGCGTACTTCAATTCCATTTCAGCAAGCTTGTCTACGCGACGCCTGAAATCTGGATCAGTCGAAAACTCTGCTGAGATGAATGCGTCGAGAATTTCTTTAGCTACGGCGATTCCGATAATCCACGCACCCATGCAAATTAAGTTCACATCGTCGTGTTCAACACCCTGGTGTGCGCAGTGGGTATCGTGCGTCAAAGCTGCCCGAATACCCGGAACTTTGTTACCGGCAATCGCTGCCCCAACGCCTGTGCCGCACACGAGAATGCCCCGTTCTGCATCACCGGAAAGAATCGCAGAAGTAACCCGCTGAGCAATATCAGGGAAGTCGACCGGCTCTTCAGAGTGAGTTCCGTGATCGGTAACTTCGTGGCCCTGCGACTTTAAATATTCGACTACTGGGCCTTTCATAGAAAACCCGGCATGATCGCCGCCAACAGCTAACTTCATTCCGATCTCCTTGTAACTCGCCGAATCAGTAACGCAGGAAACTTATTGAGTCGCTTCGCCAACTCAAGTTGAAAGTTTTTGCTGTGCAGAACCTATAAGTGCTGAAATAGTCCTGTGGGATCGGCCCACTCGTCAGGAACTCGAAGCGAAAGAACCGTTGCATCGCAAGTTAGCACGCCGTCATACGAGAAGAAATCGACCGCATGGCTAGTCTTCTTGTACGTTTTCTCAATAATGCGTGCTCGTGCCGTAACCGGACCGTCGATTCGAGTGGGCTTGCGATAGTTCACTGTGAGCGAAGCTGTGGCGTACCAAATCGTATCGCCCTCACCCACCTCACGACCCTCAGTTCGGTACGCGTCCGCCATCGCCGAGCAAACGCAGTGGCAATCGATAATCGAGGCAATGGTTCCACCGTTCATCACGTCAGGCGGCATCGCTGCATGGTGAGGCTCGGGCTGAAAAACGCACACCGAAACATCGCCATCCCAGTACGATTTGATCTGGAGCCCCTTGTCGTTCCATGCTCCGCAGCCGTAGCAGTGATTGCCGTGCAGCCCGTCCTGAATGTAAGTGCGTTCAAGTTCACTCTGGCTCATACTGCTCCTCGAAACCAATTTTCTCTTGTGGTATTCCGCTAGTCGCAACAAACAATACCGTGCGGAATCAAACCGTGGGAGGCTTTCGAACTCCGCATCCTCGATCATCCATAAAACCTTAACAACATCTTTGGCGATAGTCCGTACATCCAACTCTCATGACTCAGCCTGAATCCCAATCGCGATCAAAATTACGTGCCCTGATTCTCGTATCTCTCGCCACATTCTTTTCGCTATCAGTGTGGTTCTCGACCAACGCAATATCGGGTGCGCTCGAAGTCGAGAAATCGATCGACGAATCCTCAATGGCCATCCTCACTATCGCCGTTCAACTCGGTTTTGTGTTTGGTACTCTACTCATCGCCGTCACCAATTTGTCCGATCTAATAAACGCCCGAACCCTATTCGCCTACGCAGGAGTGCTAGCGGCACTCGTCAACTTATTGGTAATTCCTTTCGATTCGACACCTGCGCTCATCGCCGCTCGATTCGCAACAGGTGCCTTTCTCGGCGGCGTTTACCCACCGGCGATGAAAGTCATTTCAGGCTGGTACACGAAGGGCAGGGGATTCGCTCTTGGAACAATGGTCGGTGCGCTCACCATCGGATCGGGATCCCCTCATCTGCTGAGATCGGTATTTTCCGAAAACTGGCAAGCAGTAATCATCGGAAGCTCGGTTCTTGCAATTTCCGGCGGGCTGATACTTAAATTCCTCGTGAAAGACGGTCCCCACGAAGTTAGAGGCGCTAAGTTCAACCCGAAGTATCTGATTGGTGCCATCTCACAACGGGGTCCTCGGTTGGCATTAACCGGATATTTGGGACACCAGTGGGAGCTTTACGCGATGTGGGCTTGGATCGGCAGCTTCATGCTCTATATCGTTGGCGAAAAATCTCTCATCGGTGACCGCCTTGATCTTGCGAGCGCGCTTACGTTCCTCGTATTCGCAGTCGGGGCAGTTGCGAGTTCGTACGCGGGAATATGGTCGGAAAAAATCGGTCGAACTGCAGTGACCAGCATCGCCATGGTAATAAGTGGTGGAGTTGCTGCATTCATCGGGTTCATACCTCCCGAAATGACTGTCCTGATAGTGATATTGGCGATGATATGGGGTGCTTCAGTGATAGCCGATTCAGCACAATTTTCGACTGCGATGACCGAACTAAGCGACCCGGCGTACAGAGGAACCATGCTGACGTTTCAGACCGGAATCGGGTTCGCATTAACCGCGGTGTCGATATGGCTATTGCCGATAGTAAAAGACTCTTCAGGCTGGGGCTGGGCGTTCGCCATGCTCGCCCTCGGGCCAGTCGTGGGAACGGCTGCAATGTTGCGGCTGCGCTCTCTTCCCGAATCAGCCAATCTGGCGGGTGGAAAACGCTAGTATTTGCTAAGGTTTGCGGGCAGCAATCAAAACATCGCTTAGCTAGAACGTAACTCCCATGTGTAATCAAATGCCCAAAAATGTCATCCTGAGGCACTGGAAGGATCATAGGTGCGCAGCCAATGATCAATCCATCCGAATCTCAGTCGGCTATTTGTCATTGTGAGGAGTTAGACGACGTAGCAATCTCGACCAATAGGAAATATCTGTGAAATTCGGCAAATCATCTGCAGCTCTTCTTATCGTCATCACCATGCTCGCCATACTGGCCTGTGGCTCCGGTGCCACTTCAGGCGACTCGGTCTCGACTAACAATGACGGCGAAGAAGTTGCACCCGTTCTCCGAATCGACGAAACGTTCACGGTCGAAAACTTTGAAGATGCCGGATTCAAGCTGAGCAAAGAGTTTGATACCGAGACCGTTCCTTTGGCTACAAACGTCTACTACGGATTCGCCAGTCGCCGAGATATTGAGATCAGGAAGTACGCTTCGCATGCCGATGCAATGTCAGCAGGCGTTGAATCGGCGCTTGCGATACTCGGTCGCTCTCCAGCATCGAACTCAGCTGGCGGAATTATCACCTCGGGTAACAATCGCACCAGCTACCACGCCTATCTCGTTGCCGGGAACGTCGTTATGCTCTGCCAAACCGATATTTCAGCCTGCAAAGACCTCGTAAACGCGGCCCAAAGCGGCAGCTAGTTCTGGCATGTGGGCGGCTCCGGGCTA
>CAWVYJ010000116.1:0-3896 GCA_963934365.1 uncultured Dehalococcoidales bacterium | reverse complement strand
GATGCCTACGACGAAGAGGGCGAAGGCAAGGAAATGCGGGTTGTTCTGCGCTTCCATCCCGACATCGCGCCGTTCCAAGTCGCAGTACTTCCGCTTTCGAAGAAGGACACGTTAAGTCCGACAGCGAAACGCGTACACGACCTGTTACGTCCACACTTCAACACGCAGTACGACGACACACAGAGCATTGGCCGACGCTACCGCCGCCAAGACGAAATCGGCACGCCGTTATGCGTAACAGTCGACTTCGACACTCTTGACGATGATTCAGTCACGATTCGAAACCGAGACACGATGGAGCAGATTCGAATCCCAATTGAAAATCTCGAATCGGCGATACGCGATTTGCTAAACCAAATGCGTGCCGACGCCCAGGGATAGCCAATAAATAGTTCAAACGTTTAGGGGAACAGCCGGCGTTTGGTGTGCGTAGAACTTAACAAGCACCAAACGCTCGGCCTCCTAGACGAGAACACCAAGAACCCGATCGCGCCGTTATCGGCATTGGCACATCAAATCTTTAACTCCTTGCCAATAACTATCATTGGTAAAACCATCTCGATGGACCATATTTCCAACATGACAACTACTACCTCCAACCGCAAGCGCACACTCAACCGCTTATGGCTGCTCACTTTGATCGGCATCGTCGCCATAGCGGCGGTTGCATGTGGCAGCGATGACGACGCCAAATCGATTGCGGAAGTTGCTGCTGGTGGGTCGAACGTAGAAGTTGGAACTGCTCCCGACGTCACTGGCGAGACATTCACACATGGCGATTTCAGTCTCGACCAACACGAAGGCAAACCTGTGTTGATTAACTTCTGGTTCCCATCATGCCCACCCTGCCGAGCTGAAATGCCCGACCTCCAGGCGGCATATGAGAAGTACGGAGACGACGTAGCGTTCATCGGGGTACAGCAACTCGGGCTCGATTCAGGCGCCAACGGGCAAGCATTCCTCCGTGAACTTGGCGTCGACTACCCGAACATGCCCGATCTAAAGTCCACTGTGCAATTCGAGTACGAAGTTTTCTCGTTCCCGAGCACGATCTTTCTAGACAAAAACCACAACATCGCCCGAACGTGGACTGGCATCATCGGCGAAGAACAACTCGGCGAGCAGCTCGACGCCCTATTGGCTGGTTAGAGACCGAAACACCCGGTCAGCAGCGAACCACCCGCAAGACCTTGATGGCATAATCGCTCCATGTTTGGAGATATAGCAGCCGGCGATTGGATCATGTTGATCGTGCGATGGGCCCACGCAATTGGTGCCGTCGCATGGATCGGGGGAAGCGCGTTCTTCGCCTTCGTGCTTCGCCCTGTCGAAAGAGCGAATCCCGACCTTGTTCGACCAGTATTGAGACCTCTCGGTTCGGTCTATCGCGAACTCGTCGATATTTCGGTGATAGCGATCATTATCACCGGTCTAATTCTGATGTTCGACCGCCTGACCGGCAACGACGCTACAGCAGCGTGGTTCATCGTTCTGGGCGTAAAACTAGCGCTGGCAATCTGGATGTTCTACTTGGTTTGGCACTTTCGGCAGTCTGATTTCGACCCCATTGAACAACCAAAGGGATTCGCCGCTCGCCTATCGTGGCTCATCGGATACAACGCCATGGTGTTCTTCGGCGTCATCGTATTCTTCCTAGCGTCGATCCTGAGAGTCCTCTTCGAAAACTCAATTGCAAGCTAAGCGATCCCGCTAATTCCTGACCTATCCGATTCATCTGACAATTCAGCAATCGTCCGTCCGAACACCGGGTGCACAACATCGGGCGCAATCTGAGCAAGCGGAACCAACACAAACGCACGCTCATGCAATCGAGGGTGCGGAACCGTGACCCCGCTCGCTTCGATCACATTCTCTCCGTGCAAAAGTAAATCGAGATCTAACGTCCGTGAAGCGTTCTTCTCCTCGCGAGCACGGCCTAGCGCATACTCAATTGAAAGCAGATCGGTCACAACGTCTAACGGATCGAGCGTAGTGCTAATCGCCGCAACCTGATTCAGATAACGGGGTTGATATCCCTCCACGCCCCACGGCTTCGTTTCGAAAACAGAACTAAGCGCCGTGATCGGACCGATAGTCGCTAATCGTTCGACCGCGCCCTGAAGATTCCGAATCCGGTCGCCCAGATTGCTCCCCAGCCCGATGTACGCCGTCACAACTCCGCTAGGCATCTGGCGTACCGTCTCTCTGCTGCCGTGTAAGCGCATCACTCATCTTCACAACACTCACCATCTCTCGCATATCATGCACCCGCACGATATCTGCACCACCCTGAATCGCCAAAGCGACCGTGGCTGCCGTTCCGAATCGACGGTCGTCAACCGACTCCCCGGTTACCGCTCCAATAAACGACTTCCTCGACGTACCAATCAACACTGGAAGTGCCAACATGGCCCGCAACTCTGAGATGTTTCGCAGCAACGCCATAGACTGTGCACCCGACTTAGCGAAGCCAACTCCCGGATCGACGATCACACGCGATCTTTCGACTCCCGCAATCACCAATTCCTCGATAGAACGCCGTAGATCACCCAAAACATCCTCGACCATATCACCCTGATGCCCGCCTTGTCTGATGTGACTCACGATGATCGGAACCCCAGACTCGGCGAGCATTCCAGACATCGCAGCATCGCCAAGCATAGAAACGTCGTTCACCAACGAAGCACCCGCAGCAACAGCAGCGGCAGCAACAGTCGCCTTTCGAGTATCGATTGAAATTGGCACTTCCAACCGCCCGATCAATCCCTCGATAACCGGAACGACCCGAGCGATTTCGTTCTCAGCTTCTACGGGTTTGGCGTCTGGATAAATACTCGCAGGTCGTGTCGACTCACCGCCAATATCGATGATGTCAGCGCCTTCGTCTTCCATCCGTAACGCCTGATCTACCGCCTGCTGCACTTCGCCCGTCGTAGGCAACACGCCATCACCCGAAAACGAATCTGGCGTAGCGTTCACGACTCCCATGACGTACGTGCGCTCTCCCCAAACGAAATCCCGTTCGCCAAGGCGCAGCGTTGATATAGATTTGTGAGGAGAATTAGCCATCGATCGCTTACGCAAATAAAACTGAGTATTGTCACGAATTCAAGTCGATTTTGGTCGAGATCACTTTTTCACAAAATCGACTCCTAAATATTAACACTCACCTAGCAGCCAATAACCCCAATTCCAGAGTTGCTGCACAAGTTGACCTAAGTTAAGATTTGTTTGAGCTTTGCGCCATTTCAAACAGCTGCACGCCGTTTGTTGCAAATTCGAACTACGCTCGAAGCAAATCCACTACCTGCGAGGCACTACGATAGCCACCGAATCTTCATCCGACGCCGCGAACGACAAAGTTGAACAGGTACAGCCATCGAAGCTAGACGATCTCAACGCTCGTCGCAAAAAGGCACACCTTGGCGGCGGCGAAAAGCGAGTTGAGTCTCAGCACAAACGTGGAAAGCTAACCGCACGAGAACGACTCGTCAGCTTTTTCGACGATGGTAGCTTCTCCGAAATCGACACTTTCGTAACCCACCGATCTACGGATCTAGGACTCGAAAAGCAGCGTTTCGAAGGCGACGCAGTCGTCGCAGGCCACGGCACGGTCAATGGTAGACAGGTGTTCGCTTACGCTCAAGACTTCACAGTTCTTGGCGGTTCGCTATCGCAAGTAGCCGCTCAGAAAATATCTAAAGTCATGGACCATGCAATGCGTATGGGTGCACCGATCGTCGGCATAAACGACTCAGGCGGAGCACGAATTCAAGAAGGAATCGATTCTCTCGCTGGCTACGGTGAAATCTTCAAGCGCAACACGCTCGCATCGGGAGTTGTTCCGCAAATCACGATCATCGCTGGCCCAGCCGCCGGTGGAGCCGTGTACTCAC
>CAWVYJ010000115.1:0-3928 GCA_963934365.1 uncultured Dehalococcoidales bacterium | reverse complement strand
TACAGAATGGTCGATGTATCTTCGTTCAAAGAAGTGGTTGAACGGTGGTATCCGAAAACCCTGCGCCCGCCTTCCAAGAAAGGCACACACCTTGCGATGAGCGACGTTATCGAAAGTGTCGAAGAACTTCGCTGGTATCGCGAAAACATCTTCAAAAACGCCGGCGAATTAGAGTAGATACATCGTCTGTTAACGGGCTCACCTAAGATCTCTCCACAGAACCATTAAACTCGTAATTTGCCCGACTAATCCCTCCTTCGAACATCATAAATAGAATTCAGGATGATCAAATAAGGACTACTGGTCAGACGCCGATCAGCGAGTAGCCGAACAAACGATTTTCCATTCAGCCGATCGTCCGTCGCATTTGGTATTACATGTAATTCCTCGGTAGTTCAGTGATTGAGAGCGTCCAATATCCGTTACTTATTCCGTATATTCACGCTGAACTGTGATTGAATAGAATTGATATGACAGATCTAAAGCAAAGTTATTTTCAACAAGTTAAGGCCTCCGGACGCATGTTCGGATTTCTCGGTTTGATGCTGGGAGTCACCGCAGGTGCTCTTACAGGAGTAGCCGTAAAGGGTCTCATCAGCGATCCGGTAGTCACTGGCGGCGAAGCCGTCGCGTTCTACGCAGCATTCGGAATTAGTTCGCTTATGACAATGTTCGTGATGCTGAACTACATCACGATGACTTTGCAAATTTCATGCGATGGGTTAGATGTTCGCCTTGGTATGAAATCTGGATTGGTGAAGACTGATGATTTAGTCGCTGTTCGGATAGCTGAACCACAATCTAGGATGACTCGTGCGGCTGCGCATACACGTCCTAACATGCGAACCATTTCCAAGATGTGGAGCGTGCTAGGCGTTAAGACAGGCGTTGAGATTGACGTTCGATTAGGTGGCGACAACGGCAAAGTTGAGACCTGGTTCATCGCCTCAAACGACCCTAAATCGCTCAACGACAAGCTAGCGGAAATTATTGGGTCAGCCGATGACGAATCCATCGAGTCAGATTCCTAATATGGCTGCCAAATAGATCGTTCATTGGCTAACGAGTCGGCAAGTACCGCACGCTCGCCACGTTCAACGCTTCTAATTCGTCGCTACTGAGCGACCATCTCATCGACGCTGCGTTATCTTTCGCTTGCATGGCTGATTTCGCTCCGGGTATTGGCAGCGTGCCATGGAGTATCAACCAATTGAGTGCAACCTGAGACGGCGAGGCCCCGTGGGCGCTTGCTATATCGCTCATTAACGAAATCAGTGGCGGCAGCATCTTTAGTCGCTTACGTGCCCATCGCCACTTCCGCATGAACGGGGGGGGAATTCCGGGTAGGTACTTTCCCGTGAGTAGGCCTTCAGCGAGAGGACCATACGCTATGACAGAAACGTCTAAATCACTGCACGTTTCCAACACCCCGTTCGATTCGATTTTGCGATTTAGCAGACTGTAACCGACCTGATTCGCAGCGAGAACGATGCCCTTACGAGCCAGTAGTTCGTGAGCAATTTTCGTTTGTTCTGCAGAAAAGTTCGAAACACCTACAGCTTTGACCAGTCCGTCTTGCGCTGCATCGCCAAGGGCATCGACCCAATATTCGAAGTTGCGAGGTCGGAACGGGAAGTGAATCTGATAGATATCGATCGATTCGGCGTTGAGTCGTTTCAAACTGGCTTTGAGAGCGCGACGAAACGACGATTTATGAAATCTCCAAGGGTACGGAAAGAATTTTGTGGCGACTAAAGGTTTCGGCGTCGAAGACGAATTAGGGTTGATTGAAGTCGAACCGTTCACGTGCCTACCAAGAATAATTTCCGACTTGCCACGGCCGTAGATCTCAGCGGTATCGAACCAGTTGATCCCGTTCTCTAAACTCGCTGTGTAGGCAGCAGCGAGGTCTTCGTCGGTGTACGACCGACCGTATCCCCAATAGAACGCACCACCCCACTGCCAAGTCCCGATTCCGACCGGGCTTATTTCAAGATCAGAACGACCTAGTCGTACTCGTTTGGGTTCGGTTTTAATTGGCTTGTTAAATGGAGGGTTCACGGCGTTAAGGTTACGCGTCAACACGCCGTTCAGGATTGATACCGCATCGATATGCGCTTAGTCTTCGCTCAGAATTACCAAAATCGTTCTGGATCGGTTTGAAACGAATTTCGCACATACCGATTCTTTAGCCACGGAGTAGCAAGTTGCACGCAGATCAACAGCGACCCAATATAGTTTTTCTATTTCCAGACCAGTTACGTGCCGATTTCGCCGGCTGCAATGGAGCCGATTGGCTGCAAACGCCAAATATCGACTCTATAGCTGAAAACGGAGTGCGTTACACGAATTCGTTCTCAGCTTCGCCTATTTGCGTGCCTGCTCGAACTGCGTTACTCACGGGAATGAACGCGCTCCGAAACGGCGTGACCGGAAACTTGCACAACCTACGTGCCGACTGGCGAGACGCAGGCTTGCGCACATGGCCAGAGATTCTTGGAGAAAACGGTTACTACACCGCCGGAATCGGCAAGATGCACTTCTATCCGTGGGACGAACGACGCGGTTTTCAGTACCGAGTGATCTGTGAAGACAAGCGCTGGCTCGAAGTTCGTGATGACTACTTCCACTACTTAAAGCGTCACGGTCTGAAGAAGCTCCACGGCAACGAAATGCCTGGCTACCACGAGAACAAGGGAGCCGTGATTCACGATGTTCCGTGGGAGCATTCGTGGGATCGATTTGTTGGCTCAGAAGCCGTAAAATTTATCGATGATTACGGGTCCGACCAGCCGTTCGCTATGATGGTCGGATTCCCTGGCCCGCACTGTCCTTACGACCCCGACGAACGCTTCTTAGATGGCATCGACGAATCGAAGATTCCTGAGGCAGCACCTGAAGTGCAGGGGCACACCCCTCAACTGCGCAAAGGCAACGTCGACGGCAATAAACGACCTTGGAATGGGGTCGACTACTCTGAATTCCCTGATGAAACAAAGCACACCGTTCGTAAGCACTACTCAGGACTCGTTCAGCAGATCGATTTCGAAGTTGGTGCGATTATCGATTCGCTCCGTAAAAAAGGGCTTCTCGAAAACACGTACGTAGTGCTGGCATCGGATCATGGCGACTATCTGGGCGATCACAACTTGATCGGCAAGGCGTCGTTCTACGAATCGGCGATACGAGTACCGATGATAGCGATGGGACCCGGTATCGAAGCGGGTCAGGTTCAAGAAGGTTTAGTCGAACTTCGTGATGTGACTGCGACAATGCTCAGCTGGGCTGGAATCGATCAGCCGGCATGGTACGACGCTCAGCCGCTTCCGGGTAAAGGAATGCCGGGCGAATCGAGTCGAGAGAATATTTTTGGCCTATTGGGCGATGGCTGGATGAACTTCGATGGTCGTTACAAGTTGCACAAATATCGAACTGGCGAAACGTTGCTGTTCGACATGCTGAACGATCCACAGGAGCAGGTGAATCTGTTCGGAAATCCTGATTTCGGTGAAATCATTAGGCGGCTAGAAATCGATCTGACGCAGGAACTGATGGCTTCTATCGAAGATTCGATGGACGATCGATTGGCTCAGAACGGTGACATGTCGCAAGATCCAACGTTCGGCTACGAAAGCTGGAATCGTCCTTGGCCGAATTCACCACGAACCAGCGAAGCGACGTACGAGAAGCCGGCGCGGTAATTCCAGCGAGTTTCCTCTCCTAACGTGAGAAGGAACTATGGACATAAATCCGAAAGTTTGTAGGAGTAACGCATGTCTGATATCAACGTAAAAGAAGCCACAAAAAAACCGAATATCGTCGTGATTATGGTCGGTGATCTGGGTTATTCCGATCTTGGCTGCTATGGCGGTGAGATCAGCACTCCAAATATCGACAAGCTCGGCTATAACGGCTTACGTTTCACCCA
>CAWVYJ010000114.1:0-3949 GCA_963934365.1 uncultured Dehalococcoidales bacterium | reverse complement strand
TTCGCTACCTTAGGACCGTTATAGTTACGGCCGCCGTTCACCGGGGCTTCAGTCGTCAGCTCTCACCGACTTCCTTAACCTACCGGCACTGGGCAGGCGTCAGCCCGTATACATCACCTTACGGTTTAGCACGGACCTGTGTTTTTGATAAACAGTTGCTCGAATCTATTCTCTGCGGCCACCAACGCTTTCGGAGTAAATCCTAATACGCCAGAGGCTCCCCTTCTTCCGAAGTTACGGGGTCAATTTGCCGAGTTCCTTAACGATGGTTGTCTCGAACGCCTTGGTACATTTATACCTGTCTACCAGTGTCGGTTTACGGTACGGACGTCTTACACACTAACTAAGGAGGCTTTTCTAGGCGGCATAGAATCAGTAACGTTCCATAAGGCTAACCTTATGGTTCGCACGTCCCTCAGCTCAAACATGCCAGGCTTTTTACCTCCTGACACTCACTTACAGAAATGCACACACCATATCCAATAGGCATGCGTTACTTATCAGTCCGCGTCCCCTCCATAGGTCAAACATGTCTAAGACGGGGCAGGAATTTTGACCTGCTGTCCATCGGCTTCGCCATTCGGCTACACCTTAGGCCCGCCTAACCCTACGTCGATCAGCGTTGCGTAGGAAACCTTAGACTTTCGGCGTGTCGGATTCTCACCGACATTGTCGCTACTTATGCCAACATACTCACTTCTCAGCGCTCCACCAGGCCTTACGACCTAACTTCAACGCACTAAGAACGCTCCCCTACCACCCACTCCAAATTAATGGAGAAGATTCGCAGCTTCGGTGGTGTGCTTAAGCCCCGTTTATTTTCCGTGCGGAAACCCTTGACCAGTGATCTGTTACGAACTCTTTAAAGGATGGCTGCTTCTAAGCCAACCTCCTGGCTGTCTGGGCGTTCCCACTTCGTTTCACACTTAGCACACACTTCGGGACCTTAGATTGCGATCTGGGCTGTTTCCCTTTCGACAATGGAGCTTATCCTTCACTGTCTCACTGCCAAGATACTATTTACGGTATTCGGATTTTGGTTGGGGTTGGTAAGCTCACGCCCCCTAGCCCATCCAGTGATCTACCTCCGCAAATTATTACTTGACGCTGCACCTAAATGCATTTCGGGGAGAACCAGCTATCTCCGTGTTCGATTGGCATTTTACCCCTACCCTCAGCTCATCCCAGCAATTTGTAACTTACAAGGGTTCGGTCCTCCACGAAACTTTACTTTCGCTTCAACCTGGCCAAGGGTAGCTCACACGGTTTCGGGTCTACGCCACGCGACTGAATAGCCCTATTCAGACTCGCTTTCGCTTCGGCTCCGGCACATCATGCCTTAACCTGCCACGTAACGTAACTCGTTGGCTCATTCTTCAATAGGCACGCTGTCACCCCGATAAATCGGAGCTCCAACGGATTGTAGGCACATGGTTTCAGTTCTATTTCACTCCCCTCACGGGGTGCTTTTCACCTTTCCCTCACGGTACTTGTTCACTATCGGTCGCCGAAAGTACTTAGCCTTGGAGGGTGGGCCCCCCAGATTCCGACAAGATTTCACGTGTCCCGTCGTACTCAGGAATCAAACCAAGAGTCGCATCATCTTTCATCTACGGGACTTTCACCCACTATGGTTAGTCGTTCCAGAACTATTCGATTAGATGTACGTTTTGTAACTCTTGGAAGAAGTTGAAGCTTCTTCATGTCTGACCCTACAACACCACAAAGGCATAGGACTTCAATCCGTTAGGCTCTCATGGTTTGGGCTGATCCCCGTTCGCTCGCCGCTACTAGGGGAGTCTCTGTTGATTTACTTTCCTCAGGGTACTTAGATGTTTCAGTTCCCCTGCTTACCACCAAGGTCTTACGACCAAGGTAACTACCGAAGTAGATGGGTTCCCCCATTCGGAAATCCACGACTGAGCTTGTTAGGCAGCTAATCGTGGCTTATCGCAGTCTTACTACGTCCTTCTTCGGCTTTCGGCGCCAAGGCATCCCCCATGTGCCCTTAGTAGCTTGACTCACATTAAGGAATCATCTACCTGGTCTCGGAGAATGCGGAATCCACTGTTCGGTTGTAAATGTACATATAAAGACCGTTTTGAAACGGCCGGAAACGCCCTACAAGCGAGGCTTGCGTTTGGGCGTAAGTACAACTCTACAACGCCATTTTCCAGAGAGTCAACAACAATATGACGAATTTCGACATCTATTTTTCAAATCAATTGAGACTCAACTTTATCGCAGTGTAATAACAACCCTTCCGAGGCTCACATATCGTTCGATTTAGCAATAGCCGTACCAAACAATAATTTAGCAATATTTTTATGAAGTTCATCGCTAGATTACTGTTGTTCACCACGTACAGCACACCATATGCAATAACTTTCCTACCTAAAAATCTTCGCAATTCAAGCTTAGTTACTTATAGATGGCGCGCACACGCGTACGACACACACGCTCTCACGCGCTAGATGCCCGTCATTTGCCTGATATACTTCATTTGCAACAACCTGTTGCATAAATTTGCTGGTCCGTTAGCCACTGAACGAAGGCTCTTTTAGCGGCTCAGCAACGTGTAATAAGGGAGTTTGAGATGCCGGCATACGCCGTCATTGGAGCCCAGTGGGGCGACGAAGGCAAAGGCAAGATCATTGATTTCCTTGCCGAAAAAGCTGCGATAATCGCACGCTACTCCGGCGGCAACAACGCCGGGCATACTGTCATAAACGACGGTGGTACGTTCAAACTTCATCTTGTGCCGTCAGGAATTTGCTGGCCTCACACCATGAATGTTATCGGAAACGGCGTTGTCGTTGATCCGGATGTTCTACTGAAAGAGATCGGTGAGAACAATCTGGATCCATCACGACTCGCAGTCAGCGATCGGGCGCATCTCATCATGCCGTATCACGTGGTTCTCGATCAGCTCGAGGAAGCCAAGCGCGGTAACGCGGCGATCGGCACAACAGGTCGAGGTGTCGGTCCAGCCTATGTCGACAAAGTTGCAAGGCAAGGTCTACGGGTAGGCGAACTGCTCGATCCAGAAGAACTTGCACTTCGACTCCCAGATATTGTAGCGTTCAAAAACGAAATCATCACAAAAATTTACGGTGGCGATCCGGTCGATATAGACATTATTTTTGCCCTTATAAAAAAATGGTCAATCGAACTGGCTGAGTACATTCGCCCGGTAGAAAACTTGGTCGCCGGTGCTATCGATAACAACGAAAACGTCATTGTCGAAGGAGCACAGGGTGCGCTGCTCGACCTTGACCACGGCACATACCCGTACGTTACGAGTTCAAATCCTACAGTCGGAGGAACTCTAACTGGTCTGGGTATGGGTCCTCGGTCGTACGGCGGAGTTGCCGGAGTGTTCAAGGCATACTGCACGAGAGTCGGTGCGGGACCGTTCCCTACTGAAATCTACGGTGAAGAGGGTGACCGTATACGTGAAATGGCAGGCGAATTCGGAGTGACTACTGGACGGGCCCGCCGTATTGGCTGGTTCGACGGTGTCGCAGCGAAGTACTCTGCCCGTGTAAATGGTTTTGATGGCATGATAATCACTCGCCTAGACACGCTCGACGGGTGGGACGAGATAAAGATTTGCGTCGCCTACGAATTAGATGGGAAACGCACTGACCAGTTTCCAATCGATGCGGCGATGCTGGAAAGAGCGATTCCAATTTACGAATCTCTAGCGGGTTGGACTGAGTCAACTCGGTCAATTACGAAACCAAGTCAGATCAACGACGGGGCACAGGCTTATTTAAACAAGCTTGAAGAAGTCGTCGGAGTCCCGGTGAAGATCGTTTCGACTGGACCACACCGTGACGAAACGCTGGTCATCGAAGACCTAATCAGTTAGTACTTTTAGACATCAGCCTGAGCACCGGACTGTTAATCAGCGGGTCACAGGTTCGAATCCTGCCTCGGGAGCCAT
>CAWVYJ010000113.1:0-4060 GCA_963934365.1 uncultured Dehalococcoidales bacterium | reverse complement strand
AGTAGAGGAGCTGACTAGAATAGTCCGGTGCTTAAGATGATGTCTTCACAGGCTGTTCAATGGCGGCCATCACAATTCTAGCTAAACGATCTGAATTGTGCCGCACGGTCAAGTCTTCAATATACGCCAAATCTGCCACAATAATCTCATGACAGAATTTATCAATATCACCATTTTCAAACTCTACGGGTTGTGCATTTTCGGCTGAATAAACGTTCAAAACGTCGTTAGGAAAATTTGTGCTATTCACCAACAAGTAATCGAGTTTACGACCGCCGATATACCTGACTACTTCTGACGCAAATGTAGAGGCTTCGTAGCCGGCGGTTTCTCCCAACTTAGTCATCAAATTGCAGGCATATATAACAGGAGAATCAGTGTCCCTAATAGCATCCCTAACCTCTTGCACAAGCAAGTTCGGAATCACACTCGTGTAGAGGTCTCCTGGTCCCAGCAGAATTGCATCTGCTTCTATGATCGCTTCTAATGCACGGCCATTGGCCGAAACTTCATTGTCTAAATAGACTTCGCTAATACCGGGGCCATTTGCACCTCGCAAGTCGATAGCGGATTCAGTTTGAATCACTTGTCCATCGATTAGCCGAGCGCACAGGTGCGCTTCATCAAGTGTCACAGGAACAACCTGGCCTTCGAGCTGCATCATCCTTGATAGCTCGTCGATAGCTCCTTGTACCCCGCTATAAACGGTCGTTAAGGCTGCCAACACCAAATTACCAACGCTGTGCCCATTGAGACTGGATTCGGCATCAAACCGGAAGTCGAGAGCACTGTTGAGTGCCATTATCTGGTCGTTGTCTTTGTCGCTCAAAGCCACCAGACACTGGCGTATGTCGCCGAAAGGCGGATAACCAAACTCTTCTCTGAGAATGCCTGTGCTACCGCCACTATCGAACATAGTCACGATCGCCGTTAAATCAACATCGTAAGATTTGAGTCCGCGTAGAGCCACCGAGGAACCGCTTCCTCCACCTATGACCACAATACTTTTACGCTTTTTGTTCACGCGAACAGTCCTCGTTTACCGACGCAACACAATCCAGTTGCATCAGGATGCCAGATAGCCTACTTCAGGACGTTCGTCGCATAGTACGCATACTGTAAAAAAAATTCCGTACTCACCATGCCAACGTTTCATAGATCAGAATTTGAAACTTAGAACTATTCAGCCAAATCGATAATGTACCGATCCATTATCGGATCGAATTTGGCGCCAAATGCGTGGAGCTCTCGCTGATCAGGAACCATAGGCAGCCTTGCAGAGCCCACCTTGAAGCCAGAGCGATTCATGGCGTATCGGATGGGAATCGGGTTCGTGATGTAGAACAACGCGTTGAATATCGGTAGCAACCTAAAGTGCTCAGCAGCAGCAGCCTCAAGGTCACCTTCAAGCATCAATCGCATCATCTTCTTAATCTGACTACTGATGATATTTCCGGCTACGCTCACAATTCCGTAGCCGCCCAATGCCATTGTCGACAAAATCTCATTGTCGTTGCCGCTCCACACCTTAAAGCCGGCTGGTGAATCTTTGATCACGTATGCGATTTGATCTGGATCGCTCGATGCTTCTTTAACACCAACGATGTTCGGCACATCTGCAAGGCGCAAAGTAGTTGAAGCATCCATGTTAAGAGCAGTACGTGATGGAACGTTATAGAGAATTCCAGGAATTGACACAGAATCAGCGATTGCAGTGAAGTGCTGGTACAAACCGCCCATAGTTGGCTTGTTGTAAGCCGGAACAGTCAACAACACCGCGTCGACACCGGCTTTTTCAGCCGCTTGTGACAACGCTATCGAACCACGAGTATTGTTATTCGTAGTTCCGGCAATTACAGCCCCGTCTTCACCGATGGCTTCTTTAACTTCGCCAAACAACCGCAAGAGCTCGTCGTCACTCATCGCTGGAGCTTCACCAGTGGTTCCACCAATGACAAGCCCGTCTGAACCCGATTTTAGCAACGCCTTCGCCAATTCACGTGCTCGCGAGTAGTCGACGTCACCCTCTTCATTGAAGGGAGTGACCATTGCCGTTAAGAGTCGCCCTAGTTCTGCCATGATGGACCGACCTCTCGTCGGTTACTGTCTGATTGTTTCGAAATATCGGTTATTTAGCAGTCCGCTATGTTGCCATACGTTGAGCCGCAGGTTTGAAAGCATCACGACGACGTGCTTCATCCATAATCTGAAGTGCGTTCAGAGCAGCGCCTTTGCGCAGGTTGTCACATACCAGCCACAGCGCAATTCCGTTCTCATGAGCAATATCTTTTCGAATTCGCCCAACGAAAACTTCGTCACGTCCCGCGGCACTCAGCGGCATAGGATATTCATTCTTACTGGGATCGTCTACAACAATGATGCCGTCATACTCTGAAAGAACACGTTTTGCATCAGCGACATCGATTTTTGATTTAAATTCGATCTGCAACGATTCGCTATGACATATCTCGACTGGAACACGCACGCAGGTAGCCGACACAAGAAGGGTGTCATCGTGCAATATTTTGCGTGATTCATTCAACATCTTCTGCTCTTCCTTTGTGTAACCGTCCTCAAGGAAGTCATCGACGTGTGGAAGCACATTAAAAGCGATCGGGTGAGGGTAAACCTCAGGCACAGACTTTTCGCCTGCCAGAGCGGATTTCGACTGATCGAGTAGCTCTTCGTTAGCTGCAACTCCCGTCCCTGTGACCGACTGGTAAGTCGCCACGGTAACCGCTGCAACCGGAGATAGTTTGCGTAATGCATCGAGAACCATCACGAGTGGAGTACTTGTGCAGTTCGGAGTCGAAACGATTCCAGGGTGCCACTCGATATCGTCGCTGTTAACTTCAGGAACAACTAATGGAATCGTCGGATCCATTCTGAATATCGATCCTTTATCTATTACGAAAACTCCTTTTTCGACCACTTTATGAGCCAGTCTTCGGCTCACATAGCCTCCAGCTGCAAACAAAGCAACGTCGACGCCTTCAAACGCATCGACCGTTGCATGAACAATTGTCAGTCCAACATCACCGTACTGAATCTTCTTGCCAGCCGAACGTTCCGATGCCATCGCCACGATCTTATCCGCCGGGTGATTCCGTTCAAGAAGTAGCTCAAGTGCTGTTCCACCGGCCGCACCAGTAGCTCCCACAACGGCGATATTTATTTCGTTACGGTTCATTTTTTGTTCTCAAAGTATTGCGTCGATGAATCTATTCGCTCAACGACTTTACGCAATTAACTACGGTTTAGAAAATAATGAATAAAGCGCCGATATTCGTAAGTTCTTAGAACTACGAATATCGG
Organism: uncultured Dehalococcoidales bacterium; assembly: GCA_963934365.1. GTDB lineage: Bacteria > Chloroflexota > Dehalococcoidia > Lucifugimonadales > Lucifugimonadaceae > Lucifugimonas. The sequence goes on along the minus strand of CAWVYJ010000113.1, from coordinate 745 downwards.
CTACGTCTTTGATTTACCGAGCCCAAGGACGTCTGCGAGTCCAATAACGAGCTCCGCATCGGTAATAACGTGCTTTACCGCCAGCATAACGCCGGGCATAAAGCTCTCGCGATTCGCAGAGTCGTGGATCATCGTAAGGGTTTGTCCAAGTGCACCAAACACGACTTCGTGGCGGGCGACACGTCCAGGCATTCTCGCGCTGTGAACATTGATACCTTCGAAATCTCCACCGCGAGTCCCCTTAAGGGTCTGTAAATCGGCGACATTTTGTTCAAATCGTGAACCCCGTCCCGCGATCATCGCTTCAGCGATTGAAAGAGCAGTGCCGGAAGGTGCGTCGACTTTCATCTCGTGGTGACTCTCGAGAAGGTCGGCGTAGTCAAAATACTTGGAGGCGATTCCAGCCAAGTGCATCAGCACAATAGCCCCCAGAGCGAAGTTAGACGCTGAGATAACGCCAACACCAGTACTCGATGAACGTTGCCTAATCACTTCCATATCTTCAGGAGAAAGGCCCGTCGAACCAGAAACCACTCGCACGCCTGCTGCTATACAAGTGAGGATTGACTCTTTGGCGGCTTCACCATTGGTGAAGTCGACCACAACATCGGGCTTCGAAATGGCGAAGAGATCCGTAAGGCTGGGAGCCAGCGGAACCGACATCGATGTACCGAAAATTGTCACAGAATCAGACGACGTTGCAATATCAACGCCGCCTACAGGCACTACGCCAGGTTCGGCAGCG
>CAWVYJ010000112.1:0-4141 GCA_963934365.1 uncultured Dehalococcoidales bacterium | reverse complement strand
AGCCACAGGTATTTACGTTCTCGTTTAGGGATTGCTATAGCAAGCGTGGCTGGAATGGTCATCACCATGTATGAACCAAAGTTCAGCGGGTTGCCGAAGCTAGACCACACCCTTGAGCGCCCTTCACTGTCGCCGATTGGATCCCATCCGAAGTGTTGGGCGATGCTGTATGCAGCGGCGATGGTGCCAGAGCTAATTAGCGTTAAAACTAGGAGTCTCAGGCGGCGTTCAGTTCGGAACTTTCCGGCGACCGCTGCGAATATTATGAATAGTGAGATGTTGTCGTAAAGGTTATATCCAGAACGTAAGTCGTCCGCACCAAGGAGGCTGATTATGGGTAGTGGGGAAAGGATCGTGGATATGACTTGCGCGAGAAGCCACAGTGCGACGGCTATGATTAGCCAGCGTGCAGGTGATTTCTCTGCCCAGCGTAGAACATCGAAATCGGATGGTTTACCGGTTTCGGGTGCATTTATTTTATTGATGACGATTTGCCACAGCCATAGGATCGCTATTAAGCCTGCGCCGAAGTGGAGTGTGACTAGTTTCAGTTCGCTGAAGACTGCAACAAAATTACCGAATCCGAAGATCAACGGCACGACGAACAACGTGCCAAGAGTTATCCACAGAATCGCTGAGTCGATTCGTTTTGATATCGAAGCGGTTTCGGTTCGTTGCTGATTTCTTCTTCTCGCACGTGAAGTCATGAAGTGAGAGTAGTGGCCTTGCTATTCTTGGACCGTGATGTCGCCTTGCCCAAGTTCGGTGTGCAGATTATATTGAGCGTCGTCGCCCTGAGCCTTGTAGATTTGCGCGAGGACTTGGTGAGATAGTAGTGCGCCTTCTGCGCCGGGGTCTTTTTCTGTAGCGGTGATCAGAACTTCAATCGCCTCATCTTCTCTTCCGAGTTCGTAGAGCGCTCGTCCCTTTGCGTACCAAGCTTTTGCCCATGGTCGCGTGGTTGCCTCGGTGGCAATCGCTTGGTCAGCGTATTCGATTGCCAATTCGTGTAAACCGACACTTGTTAAGGCCGTCGCGGAGGTTCCAATGATCGTGGGGTACGCAGGGTTTGCCTCCGCTTGTTTTATTGAACGGTCGGCCAGTTCCTGCTCAAATTCAGAGTATCCCCAGACCGCCATTGTCGTTGCCGCCTTCATAAGGCCGATCTGCGTATCGAGCTCTAGAGAGTCGCGCTTCTCATATGCAAGCAACATGTCACGACCAATGTTCAACAGTCGGAGGGCTTCTTCTTTATTCCCTAGTTCATACTGCTGGTCAGCGGCCATCCAGTATTGTTCAAAAAGTGTGAATGTGAATGACTCGCGTTCGGGGGCCTGTGCTTGTACTTTGGCCCAGGTTCGGGCCTTTTCTTCCACCGTTGGTGCGTCGTAACCTGTGGCGAGCGTCCGGCTTGCTGAGAATCGTCGTAGATCCCATGAAACGAAGATCGAAATTACGGTGGCCGTAACCAGAACGGCGGCGACGAGCATTGATATGAGAACCATCTGATTTGATGCCGAAAAATTGACCGATGATGGTTTTCTTACGGCGGTATTATGATGCTCGATTTTGTCGCTCGAAAGATGTCGATTTACTACTTCATAAATAGCGATGCCAGCACCAAGGAGAGCCATATTCATGGCGAGATCCGATATTCGAGCAACACCGGATTGCATCTCAACCAACTTACCAATCATCGCTGGTGACAGCGCTAGAACTAAGAATCCTGCGGTGTCGATGCCGTTACCCGATCGTCTCATTCTTCGTACCATCACCAGTACTGCCAGACTCAGTAAGGTTGCGCTAGAGACAAATGCTAGAAATCCTACAAATCCATGTTCAGCTAAAATCTGAAGTTCGTAGTTGTGAGCGTGATCAACTAATGAGAGATTCGTTTGTGGTTTGCCAACGAGCGGGAAGGCATAGACGTACATATCTTGGCCCACACCGAACAATGGTCGAAGCAATTTGTTTGCGGTTGGCTCTTCAACAGGTAGGTCCCATTGGGTTGCCATCTTGAGTGTCGATTCCCAGATGTTGAATCGACCTGAGAGCCCACCTTCGATATTTGTAGAGCTAGTTTCTGAGCTGAACTGATTACCAATACTGATCACTCGTGACAGTCCGATATCACCTTGTGCCGATGGTAAGGCGACGACTATTGCAGTGATCACGCTAGCTGCGGCAAGGACTCCTAAACCTTTCAGAATCTCTTTTTTGTTACCGAGTACTGCCGTGATTGCGAAGAAGCTGATGATGGACGCAGCACCCGCAACAAATGGCCCTCGACCACCGGAAAACCAAATTCCTGAAATCTGAAGAGCGAGAGCGAGTATGACGATGACGAGTGCCGTTTGGTTACGATCGAACTTCTTGTATGCGAACGCCAAGGTCGCTGGAATGGTCATCACCATGTATCCACCGAAGTTCAAGGTATTGCCAAAACTGCCGATGACACGAGTTCGCCCGGCATTATTTCCTATTGGGTCCCAGCCGAAGTGCTGAGCGATTCCGTAAGCAGCGGCGATTGTCCCCGTAATTACGAGGGTATAAGCCAGAATCTGAAGGGTTTTGAACGTTCGAAATCTTATGGCGACTGATAGGAGGATGACGATCAGCGAGAGATTGTCGTATAGGTTGTAGCCTGAGCGTGCTTCGTCGCCTCCGAAGAAGCTGATGATGGGGAGTGGGGATAGGATGGTCGAAGCGAGTTGAGCGAATACCCATACCGCTATTCCAACCAACGCCCAGCGTGCCGGGTTACGTCCAGTCCATTCGAGTAGATCCCAGTTAAGTCCGTTGTCCTTTGCTGATCGGTCATTGATTCGGTTTAGAACAATTTGCCATAACCACAGAATTGCGATGAGACCTGCTGTGAGATGCAGCATCACAACCTTCGGTTCGTTGAAGACTGATACGAAATTGAAGAAGCTGAAAAACAGCGGTAGGGCGACGAGCGCGAGAACCGTTATCCAAATAATTGCTTGATCGATACGCTGATCGAGCGTTACTCGATTTGTGTTTTTTGAGAATTTTCTAGATCGTATCGTCATGTATGGTCTCTGCGCTTTGATAGCAATTTGAAAGTTTACCTAATCCCCTTTCAGTTGCTTACGTCGGATTGCTTTGATCGTCGTACGATTTGTGTTTATCTGCTTACTAGAGGACCACAAGATTCTCAGACGTTGTAGAACCTAGCCAAGGCGACCGAATTCGAATTAAGGAATGCAGGAAGGTGAGAGGCTCTTTCATTGATGAACCGATCAACCAGTGCAGATGCGCAATTAGTTTTCTGGCTGGTAATGGGAGTACTTAACTATGATGAGAGTTTCTTACGCATCACTTTGCTGGATTAACGTTTACCGTTGAGAACCAGAGAAAGTGATGTTTGGGACACTTCCGATTGCATAGTAAGAGATCGCATGTACAGACCTAAATATTCTTTTCGTGATTGAATTTTCGAAAACATGTAAAAACTTGACGTTATAAAAGTTTTTACTAAATCAGTTCTAGCTGAACATTGAACCAAGCAAATTTCTGTAAAAACAGATAACTCATCGGCTTTCAGGCTCGCAATCGTCAAGGTATGATTGGATGCTGGTGATGGGCGGCGGTCTATTTATTTAGCTGTTGTTTGATCCGCGCAGGAGCGTAGCTCAGTCTGGCTAGAGCACTGGTCTCCAAAACCAGCGGCCGGGGGTTCGAATCCCTCCGCTCCTGCCAATATATAAGTGCGTATTTTTAACAGCTTTATTGCTGCTAACCCCGTGCCGGGGTGCTGAAATTGGTAGACAGGCTACGTTGAGGGCGTAGTGTTCGTAAGGACGTGCGGGTTCGAGTCCCGCCCTCGGCACCAGATATTGTTTGCTCGAAATGATCGTTGCTTGCTTGTATAGATCGATGAGATCTTCGAGCGAATCGAAGTTTACGGGCAATAACCGAATACCTCGTAGTTGACTGAACTCGTTGTGGAGTTAGATCAGCAAAACAGCGAGACTATTTGTGCGGCGACGTGGCCAAGTGGTTTAAGGCGGAGGTCTGCAAAACCTCTATTCGGCGGTTCGAATCCGCCCGTCGCCTCCATCTCAACACAAACTGAGGAAGCTCCAGAGAAATCTGGGGCTTTTTCGCGTTTGACAGC
>CAWVYJ010000111.1:0-4152 GCA_963934365.1 uncultured Dehalococcoidales bacterium | reverse complement strand
TCTATCGGTCCAGTCTCTGGAACATTCAACATAAATGCTGCTCGAAGCGCCTCGGCGACGATCTCTTGTTCGCCTGGTTCGAGTGCAACCGGGCTAACGAACAACTCATCGCCATAGCTTCCGAATCCAACTTGGATCGACGGATTCCCTGCAGCCAACCTGTCTTGAATTTCCTTCGAAGATGGACCCCTCCAGCCTTCGTCGAAGTAGAAGACGGCAGTCGGCCCTTGACGATTTGGATCGCCATCTTCGATCACCGGACGCAGTCCCTCAAACCCCTTGCCTACAGCCGTGATCGTTTCAGACCAGCCTCTCCAAGTTGCCCATTCAGATTCGTGATCCATCGATACGAATCGTTTCAGCGCTACGAGGACAGCAGCGATCTCTTCTTTAGCTACTTTCGATCCGCGACCAACTGAAGCATGAGGCGACATGTTAAGTCGGGCAGCTTCGACAAGGTCGGCTCGCCCAGCTAGGATGCCTGTCGACTGTGGCCCTCGTAGACCTTTACCACCTGAGAACGTAACGAGATCGGCGCCCTCCGCAATGTACTTCGTCAAATTGTCGGCTGGCGGTAGCATCGCTGCACCATCAACAATCACGGGAACGCCTTTCGCATGTGCGATTGCAACAACTTCGCGAAGTGTCAGAGCGCAGTCCATCCATGGCCCGAAAACGTAAGTGACTGCTGCCGTTTTTTCGTCGATAGCTGCTTCCAATTGCTTTGCTAGAGTACCTTCGTCTTTGCCCCACTCCTTGAGCGTTGCTCCAGCGGTTCGATAGCATATTTCAAATCCGAATCGATGATTTTCAAAAATTAGAATTTCATCTTTCATTCCAGATGTGTCTGGAAGTTGCAAGATACGTTCAGGGTCGGAACCGGCCATACATGCAGCAGCTTGAACCAGCAGGCCTGCAGACGCCCCAGCAACAACGAGACCAGCCTCTGCGCCGGTGTACTCAGCGATCAACGTCCCTGCTCGTTTGTTTAGCTCGTGAAAATCGATGAATGTGTTGGCGGCGTCAGTCATTGCATCCTGAACCTCCTCAGACATGCGGCTACCGCCGAGAATCGTTACCCAGCTCCTACCGTTTATAACTTTTTTTAGACCAAGAGCATCGAATTGCCTAGACCCGGTTGAGTTTGTTGATGTCATTCGAAATACTCTAAAACTTTCGGTTCGAGTTCAAATAATTACTGGAAGTTATTGGCAGATATCCAAATATTGATCCCTTTAATATTCAACCACAGCGATACCAAAAGATTTCTATACAACCCAGTCAGGATGTAAATCGGCGCGTACGGCGTCCATGTCCAGATCGGTGCCAAGCCCTGGCTTGCCGTTCAACACGAGCTTGTTTCCTTGCCAGTTGAAAGGTTCGACCGTGTATCGATCGTAAGCAGGCTTGAAGTCGAGGGCGTGCTCGAGTCGATAGAAGTTCGGAGTGCTCATCGAAACATGTGCTCCACCGAGAATCTGACCGGGACCTTGTGCGTTGTGAGGGCTGATCGGAATGTAGTAGGTTTCAGCCATCGTAGCTATTTTCTTCAGCTCAGAAATTCCGCCAGTCCATGTCACATCAGGCATGATGAAATCAGTCAGGCCTTCGTGGAGAATTTGCGAATAATCCCAACGTGTAAAGAGTCGTTCACCAAGGCACATTGGTGCTCGCATCTGTTGGCGTACCGATCGAAGTCCCTCAATGCCTTCTGGAGGGAGCGGTTCTTCAAACCAGTCGATCTTAGATTCATCGTAAAGACGGTTGGCTAGGCGAACAGCTGTTCTGACGTTAAAGTTTCCGTGGGCGTCGATTAGTACTTCTACGTCCGGGCCAACCGCCTCACGTACTGCTGCTGTGATATCGCAACCTAGATTTTCACCGGCGGCTGATATCTGTCCATCCTGATACATGGTGTGGAATGTCAGCATCTCGGCGAATGGATCCATTTTCATAGCATCATGGCCTTCCGCAACTGTGCGCTTTGCAGCAGCGGCGTACTCATCAGGAGTCGAGCAACCCCCGAACCACGCATTCGCGTACATACGAATATCATCTCGCATTTTGCCACCGAGTAGATCATAGACGGGGCGCCCGGTTGCTTTACCTTTGATGTCCCAGAGGGCGATGTCGATCCCACTAATGATTGTGGTTGGAAAGCCTCGGGAACCCATGTAGGTGTAGCGTCTGAAGAGCTTGTGCCAAAGTCGCTCGATATCTGCAGGATCTTCGCCAATAAGGGCTTCACGAACCGCTCGAACGCCGGCACCGGTCAGTAGTGAACCATTTCGAGGAGTACTTGATGACTCACCCCAACCAGTAATTCCTTCGTCTGTTTCTATTGTGACGAAAGTCCATTGCCACTCGCCGTAAATATCGGATGGGCCGCCAAGATCAGGCACAACTACCCATGCTTCTACGTTTGTAATTTTCATAATTAATCTCCGGGTCGTTTTGATGAGATTGGAAACTGAACGGTGTGTCAGTCATCTATGGCGGAATTGACGAGAACTTGTAATTCGCGTTTCAGTGGATATGTTCCGGACGGCATTAGTTGCGTCATAAATAGCACTATTATTTCCTCGACAGGGTCTATCCAGTACTCGGTACTTGCCGCACCACCCCAACTGTACTGTCCTTTTGAGCCTGTGATTTGGGTTTTATTTTGTCCGAGTGAAATTGCGAATCCGAGTCCCCATCCTTCGCCTTGTCGATAATCATCTTCTGGGGTTATGAAGGCGTGATCAAATACAGATTTACCATCTGGTAGATGGTTCTGAGTCATGAGCTCGATTGTTTTGCGGCTGAGGTAACGGCGCCCCTCGAACGTGCCACTATTGGCAAGCATCTGGAGGAATCGATAGTAGTCGGTTGCAGTTGAAATGAGCCCCCCTCCGCCGGATTTAAGCGGAGTCGGTTTGCGATAGGAACTTGTAGCGGCGGCATCCTGTAGTTTGATTCCGGCTTCAGGACTTGGCACGTAGCAGGCCGCAAATCTTTCGATCTTGTCGTCCGAAATGTCGAACGCCGTGTCTATCATGCTGAGTGGCTGAAAGATTCTTTCAGATAAAAATTCCTCAAAACTCTTGCCCGTTAAAACCTGAACCAAATATCCGCACAAATCGGTCGCCAGCGAATAATGCCAAGCGGTCCCGGGCGAAAACAAAAGCGGCATATCAGCGAGACGTTTCGACCACTCATCGAGCGGTATAGAGGCCATCTCTTCCCACCCAAATTTCTGGTAAGCCCGGTCAACCGCGTTCGTATCGGTGAATCCGTATGAGAGCCCTGACTGGTGCGAGAGCAAATCTCGAATCGTCATCGGCCGGTCTTGCGGGCGGGTCTTGCAATTAGGGTGTTCGCCGCTCTCCCAGACTTCAGTATTCTCCCACTCTGGAAGAAATTTGTGGACCGGGTCGTTGAGTTGGAACCGCCCTTCTTCGTACAGCATCATCAATGCGACTGTGGTGATCGCTTTAGTCATTGAGTAGATGCGGTAGATGGTGTCCTCAGTAGTCGGCTTATTATTCTCTACGTCCATATTTCCGAGTGCTGAGAAGTGAGCGATCTCACCTCGGCGTGCGATAAGAGTAAGCACACCGGGAAGTTTTCCAGTGTCGATGTACTTTTCTTGAAAGTGGGTATCGATTCGTTTAAGTCGTTCTCTGGAAAGCCCAGTGACCATGAGTTACCTCTGCCGGATGATTAAAGCGATGTGAACCGTAGCGGCATGATAAGCGACCAGTCGCATTATTGACCTAGTTTCCGTGAGTGATGTGTGAATATTTTCGCTGTTAAAAATCTACGCATGTTTAATGAAAACCGAAGACAACACAGTAATTGAATTCAGGTTGTAGAATCCGGCAAGATTCGGTAATTATCTAGCGGTCGGCAGATTTTGTCCTGTGGCCTACTTGGAAGTACGGGAGTCGAAGATGGAATCGAATGATTTATTGGTTGAAGCGTATTCGCACATTAATCGGATTGTTCATCAAGCTACCGACGATCTAACGCAAGAACAGCTTGCGTACCGACCTGAGCCGGGGGCGAATTCGATTGCTTGGCTGGTGTGGCATTTGACTCGGATTCAAGACAGCCATTTGAAGAACGTAGTGCAGGTCGAAGAAGCGTGGTTGACCGAAGAGTGGTCCA
>CAWVYJ010000110.1:0-4182 GCA_963934365.1 uncultured Dehalococcoidales bacterium | reverse complement strand
GTCGTCGTTTCGCCCGGACCATCAACGCCAGACAACGCGGGTATTTCGGTCGATGTCATCAAACACTTCGCCGGAAAAATTCCCGTTCTGGGAGTATGCCTCGGTCACCAGTGCATCGCTCAGGCGTTTGGGGGAGTCGTGAAGGGCGCTGGCGAAATTCGACACGGAAAGACATCTCCGATCAACCACACCGGACAAGGCGTATTCGCAGGTCTTCCTCAGCCTTTCGAGGCTGTTAGATATCACTCGTTGGCGATTGAACAAGAGACCGTTCCCGACGTGTTCGAAGTGACTGCCAGCACCGAAAACGGCATCATCATGGGAATTAGTCACAAGGAGCTAGACGTCGAAGGCGTGCAGTTCCATCCTGAATCAATAATGACTGAATCAGGCAAAGACCTACTTCAAAATTTCCTACACAAGCCATCACCAGTAAGTGGCTGACATACAGCTCTCGCCAAGCTCACAACCCCAACTCCCAACAACGAACAATTCAGACCCAAATAACCAAGCTGAAAAGAAAATATGAATATTCAACAGGCGATACAAGTAGCGGTCGAAGGTACTGATCTTGAACAAGATCAGGCGGCCGACGCTATGCGCGAAATCATGGCCGGTGAAGCAACTCCGGCCCAGTTCGGTGCGTTCGTTACCGCTATGCGCATGAAAGGCGAAACTCCTTCCGAGATAGCTGGCATGGCTGCCGTCATGCGAGACGTTTCACTCCACGTCGACACCGATGTAGACATGATCGACACCTGTGGCACAGGCGGCAGCGGACTCAACTGGTTCAACATCTCAACGGCTTCCGCGTTTGTAGTCGCCGGAGCAGGCGTACCAGTCGCCAAGCATGGCAACCGAGCTATGTCGGGTTCGACAGGTAGTGCCGACGTTCTTGAGGCTCTTGGAGTGAACATCACTCTCGGCCCTGAAGGCGTTAAAAACTGCTTCACCAAAACCGAAGTGGGATTCATGTTCGCCCAGGCGTTCCACCCAGCAATGAAGTTTGCAGGTCCGCTTCGCCCACAGCTCGGCATCAGGACAATATTCAACTTCTTAGGGCCACTAACGAATCCTGCCGGTGTAAAGCGACAGGTGATCGGCGTTTCCGATGCTGCGTTCGCTGAGAAAATAGCCAAAGCGCTTGAAATTCTCGGAATCGAGTACGCGTTCGTTGTGACTGCCGAATCAGGAGCCGACGAAGTCGATATCGAAGGACACACGCTACTTTACCAGGTGAACAAAGACGGTCTAAAACGTCGACGTACCCGACCCGCCGATTTCGGCCTTCAAGAAGGTTTACGAGAACATCTGGTGGTCGAATCTACAGAAGAATCTGCTCAGATCATCAAAGATATCTTTGATGGAGCAGGAAGCGGTCACAATCCGCCGGTCGCACCCGAGACTTCACGTCGAAACGTCGTCGTTCTCAACTCAGCAGCAGCACTTATGGCATCAGGCAAAGCAGTTGCATTCCAAGAAGCCGCAGCCATGGCACAAGACTCAATCGACTCCGGCGCTGCTCAAGAAAAACTAACTTCGTTGATCAAAGTAAGTCAGGAACAGTCTTGATCGAAATACCAGGCATCCTTGGCGAGATCGTAGAAAAACGACTCGTCACTATCGCGCAAGCCAAGAAAAAACGACCCGAATCGGAAATGCGTCTAATCGCTGAAAATGCGAGCGTTCCACTTTCACTGCAGCGAACTATCGCGTCTAAAAGCGGAATATCTCTGATCGCCGAAATGAAACGATCTTCGCCATCAGCGGGATCACTAGACCCGGACCTCGATCCAGCCCACCGAGCGGCGCTCTACAGCGGTGCGGGTGCAGCGGCTATTTCCGTCCTCACCGAGCATGACTACTTCTCTGGCTCTATCGAAGATCTGGCAGCTGTCTCGATAATCGCTCGGGCCTCGCGCGTTCCTGTTTTGAGAAAAGACTTCATCGTCGACGAATACCAAATACACGAAGCGCGAGCTGCTGGAGCCGACTGCATCCTTCTTATAATCGCTTGCCTCGACCCAAAGCAGTACGCCGATCTATTCGGCATTTCGACTTCGATGGGCATGGACGTATTAGTAGAAGTATTCGACGAACCCGAACTCGATATAGCACTAACTGAAGTCGAACCGCACATTGTTGGAATCAACAATCGTAATCTCAAAACTCTCGAAACATCTCTCTCAGTATTCGAAACGTTGGCTCGAAAAATACCCGACGACCGAATCCGAGTCGCCGAAAGCGGCATGAAGAATTCTAGTGACGTGGAACGCATGGGGTATGCCGGTGCGAAGGCCGTTCTCGTCGGCGAGTCGCTCATGAAGGCTGGAACCGACGTAAGCGAACTAGCCGAGGCGATGGCCGCCGTGGAAGTCGGGTAACTCAGTGTCGAACTCAATAAAAATCAAGATATGTGGTCTGCGCAGTGCAGAAGCCTCGATCGTGGCGTCTGATGCCGGAGCTGATTTACTAGGATTCAACTTTGTTGAGGGGGTTCATCGCCAAATTAAACTTGCCGACGCTACACAAATACTGACCGATTACCGAGAAGGCATAAATACATTTAACCGACCCGGTCTTGTGGGTCTATTTAGGGATCAGGACGTCGACGAAGTAAACGAAACAGCTCGTACTTTAGGGCTCGACTACCTACAGCTGTGCGGCGATGAAGATGCTGAGTACATATCTAAAATCGAACTTCCCGTATACAAACAATTGTTTTTAAGAGAAGGAAGCACGTCATCGAATGTGGGTTCAATGGTCTCGCCTTTTCTTTCAGCCGGTAATGGCATCATCCTCGATAGTTTCACCAAAGGTGCGCTTGGGGGATCAGGAAAATCATTCGACTGGGGCAGTGCTGAAGGGGTAGCCAATCGCGAGAAAGTCTTCCTCGCAGGCGGACTCAATCCTGAGAACGTCCAGAGCGCAATCGAACAGCTGTCACCGTGGGGAGTCGACGTTGCAAGTGGTGTAGAAACCGACGGCGTAAAAGACCCCGTTCGCATCCGGGCGTTTATCGAAGCGGCTCGAAACACCTGATCCGCTGACTGAAATGAACGAAACGCCCGTGTTCGACTGGCTAATTTCTAACTGCCCGGCGTAGACTGCGGCGGCATTCGAACTCTCACGCCCGATCACGCACACGTTGGGCAAAAACAAACCTCTGGAGCACCTATCTCAATGGCCGACAAACTGCGAATGTCTCAATACGGAACCAAGCACGGACACGCCGAAGGCGTTTTGCAAGTGATGCTCGACCATCCAGAAGTCGAAGTTGTAAGTGTTTTCGAGCCAGACGAAACAAGACGAGCGCAGGTCGAAAACAGTAGCGGTGCGTTTGGCAAAGTCGAGTTCGTAGACGACCCATATGAATTCTTGGACGACCCGACTGTTGTCTGTATCGCATCCGAAGGAACAAACAAAGAAAGCCTGGGATTTACTGAAGAAATCGTCTCAGCCGGTAAGCATGTGTTCTACGACAAACCCGCAGGAAACGACTACAACCGATTCGAAAACATCGTTGAAATCGCCCGGGCTCAAGGAACGATGATTCAGATGGGATACATGTTCCGCAAGCACGATGGTTTCGAACGAATTGCCAACTGGGCACGCTCAGGCTTTCTGGGTCATATATTCCAAGTTCGAGCCCACATGTCGACTTCGCTTCCAGAGAAAAATCCTGAAGGAATTCAAACTGGTAAAGAAGGCGTATCCCACTTCAAAGCGGGTGTAATGTACGACCTTGGTGGGCACATGCTCGATCAAGTGGTGTGGATTCTTGGTCGACCCAATAAAGTCTCACGATTCTTCCAGAATTCCGCCTCAGAAACCCGAGAAATGATGGACAACACACTCGGAGTATTCGAATACAGCAAAGCGATTGCAACAGTCGACATCGCTGCTATCGAGGTAAAGCCAATGGCGCGTCGATTCGAGGTTTACGGCACGAAGGGCACCGCAATCATGGAGCCGTTCGAACCTGCCGATACGATCAATCTCACACTCGAAGAAGATCAAGACGAATACAAAAAAGGCATTAACGTGATCAAAATCGAAGATCGCGGCCGCTACGTCGATACATTCGCCGAACTAGTTAGAAACATCAAAGGTGAATCTGAACAACTCCGCACACTCGACCATGAATTATTGGTCCAAGAGACCCTAATGCGTGCCACCGGC
>CAWVYJ010000109.1:0-4187 GCA_963934365.1 uncultured Dehalococcoidales bacterium | reverse complement strand
CTTCAGCAGCCTTCTTAGCGTCGGCGACTTTCTTCTCTTCAGCAGCCTTAGCAGCTCGTTCAGCAGCCTTGGCCTGTGCAGCAGCTCGTGCAGCAGCTTCCTGAGCTTCAAGTTCAGCTTCGGCAGCCATTCGCTCTTCACGAGCAAACTTCGCAGCAGCCTTACCATTACTGATGGCCTCAGCAATGTGCTGTGTGATCAAAGTGATAGATCGAACCGAGTCATCGTTACCCGGAATGGCAAAGTCGACTTCAGTTGGGTCACAGTTAGTGTCGACGATCGCGACAATCGGAATGTTGAGGCGTCGTGCTTCAGCTACAGCGAGTTTTTCTTTTTCAATATCAACAATAAACAGAACCTGAGGCAGCTTCACCATTTCCTTAATGCCACCGAAGAACTTGTTCAGTCGCTCAACCTCGTGCGAGAGCATAAGTGACTCTCGCTTTGTCTGCGACACAACGGTGCCTTTAGCGAATGCATCTTCTAGGAAAACCAACCGCTCGATTCGAGGCTGAATGGTCTGGAAGTTGGTCATCATTCCGCCCAACCAGCGCTGGTTGATGTACATCGCACCGGCTTTACCGGCCTGTTCCTTTATAGCGCCTTGAGCCTGGGCCTTAGTCCCGACCATCAAACACTCGCCTCCCTGTCCAATAATCTTCTCTACGAATTCCTTAGCGGCTTTCAAAGAGCTGACTGTCTTGGATAGGTCGATGATGTGTGCACGCGAGCGCTTTGCAAAAATGTACTCTTCCATCTTTGGATTCCATCGCTTAGAAGGGTGACCGAAGTGCACACCAGCGACAAAAAGCGAACGCAGGTCGAGAGGCGCCAGAGTCTCCTCTTGCTCAGTTTCTACTGAAGCAACTTGCGGGGTCTCTGAAGTCGTCAATTACTTGCCTCTACTTCCGGTTCAACAACTTTAGAACCGGCTTAGTATAAAAATTATCGCCGCACACAAATAGACGCAGGACTTGCCTGCGCCGAGCTATCGTGCAACGAATCGACTTTAATCTTATCACAGCTCTAGTTCAAATTCAGACTCTAATTCAATGCCGATTCCGAACTAATAACTACTCGACGTCGAGAGACGACAACCAACCACGCTGAGCAGCCAGCGCAGCAGCATGAGCACGATTATGAGTGCATGTTTTGCTAAAGATCTTTACGACGTAGTTTTTTATCGTTTGCTCTGCAAGACCAACGATATTCCCAATGTTTTTGCTGGGTTCTCCCCGGGCGATCAGTTCCAGAATTGTTATCTCGTTGGGCGTGAGTGGATTTTGCTCAATGCTGACCTCAGTAGAATCGTCTTGTACAGCCGACAAATCACTCAACAATGCAGCTGAGCCTGATTCACTAGTAGCAATAGTTTTTAATAGTGGGCTGCCATCAGATTCAATAACCGCACAAATCGAGTTTTCAAGTTCGCTTAAATCAGCACCTTCGCTAATGAACGCCCACGCTCCCGCACGTGCTGCCTCTCTTAAAGACTCATTTGAATCATCCAGTCCAATGTAAAGCAACTTCGGTGGTATCTGCTCATCAAGGTTTCGTAGCTGATTTAGGTCGGGTCGCTCGTCGATCAACCGCACGTCCGATTCAGCGGCGTACCCGATGCTTCCTTTAACCACCGAAAATCTCGGATTGCGACCGAGTAAACTCAACATGGCGTTTTCAAGGTCATTGTCCGATATAGCAAGATGCACTGTAATCCGTTGCACTTCTTGAGAAAAGGTGTCTTGAGTCAGCGGGATTAGCAGTGGCTGCGTGCTATCAAGCTTCAGCGTCAATTAGAGCGACCTAAAATTGTTCGAAATTAATACCAAGTGAATCGAATCGAATCCCATAGGCTCAATTCATCTCACACAATCCACACAATCATAGTCGGCGTATTAACCTGCAACCATTAACCGAAGATTTGACACCCCATTTACAGGCGATTGGCTTTATCTTGAATCTATCTGAGGCTGCGATCGTCAGAATCTGTAACTCTTCAACAGTGCCACAACCACTATTCCCCATACCGCTGGGAAACAAACCTGCATACGTTTCAAAATGCGCCGGGAAGGCTCTCATCCGTAAATGTCATCAGTAAGCACCGAATTTTCACAAGAACAGATCGGATTCAACCCAAAGAATCTCCCCATTCCTGCAGCCTTAGCCGCCCTTGTTGCTGGCCTAGCGCTGGTTGCGGGATTGATCGTCGGTCCCGGGGCCAACAGTTTCATAGGTGGAGCGTTGAACTATTCTTCCGACAGTGCGGGACTAGTCGGAGATATCGGCTCTTTTCTACCGCTAGGTTTCGCCTTTGCTGCTGGGATGGTAGCGACCGTAAACCCCTGTGGATTCGTGATGCTTCCCGCTTTTCTGACAATGTATCTGACGGACCAACAAGGTGACGCGAAATTGGGTAGTTCAACCCGAGGAATGTCTCGTTCACTGATTAAAGCACTTTATGTAAGTGCCGCTCTTGGATCGGGATTTGTACTGCTGTTTGGTGGAGTCGGTCTGGCAATATCCTTTGGTGCACGATCGTTCATCGTGATCTTTCCGTGGGTCGGATTTTTCTTAGGCTTCGGCTTGGCCGGACTAGGTGCTTACCTTTTCGCCGGAGGCAAGCTTTATAACAATCGGGCGCAGTCGGCAGCATCGAAAATCGGTACTGCCTCGGACACCAGCGTGAAGGGCTACTTCCTGTTCGGCATCTCCTACGCTATTGCATCGCTAAGCTGCACGTTACCAATCTTTTTGGGACTGATTAGCAGTTCGCTAGCGACTGGCGGTGTGGTCGAAGCCACGGGCCAATTCCTGGCTTATGCTCTCGGAATGACGTTCGTTATTACGGTTCTGACTATTGGCATAGCGGTGTTCAAAGGAGCAATGGTTAACCAGATTCGCCGAATCATGCCATACGTCCACCCAATCTCGGCTGGCGTGCTAATTCTCGTCGGTGGATACCTAATCTTCTACTGGCTTACCGAGGGTGAATTATCCCGAAAATTCGGCATAGGGTAGTGAAGCTGCGTTTTCCAGCGGTTCGTATAACGTAGGCTGAAAAGCGTCGATGAGATGCTGGAAGAAGCTGCCAATTTGCGATTACTTCAAGTGTCATCCTGAGCCAGTCTAAGGACGTCGGGCAGGCGTGACGAAAATCCAGCCTAGGACTGAATTGGCTGTCACCTAACGACAGCAACTCCCATAACCATCATCCGTAGTACGATTCACCATCACCACCAGTAAGTGAGGAAAAACGTGCAATACCGAGACTATGGAACTACCGGTCAACAGCTTTCGATCATTGGCTTCGCTGGTATCGTCATAAAAGAAGAGACAACCGAAGATTCTGCACGATATGTTTCTTGGGCGATCGATCAGGGCATTAACTACTTCGATGTAGCACCCGGTTATGGCAACGCCCAGAATATGCTCGGCCCTGCGCTAGATCAGTACCGGAATGACGTGTTTCTGGCTTGCAAGACTAAATATCGAACAGGCCTCGAAGCTCGCATCGATCTCGAAAACTCGCTAAAACTTCTTCGTACCGACTACTTCGATCTCTACCAGATGCATGCCATGACGACCGAAGAAGATCTCGAAGTTGCAACTGGACCCGGTGGTGCGCTCGAAGTGATTTCAAAAGCACGCGACGAAGGACTCATCAAACACATCGGATTCTCGGTGCATTCTGCTGAACTGGCCGTTGAGTTAATGGGTCGGTTCCAATTCGATTCCGTACTATTCCCGGTCAATTTCACCACATGGTTCGAAGCAGGATTCGGACCCCAAATCATGGACAAAGCCAAAAAAAGTGGTGTCACTCGTTTAGCTCTAAAAGGTGCCGCACATCACAATCTCAAAGAAGGCGATAACCGCTCTCGCGCAAAGTGCTGGTACGTCCCGATCGAAGATCGCGATCTGATGAAACTCGCACTACGCTGGACACTCTCACAGCCGATCACTGCGGCTATACCGCCCGGGGACCCCGAGTTATGGCAAATGGCAGTCGAAGTCGCTCAGGATTTGACTCCTATTACGGCCGACGAAGAAGCAATTCTCCGCAACGAAGCCAAAAACCTCATGCCTTTGTTTGAATTAGCGCACTCTTAATTTCGCCCGCACTCAAAACCGTCATAGTGAATTATTAGGATCTATCGTACGCGTGCTAAAGACTCACAACAGCGCTC
>CAWVYJ010000108.1:0-4360 GCA_963934365.1 uncultured Dehalococcoidales bacterium | reverse complement strand
ATTCCTGCCTGAGGGAACGTTGATAGTGCTAGTCGGAGAACGGCGTCTTCGATCGGTGGATCTATCTCGATGTAGGCGGCACTGTTCGTTGGCTTGAGCCGGTCAAGAATGCCCATTAAGAGCGGGCGTATAACGTCTAAGCCATCATTTCCGCCATCAAGAGCCAAACTTGGCTCTTTGGTGACCTCAGCCTGAAGCGAAGGCATGACGCTTCCGAGGATGTAGGGCGGATTCGAAACGATTACATCGAATGCACCGGAAAGCGGATCGAACAGATTGCCCTTATACATATCTAAATCAGCATTCAGTTCATTAGCGTTCTGTTGTGCGACACCAAGCGCGGCGGAAGAAATATCGGTTGCATGTACCTCGGCAGCCGGAAGTTCCAATGCCAGTGACACGGCGATGGCACCTGAGCCAGTACAGATGTCGGCGATGCGAGGGTTTTCTATACCTCGCTCCCGTACAAACGAAAGGGTTTGAACGACTAGTTGTTCAGTCTCTGAGCGAGGAATCAATACTGATTTATTAACTATGAAATTTCGTCGGTAAAACTCGGTACTGCCGGTGATGTACTGAAGTGGCTCACGTGTTTCTCGCCGTAGAACCATTGATTCGAGATTGTCTAGGCGGTTCACCGGAGGAGGATCGAGTAGTTGCCCAAGTTGTTGAGCAGCCGACCACCCGAAAGCGCTTCGTAGCAGCAAACGAGCGTCGATTCCGGCATCTGCGATTCCAACTGCGTCTAGCCTACGTGCGATCGATTGGATAAGTGTTGAGACTGTTTGGGCGGTCATGAACTCCCGCCTTAGTCGCCTACAGCAGCGAGCTTTCGTGCCTGCTCTTCTTGAAGCAGTGCATCGATGAAGCCATCGAGGCCACCGCCCATAACGTTCTGCATCTGGTGACTCGTGAAGCCAATTCGGTGATCGGTGATCCGAGACTGCGGAAAGTTATAGGTACGAATCTTTTCAGATCTATCACCTGTACCGACTTGTGATTTTCTGTTCGCACTAATTTCGGCGTTGCGTTCACGAAGTTGCTTGTCCCACAGTCGTGAACGAAGAATCTCCATACCCTGCAATTTGTTTTGCAGTTGCGATCGCTCGTTCTGGCATTGCACAACGAGTCCGGTAGGAAGATGAGTAATTCGAATAGCAGTCGCCACTTTGTTAACGTTCTGGCCACCAGCACCGCCGGAATGGAACACGTCGATCTTCAGATCGTTATCTTCAATGATCAGATCAAGCTCTTCTGCTTTAGGCATCACTGCGACAGTGGCTGTAGACGTGTGAATTCGACCTTGTGACTCGGTTTCGGGAACACGCTGAACCCGGTGAACTCCGCTTTCAAGATGAAGTCTTTGGTAGGCACGTTCACCTTCTATTTCGAACGTAACTTCCTTGATGCCGCCCACACCGGTGCTGTTTTCACTGAGAACTTTCATTTTCCACTTACGGCTTTCAGCGTAGCGTTGGTACATCCGGAATACCTCAGCAGCGAAGAGGCCAGCCTCATCTCCTCCGGCACCAGCACGAACCTCGACAACAGCATCGGCGAGTTCAGTTTCGTCTTTTGGAAGAAGCTCGAGTTTGATATCGGAGAATAGACTGTCGAGCTTTTCTTTTAGCTCATCTGCTTCCGTGGTCGCCATTTCGAGAACTTCAGGATCGGTTTCTTCCGCAATCATCTCCTGTGCGCCGTCGAGATCGGTCTGAACGCTCGTCATCTCGTTCCATAGTTCGACGACGTGTTGTAGTTGTCTGTATTCCTGTCCCAATTTACGAATAGCGTTAGGATTTGAAGCTGTCTCAGGTTGAGACATCAAGTGTTCGACTTCGCCGTGACGTTCAGAGATTTCTTTTAGGCGGGCTTCCATTGATTGCTGCATAGTTTGAGGTTACCAGTTAGTGTGAATAAATCATGAATCCAAATATGGATTCAAAAAGTGGTTAGTGCGATTGGAATCGAACCGCTACTGGTTACCAGCTTCCCGCACGTGCTCGGCTATCGAAGCAGCATCGAGCGCTACCTCGGACTGGTCGCCACCTTGTGCAAGGTTTTTGACTGATGCCACGCCGTTTTCAACTTCACGATCACCAATGATCACGACGTTCGAAGCGTTTTGTTGGTTGGCGTACCGCATTTGTGCTTTCATCGAACGACTCGGCGCCAACACGGTCGAAACATTTGCGGCTCGTAAGCCTGTAGCAAGTTTGGCTCCCTCAGAAGCTGCGTCACCAAGCGTCACCACGACGATGTCAGGTCCAGCTGAAGGATTAATCTTTGCTTCTTGTTTTTTGAGTTCGAGAATCATTCGTTCGATTCCTGATCCGAAACCAATGGCAGGAGTTTCTTTTCCGCCAAGGATGCCGATCAACGGGTCATATCGACCGCCAGCCAACAAGGTTCCCTGTCCGCCAGCATCGAGAGGTTCGTACTCAAATACGGTGCGGTTATAGTAATCGAGTCCACGTACAAGACGGTGATCGACCTTGTAAAAGAAATCTGGGTAGACCCCTTTTAGATTGTCGAGGAGAGACAGTAGTTCCTCCCAGTGTTCTTCGGCTTCACCATTGATGTAGTCAACTGATTTTGGAGCAGCATCGGCAAGAGCCTGAGTTTCATGTGCCTTGGAATCTAAAACACGCAGAGGCGCTCGATCCAGTCGATCACGATCAAGCTTAGGCAGTTGGTCGGCCATACCGCGGAAGTAATTTTCTAGATCGCTCAGGTAGTCGGCACGACCTTCATGGTCGCCAAGGCTGTTAAGGCGCAGAGTCACATTCTTTATTCCGAGGTCGGCAATGTACTTCCAGCCGAGTTCGATTATTTCTGCATCGACCTTCGGTGATTGATCGCCAATCGCTTCGCATCCGAACTGGTGGTGCTGACGGAACCGACCCGCTTGTGGTCGTTCGTATCGGAACATCGGAGCCATGTAGAACATGCGAACTGGCTGAGGGCTATTGTGCAATCCATTTTCGATGTAGGCTCTGCAAACGGAAGCAGTGCCCTCGGGACGGAGTGTTATTCCGTCTCCACCGTGATCTTCGAACGAATACATCTCTTTCTGAACGATGTCAGTCTCATCACCAACACCGCGCTGGAAGAGATTTGTGTCTTCAAAAGTTGGAGTGTCGATTCTTTGATACCCGAACTGATTCGCCACTTTGCTAGCGGTTGAGTAAATGTGCGACCAATATGGCTGATCATCAGGAAGTATGTCGGCGGTGCCACGTGGGCGCTTGAAGTTCATATGAATGATTGTCTCTTAAACGAAGGCACCAGCACAGTGTTGTGCTAGTGCCATGTTAACGTTTTGTTTGACGTTACCTTCTACTGTCGACATCAGCCCTGTGCCCAACAAACAATAGGTAAAAGAGTAATCGCCTACTATAAATCCTGGCAATGGCAGCTAGGAGCCGAGACCTGCCTGCTGGTAGATCTTGCCTTCAGTCTTGATAGCTGGTGCGTAGACCATTCGAGCCTTGTTCATCTCTCGAATGGTCTCTGCGCCAACGTAACCCATACATATCTGTAAGGCTCCAACCAAGTTCAACGTACCGTCAGTGCGTGATGATGGACCATAGAGAAGTTGATGCAAGCTGTACTCGGTACCCATGTTGATTCGGGTTCCACGAGGAAGCGAGTCGTGCCAGGCTGCCATGCCCCAGTGGAAGCCCTTTGCAGGAGCTTCTTCGGTCTTGGCGAATGGGCTTCCGATCATTACTGCGTTTGCACCGGCGGCGAATGACTTACAAACGTCACCACCGGTTCGGATACCACCGTCTGTGATGATCGGAATGTACTTGCCTGTTTCCTTGAAGTAATCATCTCGGGCTGCCGCACACTCGATAGTGGCGCTTACCTGGGGGATACCGATGCCTAGAACTTCACGGCTTGTGCAAACTGACCCCGGTCCAACACCGACCATAACACCAGCGATTCCCTGCTGCATCAGTTCCTTGGTTACTTCGTAAGAAACTGTGTTACCAACGAGAACCGGAACGTCTATGTCTTTGATCATGTCAGAGAAGACGAGGCCTTTAAGGCTCTTCGATGAGTGCCGGGCTGTAACAACAGTTCCCTGCACAACAATCATGTCTGCACCGGCTTCAACAGCCAGTGGCCCCATTCGCTTTGCGCTCTGCGGTACGAAGGAAACAGCAGCGATACCGCCACCTTTTTTCACTTCTTCGATCTTCTTCGCAATAAGTTCAGGCTTCTGAGGGGCAGAGTATATCCGCTGCATTATCGCCGTTGCCTCTTCACGGGGGGAAGCAGCGATTTCTTCATATATTGGTGCGGTATCTTCATAGCGGGTGTGTAGCCCGTCCATGTTCATCACAGCCAAGCC
>CAWVYJ010000107.1:0-4400 GCA_963934365.1 uncultured Dehalococcoidales bacterium | reverse complement strand
GACGGTGCTGACGGTGCCGACGGTACAACTCAGATTGCCGGAATTATTGTCTTTGACGCTAACGGTCCTTCGACCGGTGCAGCAGAGATCACCTCTGGCGCTGCATCTATCACCGTAATAGGTGGTGGATACGCAGCCGGCGAAAGCATCTCAGTTTCGTCTAAGCCAGGTAAATTCCCATTCCTCATAGGTGACGCGGTCGCAAACGACCACGGTGCATTCGAGGTTACTGTCGACCTGACAATTCAGGTAGGTGGAACAGGAAAAGGATTCCCAGCTGGTGAGGTATTTACCGTCACCGCTGAGGGAGACCAAGGCAACCGTGGTGCTTCAGCATTCATCCTTGTTGACAAGGTAGCTGGATAACACCTGAATCTAGAGATTCGAAAAACGCCCCGGTGAAAGCCGGGGCGTTTTTGTTTAACCTGTGACCTCACGGATATGAATCAGAACAGCACTAGTAGCCGACTACATATTTGTTCTTTAGCTAACCTCATCTTCAGTAGTCACACGATCTCATTCGTAGCGTTTGCCTGATCTGTCAGGGTTGGCTCAAGTGATCGGCTCGAGTATCAATCTAAGTGACAGCAAATACTGGCGAATGAATCGCTGGAAACGCTAGTCTTCGTCGCCGAAAGCAACAATAAATCGTCGCCATAGTCCGCATACCACCAGCCTATTCAAACGATTTCAATGCGCAGCTTAATGGAATGTACTTAGTCCACGTCACACAGTCGCTGGCATCGACAGCATCTTCGGCAGCCTACTAATGAAAAAAGTCATCGCGTTCATCAAAGAACATGGGTTTAAAAATGTAAAGCTTGGGGTTATCGCCGCCAACGGTAGGGCGAGAAATTTCTATGAGGCAAAATGGCTAGGAATCAGTCGAGGCGCTTCCTGATATCAAAGAACGAGTGCCAATCGCCATCTATCGCCTACGTCCGCAGTCAACCACTACGAAGGTACACAGTTTTCCTGACTGTAAGATGCGCACTATCTACGATTCAATACGCTCGATCTTCACTCGGCGTATTCGCCGTCCGATTACCGACTGAACCGTAATCATCACGCCTTCGACCGATACTGTGTCGCCAGGCGAAGGCATCTTGCCAAGTTCACGGAAAACCAAACCGCCAACGGTATCGAAACCGTCAGGAACAATCGAAGTTCCGAGAGTCTGGTTCATGATGTCGATAGAAGCACCCGCGTCGGCGAACATCTCCTTAGAGTCTGCCGTCTCTACCTCGGGGCCATCCACATCGAACTCGTCGATCAGCTCACCAACGATCTCTTCGATTAAGTCGGTAACCGTCACCAATCCGGAAACGCCACCATACTCGTCAACCACAATCGCAAGCCCTGTACGGTGCTCCTGAAGCTGCCTCAACAGCCTTTCAAGGCTTTGGGACTCGGGAACATGCAGCGCAGGTCGTGCAAGGCTTGCTACGTGATCTGCTTGATTAGCTTCGTTGTCCAGTGCGGAAAGTACGTCTCGGGCGAAAACCACGCCAGCGATCGAATCGATACTTTCGTTGTACACAGGAATCTTACTGTGACCACCTACAGACATAAGATCGGCAACCGCACCAATACTGGCGTTCGCCGAAGCCGAATTCATATCTACTCTAGGTACCATGATCTCTCGAACTTTCACGGTGTCCATTCGCAGTATTCCGCGAATCATTCGAAGTTCGTTCTGATCTGCAGGGATGACCGATTCTTCGAGGAAATCTAAACTCTCCTGAAGAGCCGCAGACACGTCTTCTCCAACAGCGTCATCACCGCGTCCACGCGACAATGAAAAATCTACAATGTGCGAAATACCTGGTATCAGGCTGGTCCATCGTAGAAGCGTGCCAGTTGGCCGGCTAATAGCCCGACACCAGTTGCGCCGATAACCTGAAAGACCGGATGCGATTAGCTGAACCACTATCGCGCCAGCTGCCGTAATCACCCCACTCAGAGCAACTTCGTATCCAGATCCGGCCAAGCCAGAACCTGATTCAAAGATAGCGAACACTGCGAGCGCAGACGTCATGAGCGCAGCAGCTTGTAGGCTCCTACCTATTAGGCTCGCTTCAGCGCTGAGTCGACCCGAAAATCCGTGGTCGTGATCATGATCAAAATCACCATTACCGTTTGAACTAGGATTACGAATGGCGGCAGGCAGCGGATTAATACGCGTACCTAGTGAAGATATCGCTAAGGCGGTGAGGAAGAAAAAGCTTACAGAAATTACAAGAGCAAGCAGAGATAGCAGTTCGGCTGACACTACGAAATCACCTCAAACCGGGTCGGCTTCTGCTTCGTATCTGGAGGCTGCCCCATACTGACGGGGTCTTCTGTATTTTTGGTCATCCCTTTAGATTTCTGTCTTGCCATTTACTCGAAACATAATTCGATCAACTAAATTTTATAGATTTTGCCGGTACTCCGGCTACTGTGTCGCCTGCCATAACGTCGACACGCACGACAGAACCGGCACCAGTACGAGCTGCTTTTCCGATTGTGACCGGAGCTATTAACATGGTGCTCGAGCCAATTAATACATCATCTTCAATTACCGTTCTGTGCTTTTCTTTCCCATCAAAATTGCAGGTGATCGTCCCAGCACCAATATTCACATTTTCGCCTACTGCAGCATCACCAACGTAACTGAAGTGCGAAACGCTGGAATCACTTCCGATAATGGAATTCTTAATCTCGGCTAGGTTTCCAACTTTTGATCGTGGCTTTAGCTCTGCCCCATGACGAACCAGCGCATTTGAACCGACGGTAGCACCTTCGCCCACTATCGAATCTAGTACGCGTGCTCCGTCGACAATAGCGTTGTCACCAACTCGGCTACCAGTAATTTGCGTATTTGGGCCAATGACTACGCCTGAACCAATTACCGATCGAGTTCCTATATGAGAGCCCGGCCTGATCGTCGTATCGGCACCAATCTCTACGTCGACATCTATATATGTGGCTGCGGGATCGTCTATAGTCACCCCACTCGCCATATGTGCCTCGTTCGTGCGTTTGCGCATGATCGACTCGACCCTCGACAACTGCACTTTGTCATTTACACCAAGCCCTGCTTCTGGGTCGTTCGATATGACTACACCTGACCGATGTTTTGCAGCAGCGCTCGCTATGACTCTCGGCAAGTAAAATTCACCAGTATCGGCGGCATTCACCTTATCCAGTTCATCCCAAATCCAACGATTGTCGAAGCAGTACCAGGCTGTATTAGTTAGCTTGCTGTGCAAAAGTTGATCGTCGGCTTCATGTTCTTCCAAAATCGCCGACGGCCGACCATAATCATCCAGTTTTATCCGTCCCAATCCAGTTGGATCATCAACCCTTGCACCAAGAACAGTTGCGAGTGATTTTGACGTAATGTGCTGATCGAGTAACTGCCTTACGAGCTCGTCTGTCACGAGAACCACGTCAGCCGGAGCAACAACAATCGTGTCGACCCCTGCAACTTCCGACTGCGCCGCTCGAAGCGCATCGGCAGTACCTAATTGCTGTGCTTGTACTGAAACCCTCACACGCGGCAATAATGCCTCGTGAAGTTCAGCAGAATCAGCAAGATCGCTCGAAACCACGACGTTGATATCTTCGATACCCGCAATCCGCATTATGCGCACCACGTGACCCACCAATGCCACCCCAGCAACCTTATGCAGCATCTTGGGTAGGTTAGATTTCATGCGCGTGCCATTACCGGCAGCTAGGATTATTCCGGCAGCCATCAACTATCGATTACCTTTGATAAGTACCGTACCGCGTGCGTAAACAGTGTCGTTCAATTCCAATCTAATGCGAACAAGCACCACAGCCGATCCTATTTGCCCGAATAAAGGGCGTGGATATAAGTCGACAACCAATCCAATCGTATGGATTCAAATTATTATGCGCCAACGGTTCGGGATACGCGTAGTTGCGATTACTTCAGGTAAATTCGCAATATTTCTCCAAAATGGCACACCGAAAGAGCAACTTAGATTGTTATAGTTGAGGAGTTCGGAGAGATGGCTGAGTGGCTGAAGGCGCCGGTCTCGAAAACCGGTATATGCATCCGCATATCGCGGGTTCGAATCCCGCTCTCTCCGCCATATATACATCGGGGTTGGTCCGCTGCCTTCCAATAACGATGAGCGGAGCCCGAATTCAATCGGTCTAAGGCTGACGCGGAGAGGTGCCAGAGCGGTTTAATGGGCACGCTTGGAAAGCGTGTGTGGGTGCAAATTCACCGCAGGTTCGAATCCTGTCCTCTCCGCCATATTCTTTTGGCAGCGATACTAAAGCGCACAACCTGCTGCTGAAGAGCGGCATTCTAAATTCTATTCAGCCCGCTCCCCAGGCCTGACAGATTTTCTCCGTCTCAATCAAGCTGCGCTATGGACAAT
>CAWVYJ010000106.1:0-4507 GCA_963934365.1 uncultured Dehalococcoidales bacterium | reverse complement strand
TTGTCTTTTCGATCTGATTAGGCCAATGAACGATGAACGGCGTCGAAATACCGCCTTCGTGAATCCAGCGCTTAAATAGTCGGAAAGGAGCATCGGAAACGTTCGCCCACGGCAATTCAACGGCTTGAAATGTGGTGTCCGGGCCAGGACGCAGTTCTGGAATGTCTCCAACTCGCACAGGCTCTCCTTCGAGGGTCGTGGAACTCTCCCACTGAGAGGCATCTGGCCAATCCGTATCTTCTTGAAATAATTCGGCACACCCTCCATTGTCCGAAAGAAACATGATGACCGTATTGTCGAATTCACCATTTTTCTTTAACGTATCGATAATTCGCCCAACACCTCTATCCACTTGTTCGACCATAGCTGAGTACGTCGCCATACGAATGTCTTCATATTCTTTGTTTTGAACATCATCCCAATCAGGAGAATCGGAATCTCGAGGTGAAATCTCCCATTTGTCATCCACGACACCGAGGGCCTTTTGTTCTTCATGCCGGGCGGTACGAATTGCATCGTAACCTGCCATGTATTTACCTTCATATTTAACGATGTCGTCTTCCCAAGCGTGCAGCGGCCAGTGGGGAGCAGTAAATGCAACGTATTGGAAGAATGGGCTACCAAGTTCAATCGACTCAGTGATTTGGTTGACTGCATGATCCGTAATTGCATCAGTCATATGAAAATCGGTAGTCTCAACATCAATTAGAACATCTTCTAAAATCAGGGACTTCGGATTCCAGTAAGAATCAGCTGCGTTCAATAATCCAAATGATCGATCAAACCCACGCTGCTTGGGCAGTGGATGCTTCTTGTCACCTAGCACCCAATTGGAACGTTCTCGATTGTCCCAACTTCCTGAAACATGCCACTTACCAGATAGAAGCGTACGGTATCCTGCTTCTTTAAGAACCTCAGCGATAGTGACGCACCCATCTCGCAAATACCCTTGGTACGCGGGTGTCCCCAAGTCCGCAGTCATCTGTCCGATGCCAGCTTGGTGTGGATGCAAACCAGTTAGCAAAGCAGCCCTCGAAGGGCAGCATCTGGCGCCGTTATACATCTGAGTGAAACGTAAGCCGTTATAGCCGAGCTTGTCGATATTCGGTGTGCTGATCTCACCGCCGTAGCAGCCAAGATCGGAGTAGCCCAGATCGTCGACCATAATTACGACGATATTCGGTTTTTTTGTGGCTTCTGGTGCATTGCTATCGGGCATGAATTACTCCTAAAGACTTTCGAAATTACTTTACTAACCTTCCTCCGTTGGGAGATTGAACTCGCTAGCGCGTCGGTTTCTCGTAGGTCGCTTCGCTAGTTCGGGGTGAGTTCGGCCAAGGTCGGTTCCAGCTTTCGTAGCCGAACGTTGGATCTTGCGACATATCGCCGTTTTGAGCCAAACGATCGTCCATCGAGCCTTCGATGGAAGCCATCAGCTCCTGCGTAAGCTCGGTCTCCAGCCGCTGAACAATATCGGCGAACTCTGTATTTGCGAACAGATTCACCTGCTCTTTAGGATCATTAAGCATGTCGAACAATAACGTCTCGCCAGTTCGATATTTGTGGAGCTTGTAGCGACCGTCGAAGTTCATCCAGCCGTCGCCAAGCAAGCCAAAAATATTCTCCCGACCCTTTTCGCCCGGCATTCCATCACCCGGAAGAGGTTGAGCGTCGTACCACGTAGGCTGGTCGATTCCAGCCCAGCTGAGCATCGTCGCCGTAACATCACGAAGCTCGACTAGCCCCTCTTGAACCTGACCCGCTTCGATACCGGGTCCCATCGCAATCATCGGCACCCGGATGGCCGATTCGTAGAACGACGCCTTGCCGATCAGGTTGTGATCGCCAAGATAGTCGCCATGATCCGAAGCCAACACTACGTAGGTGTTTTCGAGAAGTCCTTTTTTGCGGAGCGAATCGAGAATTGCACCAACTTCGAAATCGATCTGCTGTACGAGTCCCGAATAGTGCTTGCGAACGGTGTGCTTTGTCTCGTCAGGGAACTCGGAGTAGTCGACCCCGTTCCAAGGTCGCTTATTGCCGTCAACGTTGCCTTTGCGCAACTGAGGAGTGTGCCCTGACACTTCGGGCACAGCCTCAGGAATCTTTGATTCATCTACGTCTTCTAAGAAGCGTTCGTCGGGGTCGTACGGACAGTGAGGACCAGGGAATCCGACCATCATTGCGAATGGCTGGTCAGACCCGTAATTATCGATGAATTTCACAGCTTCTGAGCCAACGAATCGATCCCACGAATGCTCCCACGGAACATCGTGAATCACGGCTCCCTTGTTCTCGTGGTAGCCGGGCATTTCGTTGCCGTGCAGCTTCTTCAGACCGTGACGCTTCAAGTAGTGGAAGTAGTCGTCACGAACTTCAAGCCAGCGCTTGTCTTCACAGATCACTCGGTACTGAAAACCGCGGCGTTCGTCCCACGGGTAGAAGTGCATCTTGCCGATTCCGGAGGTGTAGTAACCGTTTTCTCCAAGAATCTCTGGCCACGTGCGCAATCCTGCTTCTCGCCAGTCGGCGCGTAGGTTGTGCAAGTTTCCGGTCACGCCGTTTCGGATGGCGTTCATTCCCGTGAGCAGCGCCGTTCGGGCGGGCACGCAAATCGGCGAAGCTGAGAAAGAATTCGTATAACGTACGCCGTTTTCAGCTATGGAGTCGATATTCGGCGTTTGCAGCCAGTCGGCTCCGTTACAGCCGGCGAAATCGGCACGGAACTGGTCTGGAAATAGGAAAACTATATTAGGTCGCTGTTTATTTGCGGACAACGTGCTACTCCGTGGCTAAAGAATCGGTTTGCGCTAACTTGGTTTCAAATCGACCCAGAACGATTTTGAGACTTCGGAGCGAAGACTAAGCGCATATCGATGATGTATCAATCCTGATCGGCGTGTTCATGCGTAAAATTAACACTGTGAACCCTTCATCGAACAAGCCAACTCAATCTGTCCCTAAGCGAGTACGACTCGGTCGCTCTGGTCTTGAAGTCAGCCGGGTCGGAACGGGAACTTGGCAATGGGGCGGTGCGTTCTACTGGGGATACGGTCGGTCGTACACCGATGAAGACCTCGCTGCGGCGTACGCGGCGAGTATCGAGAACGGGATCAATTGGTTCGACACTGCCGAGATATACGGACGCGGCAAGTCGGAAATTATTCTTGGAAGGCACGTGAATGGACCACGCTCAGGTGACACGGATTCGCCTTCTTCCCCAAAACCACTCGTCGCTACGAAGTTCTTTACGTACCCGTGGCGATTGCACAGGTCCTCGTTTCGGCGGGCTATCAAAGCTAGCCTCAAACGACTCAACGCCGAATTGATCGATATCTATCAAATTCACTTCCCGTTTCGACCCCGTAGCTTCGAATATTGGGTCGACGCTCTGGGTGATGCCGCACAAGACGGACTCGTCAAAGCAGTCGGAGTTTCGAACTTCTCGGCGGAACAAACGAAACGTGCTCACGAATTGTTCGATCGCAAGGGCGTTGTGCTAGCTGCGAATCAGGTTGGATACAGTTTGCTGAATCGCAAGATCGAATCGGACGGCGTTCTGGAAACATGTCGTGATCTAGACGTGTCTGTGATCTCATATGGACCGCTCGCAGAAGGTTTACTCACGGGAAAGTACCGACCCGACAACCCTCCTCCGTTCATGCGGAAGTGGCGATGGGCACGTAAGCGGATAAAAATGCTGCCGCCACTGATTTCGTTGATGAGCGATATCGCAAACGCCCACGATGCGTCGCCGTCTCAGGTAGCGCTGAACTGGTTGATGCGGCAAGGAACACTGCCAATTCCGGGCGCTAAATCGGCTATGCAAGCGAAAGACAACGCATCGTCCATGACGTGGTCACTGAGTAACGACGAATTAAAAGCGTTGAACTTGGCGACCGAGCAGTATTTGCCGGCTCGTTAGCTAGGAATCTGATTCGTCAGATTCATCAATAGCTGGCCCAATGACATCAGCAAGCTTGTCGTTAAGGGATGCAGGGTCGTTTGAGGCGATAAACCAAGTCTCAACTTTGTCGTCATCGCCACTCACTCGTACATCAAGCTCGACCCCCGTTTTCACACCTAGCACGCTCCACATCTTGGAGATGTTCCGCATTCCGGGACGTGCCTGAGCAGCCGCACGAGTCATCCTCGACTGTGGCTCGGCAATACGAACTGCGACCAAATCGTCGGTCTTCACAACTACCGATTTCATTCCAAGGCGAACATCGAAGCCATCGCCGGAAATTCGCAAAGTCATCGTGATGTAGTTGAGCATCACGAACATTGTCATAAGCGAACTAATTCCGAATGCTGCGTAGAACGCGACGGCTTCGCCGCCAGTCACTACTGGATCGCTGATGAGCCCTTTGACGGCCACACCGGTGAGGGCACCAGCCGTGACTCCGAGCATTAGCCCGAGGAATCCGAACATTCGTCCAGACGCCTTCACCTGTTGAAAATAACTTTGCTTTTGATCTGTCATGTCACTTCTATTCAATCACAG
>CAWVYJ010000105.1:0-4563 GCA_963934365.1 uncultured Dehalococcoidales bacterium | reverse complement strand
CGAATTTTATCGAGACCAAGCGAATGGTCTTCAAATCGGTAAGTCATCGCTTCGATCAGCGTTGGCCCTTCGCCCGCTCTTGCACGCCGAACAGCTTCATTAGTAGCTTCCCAAACAGCAATAGCATCTTGCCCGTCGATCAATACACCCGGCATGCCGTACGCGCTAGCACGGTCGCTCACATGGTCTACGGAGACAGAGTTTTTGTACGAGGTGGTAATTGCGTAGCCATTATTTTCGCACATGAATATCACTGGTAAATCCCAGAGAGATGCCATATTCATCGACTCATGGCAGGCACCCTGATTCGATGCTCCATCACCAAAGAACACTAACGATACAAAATCCTGTTTGCTGAGCTTCGCTGCAAGCGCTGCTCCAGTGGCGATTGGTACAGAAGACGCAACGATGCCGGATTCGCCCAGAATGCCGATCGAGAAGTCGGCAAGGTGCATTGAACCGCCTTTTCCTTTGCAATATCCGTCTGACTTCCCGAGGATTTCTGCCATCGCTCGGTTTACGTCGCCACCTTTGGCTATGGGGTGCCCGTGTGATCGGTGGTTACCAGCGATTCGGTCGGTGTCACGT
Organism: uncultured Dehalococcoidales bacterium; assembly: GCA_963934365.1. GTDB lineage: Bacteria > Chloroflexota > Dehalococcoidia > Lucifugimonadales > Lucifugimonadaceae > Lucifugimonas. The sequence continues at coordinate 3,975 of CAWVYJ010000105.1, read as the reverse complement.
AAAGCGGCACAGGCCCCAACGGCGACGGCTTCTTCACCGATGTATGGATGAGCAGGTCCAATGAGTTCACCCGACGAGTGAATTTCGATCACTGCTTCTTCGAAATATCGGATGCGGCACATCCGCCGATACATTTCAACGAGTTGCTGTTTGTCCAACGCCATTATGGTTCCACCTGTGATTGCAGTGATCTGGTTCGGACTTTTAGCCCAATTATTTGACAGGTTACCTCGATTTGTCTCAGTGCGTCGTGTCGGACGCTGTACGTTCTGATATTACGCATTATCGGTAAGTAGAATTGGAAAAAATTCAAATCTGAATCGATATGTATCAACCGGTAGAGCCCGCGTCTCTCGGACATGAAGGGGATGGTGTCACCCATGTGGTTGAAAATGCCTACTGTATGGTCGGGCTATTCACCCTAATCCGCTTTTCTTCAAAGGGAGCATGGTTGCTTCAAGGAGCAATTCGAATGGAAAACAGGTATCGAATTCCTAGTGGTAATGTTACGAATACGCTCACTAAAGCACCGGTGAGCTTAGTCAATAATTATCAACGGAGTGCTAATTAGGTGACACACTGCAATAGTGGGACTGTGGATACGTTCACACTTGTTTGATTCGATTAATCTCGGTTCCCCCGCATGTATTGGGCTTGGTTCGTTTACAGGTAATCAACCTTGTTAGCTTTGCAATAAGTAGACCGATGACTGACTTCCCGAATTTTGGAATTGTTTCTTCACATAATGTAATGGTCCCGATGAGAGACGGTGTTCGGCTTGCGACCGATGTCTACCGTCCTGCCGATGAAAACGGAAACGCTGTCGAAGGTCGGTTTCCGGTGATAGTTGGTAGGACTTCTTATGACAAATCTAACCCGGTCATTTGGATCGAAGCTGTTGCGAATGCGTTCGTCCCGCGCGGTTACGTTGTGGTGCTTCAAGACCTACGAGGTCGCGGTGATTCTGAAGGGACCGGTGATTACTTCCATACTGCCAACCAGAAAGAAGGTCTAGATGGTTATGACACCATCGAATGGGCGGCAGGCCAGCCATGGTCGTACGGCAAGGTAGGTATGGTCGGTGCTTCTCACGGAGGCATCGTGCAGAACATGGCTTCTCTGTATCGACCACCGCACTTGGCAGCACTGTGGGTTGATGTCGCACCGACCAACGCGTTCCGATGGGAAGTTCGGCAGGGTGGGGCGATGGCTTTACACATGTACGGCGCGCTTTATCTGCATGGATACGATTCGCAGGAGATCGCTGGCAATTCCGAGGCGATAGAACGAATCGAGCACGGTGCCGAGCGATTGAGCGAGGAGATTTGGAAGCAGCCGTTCACCGAGGGTTGTACTCCAATTTCTGCAGTGCCAAACCTTGAAAAAGTTCTTATGCACTATTACCGAGACGGTTCGTACACCGATTGGTGGAAGCAGGAATCGCTCGACCACGCGCAACATTACGATCGTATGGCCGATATTCCAGCTGTTTACAGTTCAGGTTGGTATGATCCGTTCGCAGCGGAAACTTCAGAGCAGTTCGCACATATGGCGAAGAAAAATACATCGCCACAGCGATTGATCTTGGGACCGTGGAATCACGTTTCGATGCGGGGTAAGGGCGCGTCATTCGTCGGTGATGTAGATTTTGGCCCGACCGCAAACTGGGGCGACGAAGTTCTCAACGCAGAACGATTTAGATGGTTCGATCGCTGGCTTAAGGGCGTGGAAACTGGGGTCGAAGACGATGACCCCGTTCGGATATTTGTAATGGGCGGCGGAGAAGGGGATTTTGACACGGCGGGGCGGATTCGGCATGGTGGCGGATGGCGGATGGAGCAGGAGTGGCCGTTGGTTCGTGCAGTAGAAACCGCGTACTACCTATCAGCCGACGGAGGTTTAGGAGAAAGTTCTCCTGTTGCAGATTCGGGTGAAACATCATGGGTTCATGATCCCGAGAATCCGGTACCTTCCATTAGCGGAAATGTAACCGGATTTTACGAGTGGATCGTTTTACCTGAAGATCTTGATGGTGCCTATGTTCCACAGCGGGCTCGAATGCGTTCGCTAATACCTGACGGTCCGATTCATCAAAAAGAACGTAAGTCGACCGTTGTTCCTGCCGATCGTAAACCGGGTACACCTGCGTTATTGGCGGATCGTGCTGATGTGAACGTGTTTCAGACGGAGCCCCTTGGAGAAGATGTCGAAGTTACAGGGTCGATGATGGTGAATTTGTGGATTTCTTCTGATGCTATCGATACTGATTTCACGGCGAAGCTCATCGACGTTTACCCATCTAGCGAAGAATATCCTGAGGGGTTTCATTTACCGCTGGAAGATTCGATTAAGAGGGCTCGTTTTCGAGACGGATTCGACGGCGAAAAATTGATGACACCTGAAGTAGTATACGAAGTGCAAATCGAACTTCCTCCGGTGTCTAATCGATTCGTCAAAGGACACCGAATTAGGGTCGATATATCATCGAGCAACTTCCCTAGGTTCGACGTTAATCCGAACACTGGAGAACCAATAGGTCGACACACACGAACCCAAAAAGCGACGAACACCGTTTATATGGACAGAGACCATTGTTCGCACATCGTATTGCCTATCGTGAACATTGCGGACTGAGAACTCATATAGAAAAGAGGCTGGAAATGGCGAAATTATCTGAGCAGGAAATTGCAGAACTAATGCCGGCTGTGCCGGGATGGAGCTTAGTTGTAGAGGAAGGGATAGGGCGTCTGCAAAAGACGTTTACGTTCGAGGATTTTGTAGAGGCTTTGGCTTTTACTAATCGTGTTGGCGATCTTGCGGAAGCTGCGGACCATCACCCTCGGATTGTGACTGAGTGGGGCAGAGTGACGCTCACGTGGTGGAGTCACGATTTAGGTGGCATGGTCACCAAGGATTTCGAAATGGCGAAGAGGGTCGACGCATTGTAGTGCTGGTGAATAGAGCTGACTAAACCCATCTTCACCGGAAGAAATTATCGACTGAGTTACTTACGAGCTTTTTCGTTCGACATCTTCTCGATTGCCTGAACAAGAGCTTGGTGCCCTTGATTTACCGCATCTGGTCCGTCGGCTTGAACCGATCGGTAGAGCTGGGCAATGAGAGTGCTTGTGGGTAGGGCTGTGCCAGTCTCGGCAGCCAGTTGACCCGCAAGGCGTAAATCTTTCTGCATATGCTTAACCATGAAACCCGGTGTGAAATCTCCATCAAGGATTTTAGGTCCCAGCGTTTCGAGCGCCCATGACCTGCCTGCACCGTTTTTCACAGCGTCGAAAAACGCCTGCATATCGAGTCCCGATTTTTTCGCTAGAACGAAGGCTTCCGCCATTCCAGCGAGAGTCGCAACGCCGATCAGTTGATTTGCAATCTTGGTCGTGTGACCCGAACCCACGGGGCCCATATGCGAAACGTCTCCACCGAGAACGTTCAATACAGGAAGCGCTCGTTCAAATACTTCCGCATTGCCACCTACAAGAATAGAAAGAATTCCGGCTTCTGCTCCTCCAACGCCGCCAGTTACCGGGGCATCGACGAAGTTCGACCCCTTGGCTTCGATCAGGTTCGCCATCTTCTTGCCCATCTCGGGGTCTATTGTGCTCATATCTATAACCACTGAGCCGGGTTTCAGTCCTTCGAGAATACCGTCCTCTCCGGCTATCACGGCTTCGACATGCTCGGAATCAGGAACCATTGTGATGACGATGTCGGACAAGGTAGCGGTGTCGGCGGCTGAATCGGATGATGTTGCGCCAAAATCTTTTGCAGCGTTGACCGTAGCTTCGTTTAGATCGAATACGTTGACTGAATAGCCATCTTCGACCAAATTGCGTGCCATCGGTAAACCCATCATTCCGAGTCCTACGAATCCGATTTTTTCATTACTCATACTTGGTTCCTTTGGCGGTCGACCGTTTACTGATGTTTTGGACGATTTTGCTTTGCTGGCTAATTTACATG
>CAWVYJ010000104.1:0-4569 GCA_963934365.1 uncultured Dehalococcoidales bacterium | reverse complement strand
TCACTAATTTCAACTCACAATAACGAACATCGAGTAGTTGGAGTACTATTACGCTCCGCGGACGATGGCGACGGTGATTCGATCCGCCGATCATTTAACTAAGTCACCTAAGAGGACAATATGAAACCAGCTGCATTGAAAGCTGCTTTGAAAGCTAAGACACCTGTATTTGGATTTATGATCTCTGCCACAGCGAGCATGCGGTGGGGACGAGTGTTTGCTGGTAGTACTCTAGATTTTGTAGTCATAGACTCAGAACACGGATCACGTGACCGCCAGCTCATCGCCGACACAGTTGCGCAGATGCAGTCTCTTAGTATTACAGCTATCGTTCGAACCCCGAACACAGACGAGGTTTGGGTTGCTATGGCGCTGGACGCCGGGGCTGACGGTGTATTGGTTCCTTACTGCGAAACAGTTGATGAAGTTCGACACACCGCAATCAAGGCTAATACTCACCCGCTTAAGGGCGAGTACTACGAGCGCGTTGTGGCAACTGGTGAATACCCGAGTGAAAAATCGGAAATTTACCTCAATAATCGACACAAAGACCGTATCTTCATAATGGGTATAGAGAGCGAACCTGCAGCGAACCGAGTTGAGGAGTTGATCGAGTGCGGTCCTATCGACGCTGTGTTTATTGGGCCAAACGACATGACTACTTCACTGGGAATTCCTGATGAAGTTGATAACCCGATTTACCTCGACACTTTGAGTAAGATCATCAAGGCAGCAGATGACCGTGGATTGCCGACTATGATTCACCAGCAGACGATTTCAACGTCGGCCAAGGCGATCGAGTTGGGCGCACGGTTCATCATGCACTCCTCGGACGCTGGAATTCTTCTACGAGGAACTCAGGACGAATTTGCAGAGCTTCGTAAGATCGCTGGCAAGAAGCACGGCGGCGTAGCCGAGGTTGTTGCTGAAGATACTCTCGACGTCGTTTAGCACTCACAAAGTGGTTTTCTCAACCGCTCATGTTTGAAAAATTAAAAGCCCCGGTCACTATGACTGGGGCTTTTTGTTTGTGCTTTTTAGAGTGTCACTCACTCACTGCGTTACGACTGAGTTGTCGTTAGCTGAGAGTGAACTTGCGGAACGATTCAGCATAGCTGGCACCGATTTTCTTGCCGAGCTCTGCTCGTCTCGACTTCATCCACTTGCCAGCCTGTTCAGGATTATCAACCTGGCTCGTGTGCTGCTTTAGGGCGGAAATCGAAAGGTCTACATCTTCTTCAGTGAGCGGGTTCCAGAAATTGGCACCATCACCGAAGCTCATCACCCATACTTCGCGAACTTTGTGCGGCTCAAGACCCTCGTCGTAAAACAGTTCAGGGAACGTCAGGTGGTCACGAGCGCTTGGGAAAACGGCAGATAGAGCCGCCTCACCAGCTGCGAAATGGTCAGGGTGACCAATGTAGGTCGAGTTAAGGAGATCGCGTGTAGGACTGGTCGTAATCAGAACGTCTGGTTGGTGCTTCCTGATCTGCCGAGAAATGTCTCGACGAACTTCTAGCGTTGGCTCCAAATATCCGTCTGGGTACCCGAGGAACTCAACCGTCTTAAGGCCGAGGGTCTTGCCGGCAGTTATCTGCTCTTCGGCACGTAACTCGGCGAGGTTTTCTGATGAGATATTTCGATCCTCAGTACCCTTTGATCCGTCAGTACACAGAACATACACAACTTCCCAGCCCATTCGAGTCCATTTCGCCACGCTGCCCGAGCAGCCGTACTCGGCATCGTCGGGATGGGCAGTGACCACCATTGCACGCTTGAAATCGTCGTTAGAACCGTTGCCGGTTGTCATGGAATACGTAGCCCCCGAGGAACGAAAATATAAATAGAAAGCCGATCAGTAAAAATCGATCACAGTCCTAAATTTTAGCATCAGATCGGCGATGCAACCGGAGATTATTTCAAGTGTTTGGAAACGAAATTAGCTACAGAATTTACCGCTAATTCTGAAGAGAAAAAAGTGCTGTCATGATCTGTCTTAGGGAGTCCGGTGAATTCGAATCCATAGCGTTTTGCTGATTCTTCAGCGTTTGGAAAATGAGCATCCTCTTCGCCACAAAACAACATAGTTGGCGCTTTTAGGTTGCCTAATCGACCTTCAGCACCCTTCCACCAGAGCAATGCTTCGTGCGAGGCTGCCAATGCGAGAGGATCGTTACCGGGTCGATCTCCATCGGGTTTTTCTACAGATTTCGCCCTGCCTGACCGAAGAATTTTTGTGTGACGAATGAATCGATCGGCGTTTGCTGTTGCGGGAAGCAGATGCATTCCGCCAATTGCCATCAATGAAAGTCGGCCAGGAGTAGATGCCGCTAGTTCGAGCCCAGTCCTCCCACCCATCGAAAATCCAACGTATCCGTAAGTTTCCGAATCGAGCTCATCTGCCAGAGCGTTCACTACATCTGCTCGCCGTTCAACTGTGTGATCTTTGGGATCGTGCGTTCGAGTCGATAGGCCGTGTCCAACTGCATCAAATATAAGTAATCGGCCGTGATCTCGAAGCGAATCGAGCCAGCCGCCGCGATTCCAATCACGGCCCCAAGATCCGAATCCGTGATGAAGTATCAAGAGTGGTCCCGACCCAGAGATTTCGTAGTTAATCTCGAGTGAATCTAGTTTTAGCTTAGACATCGGGTGATTCTAAATGCTCAAACGCTCGCGGTTTGGGTCTGGCGACTGTAAAATCGTCAAGTCGTATTTTGAGGCAGCCGCCTTGGGCATAAACCGCAAGTCTTCAGATGGAGCGTAAGAACAATGTCAGACCCGCTCGTTTCGGTGATCATGGGCAGCACTTCGGATTTGCCGAACATGCAGCATGCCGCAGACATACTTGAAGAACTTGGGGTGCCGCACGAAATCCGAGTCGTTTCTGCGCACCGAACTCCCGATCTAATGTTCAAATTCGCCGAAGAAGCGAAAGATCGTGGGGTCAAGGTCATAGTTGCTGGCGCCGGAGGTGCTGCTCACCTTCCCGGAATGACCGCTGCGAAGACGATATTACCGGTGATCGGTGTTCCTGGCGTTGGGCCGCACCTTGACGGTATGGATTCGCTTATGTCGATGGTTCAAATGCCCCGTGGATATCCGGTTGGAACCGTAGCCATCGGCGAATGGGGGGCCGTAAATGCCGGTATCCTAGCCGCGCAAATCATCGGGCTAATTGATCCTGTGATTCAAGAGAATATCGAAAAGCGAAGAGCGAAAATTACGGCTGAAATCGAATCCGTAACGCATGTGAAGCCTGCGGGCGACTAATCGATGCAACGAGAATCAATATTGAACCCAGGTTCGACTATCGGAATTATCGGAGGTGGTCAGCTGGGGCGAATGCTCGCTATCGCCGCTCGGCAAATGGACTACAAGACAATAGTTCTTGATCCCGATCCCAACTGCCCGACTTCGCAGGTTGCCGATGGTCAGGTCACTGAGGCATATGCTAGTAGAGACGCTTCGATGCAACTCGCCCGTTCTACTGATGTTGTTACCTACGAATTTGAGAATGTTGATGCTGATTCAGTTTCTGCCGCTGCTGAACTGAAGCCAGTTCACCCGTCACCGGATGTGTTGCGAACTGCTCAGCACCGGTTGTATGAGAAGAACGCTCTTCTAAAAGCGGGAATACCGGTTGCGCCGTTCCGTAACGTCGAATCTTTGAACGATTTGAAAAGTGCTTCAGACGCTCTGGGGTACCCGATGGTGCTGAAGACTGCGACTCAGGGTTACGACGGTAAAGGGCAGGTGATTATCACCCGAGCTGAGGATATTGAGCAGTCGTACGAGAAATTGAACAAAGGGCGAACGGAACTCATCGTCGAGCAGTTCATTCCTTTTAAAATGGAAATTTCCACGATATGTGCGCGTACTGTCGATGGTAAGACCGCGACATTCCCGCCTTCTGAAAACATTCACAGCAACCATATTCTTGATGTTTCGATAGTTCCTGCACGTATTGACGAAAGCGTCATAGAGAACGCTCGAACACTCGCCGCTGATATTGCTTTGCAGCTTGATGTCGTTGGTCTGATTTCTGTTGAAATGTTCGTTACTAAAGAGAACGAAATTCTTGTGAACGAGCTTGCTCCGCGACCTCACAATTCAGGTCACTACACAATGGATGGTTGTGACACTTCTCAGTTTGAACAGCTGGTGAGAGTTCTAGCAGGAATGCCTATCGTAGAACCAAAGCTTCATTCGCCGACAGTGATGGTTAATTTGCTCGGTGAAGTATGGGAAGATACTGATGGGAATCCCGATTGGGAGCGAGCATTGGAATTGCCGGGTGTGAGTTTGCACTTGTACGGCAAGTCAGAGGCGCGCAAGGGCCGCAAGATGGGCCATATCAATGTGGTTGCAGATACTGTTGAGGACGCCCTCTACATCGCTACAGAATCACGTGACAGGGCATGGCGGCGCTCACGCGCATAGATGACTTGTCATTGCGAGGAGTCCGGCAGGACGACCAGGCAATCAGTGAGCACTGGCAGCGCTTGTTCTATCTTGGAACGATTTTAAGTGAAGCGGAGTTAAGTTCGATTACTTAAAACTCGGCGA
>CAWVYJ010000103.1:0-4576 GCA_963934365.1 uncultured Dehalococcoidales bacterium | reverse complement strand
TTGGTTTAGTTATAAGGAAGACTCTTGATGGTCGACGCGCTCAAAAGTGATGTGTTTATTACAGGTGCAGCGAGAACACCACTCGGAAATTTTCAAGGCGGACTTGCTAGCACCCCTGCGACTGGACTCGGCGCAATAGCCATTCGAGCAGCAGTGGATCGATCGGGTTTGACTGGCGGCGACATTGATTACACCGTAATGGGAAATATGCTTTCCGCAGGTCTAGGTCAAACTCCAGCCCGTCAGGCCGCTATCAGCGCCGATATACCGAATTCAGTATCTGCGTTGACGGTCAACAAAGCCTGTGCTTCAGGTATGCAGGCTGTGATTTTGGCGGCTCAGTCGGTTCAGTTGGGTGAGGCTTCAGCAGTCGTAGCTGGTGGCATGGAAAACATGAGTGCGGCTCCTCACTTGCTAGTCAACAGTCGGACAGGCCAACGTTTGGGTGACACAAACCTTATCGACTCGATGATTCACGATGGGCTTTGGTGTCCATTCGAAAATCGTCATATGGGCGGATCAGCTGAGGCGATTAGTGAAAAGTACAGTGTTACACGAGAACAGCAAGACGAATTCTCAGAACGGAGCCACCGACTCGCCTCCACGGCGAGTTTGCAGGGTTCGTTCAACAATGAAATCACACCTGTTGAAGTTATGGACAGGCGCGGCAGAGTTATCATTGTCGACACAGATGAAGGGCCCCGCGCCGGCACGAATATGGATGGGCTTTCAGCCCTTTCAACTGTTTTTCCACCCGGTTTGACCGTTACGGCTGGGAACGCTTCTTCGATCAGCGACGGAGCCGCGGTTGTGGTGGTGACAAACGCACAAATGGCGGGAGATTCGTCTAGCGGACCAGTCGCACGAATTACAGGATATGCACACGCAGCGAATGAACCCGGGATGCTGTTTGATGCACCTCGTATAGCAATTCAAAATCTCCTGAAGAAAACCGGGCAGTCTCTAGACGAATTCGATCTGATTGAAGTCAATGAAGCATTCGCGGCGCAGGTACTTGCAAATGGAAAGGCACTAAAGTGGGATTGGGAGCGCGTTAACTTGAGGGGCGGCGCAATAGCATTGGGACATCCGATAGGAGCCAGTGGATCCAGAATCCTCGTCACCCTAATGCACGGTCTTCAGTCTTCCCAGGGTAAAGAAGGGCTCGCTGTTATTTGTCACGCTGGCGGCGGTGCTGTCGCTATGAGCATTTCGCTTCAATAATCGTAAACTATTCAACTAACCAAAGGAATCCAATATGGCGTTTGATCCAAGCCAAATGGATGTTATCGACCGCCGTAAGGTCGAGGCCATGATATTAGGGCCGATGCTTCGGGCTTTCCAAGAAGAAATCGGTGTCGAACGAACCAACGACATCGCTCGTGCTGCAATAACGAAATTAGCACGGGAACAGGGTTCTCAATTTGCTAAGGGAATAGGCGCTAATGGACTGGAAGATTATGCATCCAACAAAGACGCATGGCGTCGACATGGAGCACTAGAAGTCGACATCATCGAGAGCAGTCCGACTCGATATTCGTTTGATGTGACTCGCTGTAAATACGCTGAAATGTACAAATCGCTTGGTTTCGATGATCTTGGAGACATTTTTTCCTGCACGCGTGATTTCGAGTTTTGCAACGGCTTTAATTCAGAAGTGAAGTTGAAACGGACGCAGACGATAATGCAGGGAGCCTCACATTGTGACTTCCGGTATTCCTTGGACGAACCAGCCGTTCAGGCAAAATCAGAAACTGACTAGTACCTGATTAGGCGAATTGGATCTGGCAAGTTCGATAGGACAGACTTGCTACGAAGTTCGTACAATCAATTAAAGCTTCATACATTCGAAAGATCATTTAATTTGACTCAACTTACCTGCCCTTTAGACAATACCGCCTTAGAAGATTCCAAAACTTCGGGAGAAGAGTCATCACAATGTCCGAAATGCGCTGGCGTTTGGCTGACAACAGCTGCTATCGAATCTCTCGAAGACAATGCTGCTAGCGATGACATGGTCAAAGGTCAGCGTCAGTACGGCAAGCATGAAGTCGATCACGGGTGTCCTCATTGTGGTGCAGCGATGGTGCGATTCCGATACCGGGGTTACAACCTTGAAATTGAGGCATGCCCGAGCAATGCAGGATTCTGGCTTGATAAGAGAGAAGATCGCGAGATTCGGGATATTATGAAACAGCGAAACTCTAATCTGGGCAGGGCGGCCTCTGCAGAGAAAAGTTGGCATAAGGCTCGTAGAGGTGAGAAGTTAGGGATTTTCAAGCGTGTGAAACAGCTATTAGGTTTCCACTAAGGCTAGAATCGAATCATGTTTGATTCAGACAGTAAAAGCGCCGATATAACCCTGTGCATATTTCCTCACCTGCGTGAGTTCATCGCTATTGATGCCCGGAAAGATCGTCCGGGTGGACCTGCGGTGCTTAACCTCTCGATTTCAAACATCTTGAGTGAAGACTTTTATACAAAAGTCGAACAAGACTTTTCCAAGATGATCCGCCGCCATGACGTCGGATTCCTTGAACTGATGGGTATTCCACAACAAGTCGAAGCAGTTGTTCGAGCAAATTCTTTGAAGCGAATTATCGCCGAACTCGGTATCAACATTGACCCGGCATCGAACGACTCAGGAGGTAGTATTGGCGTGCTTTTCTTCTCTGGTTCATTGCTTGCTTTCGAGAAACCTCAACTGTACGAGGCTACCAAAGATTTATTTGCCAGCAGACTGACGCAGCATTCCCTCAAACAGCTCAATGATCAGGTTTTCACGTTGATGGAAAAAGAACGTGAATCAATCATAGACACCACACAACAAGACCTCGCCGGACTGATATCTGGCAAGAGCGGTCCATACGTAACTCTCTGGGAAAGTAGCGGGAAGTAGCCGCTGTTCAGTTTGAATCAGAGCGATAGCTGTATCTTTTCCAAGCACTGATTCAATAATAAGCGGTGCCTTTCGTGGCTTTTCGCTCAAAGTACTACTCGACGAACCAAACTATGGATGACTCTTTCCTCGATGTTTTTCTAGGCCACCCAGCTGATGGCACCTTCATGGCATGGCTTGCTGGTGGCGGTCTATGGGCCTTTTTGATTGCATTAGCAGCAGTTGTTGGTTGGTTCGTTGTTCGAATCGTTTTACGACGTGGATTGAAACAAGCCATCCGTGGACTAGATCAACACGAAGCGACTGCCGATGTTGGGATGGCAGTACAGGCCGCAAATTCATGGATTTCAAATATCTTCGTAGCGGTCGTTTTTGGTGTAGCGGCGATTCTCGGAATCCTTCACGTTCTAGGCAATAACATCGATCCGGCAATCGAATATCTTAAAAACGCTGGATCATCGACTGGAAACTGGTTAGCAACCGACGGCTTACGAATTGTTCTGATTCTGTTCATGAGCTGGGTTGCGACAAGAGTTGCCCGGCGGGTTATCCCCCGATTGCTGTCATCGGTAATGCTAGGGCAGGCTTCTACGGCAGATCATGACGAAGTTCTCAAACGATCAGAAACTCTGTCCAGCGTATTTGTTGGTGGTGCGGTCGCATTTATCTATGTTTCTGCTCTGTTTATGGTTCTTACCGAACTTGCAGTTCCCATCGGACCTGTACTTGGAGGGTTTGGTATCGCAGGCATCGCCGTTGGATTTGGTGCTCAATACTTGGTGCGAGATGTGATCGCAGGGATTTTCATTATTGCTGAGAACCAATATCGAACCGGCGACGTGGTGACGATCGCTGGAATATCAGGGTTGGTCGAATCGATCAACCTGAGGCGCACGGTTCTGCGTGATCTCGACGGGCAAGTGCACGTTATTCCAAACGGAGAAATTACCGTTGCTTCCAACAAGACTAAGTACTGGTCTAGAGTGAACCTCGATGTTGGCGTCGCCTACAAAGAAGACGTTGATCGTGTTATCCAAGTTCTCAACGAAATCGGCGACGATATTGCAGCCGATCCTTACTACGGCTTAATGTTGATAACACCGCCTCAGGTGCTTCGACTGAATTCACTGGACGATTCAGCGGTGACTTTCAAAATGCTAGGCGACTGCAAGCCGATGAAGCAGTGGGAGATCATGGGGGAGATGCGAAAGAGAATCAAAATTCGTCTCGACGCGGAAGGTATCGAAATCCCATTCCCACACCAGACTGTCTACTGGGGAGAAGCCCAACCTCCGTTTAGAACTGATCTCGCCACCGATGCTGTTCGTGATGTGAGTGCTCCTGTAACTGCTAAATCTGGCCCTGTTTTCCGACCAGCACCGTCACAACGTCAACCTGCTGCAGCGCCAGGTATTAAAGCCACAACTACTGGTAGCCTTGACGGTGAACTGCTGACGCCTGAACGTCGAGAAGAATTGCTTGCTGCAGTAGCGATGGCTACCGCCTCTCGAGTGTCTGATGCTGCAACAATGGACATCAAGGCAAGGACGTTGTTCGCAGACACTGCTGACAACGAGTAGCGGATCGTTACTGGTTGTCAGCAACTTCATTTCGGATAATAGCTTCATCGCCATTTCATACAAAGTTTCGGCTTCGCTGGAGTACGAATCGTTATTT
>CAWVYJ010000102.1:0-4618 GCA_963934365.1 uncultured Dehalococcoidales bacterium | reverse complement strand
TCTCCAATTTGTTGAACAATTCCTAGAGACGCCTGACTAAATGACTACCGCAATCGATACAGTAATCGTCGCTAAAGACTTACGCAAAAAGTACGGAGAAATTACTGCTGTAAACGGCATATCATTCGAAGTTCGTCGCGGTGAAGTATTCGGCATGCTCGGTCCAAATGGAGCCGGAAAAACTACCACCATTGAAATCCTTGAAGGAATGCGAGACTCCGATTCAGGCGAAGCAATCATCAACGGTATAAACGTAAAAGATGATCCCACAGCAGTCAAAGCGATCATCGGAGTTCAGCTTCAACAAAACGCCTTCTTCGACAATCTCAAACTATCTGAAATTGTCGATCTCTACGCAAAGCTGTATCTGACCAACGTCGATCCCGTTGAAATCCTCTCGCGTGTAGGGCTCGACAAACGGAAAAACGGAAAATTCTCGGAACTCTCTGGCGGACAAAAACAACGACTTTCCATCGCCGTAGCGTTAGTCAATGATCCAGTAGTTCTCTTCCTCGATGAACCAACCACAGGCCTCGACCCACAAGCTCGCCGCCAACTTTGGGAGCTTGTACGAAAGATTCAAGCTGATGGAGCAACCATCATGCTCACGACCCACTACATGGAAGAAGCCGAGGAACTTTGCGATCGAATCGCAGTAGTAGAAAACGGCGAAATCATCGCTCTAGACACCCCCGAAGCATTAATCGACCAACTGATCGCTACCGGGTTCAAACCTGAAAAACGTGTGCGGGAAGCCACTCTCGACGACGTCTTCTTGAACCTAACCGGCCGTGACCTTCGAGATTAACTCCTATGAAAATTTATCTAGCACTCACAGTTGCCTCACTAAAAATGTATTTTAGGAACAAGCAAGCTTTGTTCTGGGCGTTGTTCTTCCCGATGTTAGTCATGATCATCTTCGGAATGATGAACTTCGAAAAGTACAACTCACCAAACGTCGGTATTTACGATGCGGCCAATAACGACGCCTCTCAGGCACTAATTCAGGCACTCGGTGGCACCAGTGATGAAGAGCTTCTCAGCATCAGCACGGGTACCCTCGACGAGCTGCACCGTGAACTAGAATTTGGTAGCAGCCACGCCGTAATCGAAATTCCTGCCAACTACGGAATCCCGGGCGAATTTTCGGAAATCAAATTCACCTACGACGAACGGTTCCAGCAAGAACGAGCAGTCATTGCCACTATCCTAGAAAAAGTAACCGCCGCCGTATTCAAAGAAGCTGTTCAGGTTCCTGATGAATACAGGGTTGAGAATGCAATCGCAATCTCAGATTCTGTAATCACCGGACAGGGCCAAGGTTTCAAAGCCTGGTTAATCCCGGGAGTTGCAGCCATGGCGATCATGCAGACAGGCCTATTCACCGTCGTCTTCACCCTCGTTCGATTTAAAGCTCAGGGTGTCCTTCGCCGACTCAAAGCGACACCAATCGGAGCTGCACACTTCCTAGCGGGGCAGCTAACAACGAAAGCTATCGTCGTCGTACTGCAAACCTACATACTTGTCATCGTCGGGGCCATCGTTCTGGGAGTGAGCGTCGGCGGCGGAAGATTGGGTGTGTGGTTCGATCTATCGATCCTTGCACTTCTCGGTGGAGCCTTATTCATAGCGATCGGCCTCGCAGTATCCGGATGGGCTAAGAACGAAGAAACCGCGGCACCCATAGCTAACATAATCACAATGCCGATGCTGTTCCTATCCGGTGTTTTCTTCCCACTATCAGTCATGCCCGATTGGCTCACAAGGTGGTCGCAATACCTGCCTTTGACCTACTTGGCAGACGGCATGCGAGCAGTCACCGTTGAAGGAGCTTCGATCACCACTCTCGGCAGCGAATTGATAGGTCTTGGCATCTGGATCGTGATCAGTTGTTCGATTGCAATCAAAACGTTCCGCTGGGAATAAGACTGCCACATCCCAACGCTGGTACTCACAAACACCGTGGTCGGTCGGTTATGCTTCAGACCGACTCGCATAACCTGCGCGAAGATTAAAGAAAGCGAACCCTTCAGCCTGGTGCACGGTTCCTGACTAAAAGGTTCGCTCTCTTGGTACTTCTACGCCAGTTCGACTACATCGGTTTCCATAGTTACACCTAAGTTCTCATGACCAGCTCAGGAAATAACGAAAACCCAGAATCTCAGACTACATCGGGGATTATTTCACCTGACGGCGGAATACTCGCAGTTGGCGAACTGTCCAAACGCACTGGCGTAACAACAGCAACTATCAACTACTACGTTCGTATCGGTGTCCTGCCACCACCGCGCAAAACAAGTCGTACCCGGGCTCTATACCCCGCTGACTTTGAAAGCCGAATCAACAAGATAAAAGCGCTGCAGGCAGCTGGTCTGAACCTAAAGGGAATTAAACAGGTAGTGAACGGCGATCCAAACTCGCCTCTTGCATCAGCTATTCCCGACGATCGCTCCAACGCGCCTTCAGCCCAGCCAGTGCCATCAGGGCCTATATCGATCGCAGACTTCCTAACCCAGAGCGGTCTCGACGACGATCTCTACGACAAGCTGATTTCTGCCGGACTAATACGTAGCCCCAGAACCGGACCCGACGGTGCACCCGCGCATGATCGGCGTGATCTGGCAGCTGCTAGAGCGTTCTCTCGGCTCACATCTGCAGGAATCGAATACTCGCTACTCGAACGCCACACTGAGTACAACCCACTCTCTAAGGCAGAGGCCCTATTTCTCGCAGAGCACTTAAGTTCATCAACACGGCGAACATCAACCAACCAACCTGCGAATTTAGTTGCCGCGTTCGATTCGATAAGGCGCTACTTACGTAGCCTTCAACTCGACGAAGCCTACCCTGATTGGCGAAACCCTACGACATAGCCGCAAGATTTGTCAGTGCAAGGAGTGAAGAATGAATGACGTGGCGATCAGCGGACTCAGTCAATGCAACTGTCGAACCAGCCAAGCAAGATAAGCGCGGCTCCACGATGGACGGACCACCCGACGACCGCTACTTCCGCTGCGCCTTTACGTAGTCGATAACCGATCCAAGTCCATCGGGTGGAGCGCCGAGATTAACTGCCTCTGCAACATCAGCTTCTGACTTCTCGTCCTCGCCAATAGCCGCATGGGCAACCGCGCGATTTCCGTACACATCAGCAACCCCAGGCCTAAGTTCGATCGCCTTCGTAAAGTTGTTTATCGCCTGCTCAAAATCCGCCATTGAAAGATACGCAACACCCAAATTAAACTGTATCTCATGGTTTTCAGGCTCCATCCACGCAGCCTCTTCGAAATCAGCAGCAGCCTTATCAGGTATACCCAATTGTGCGTTTTTTAAACCACGATTGAAAAACTCAGCAGCCGTTTTGGGCGGAAAATCAATATCAGCCATGTTCAAGTCGATCGGCTTATCGCCCGGCGTCATCAAAATCTACGTCTCCTATTAAAAATTCGCTTACCCTAGTTCCACTGTCTGTTCCAGCACCAATGCTAACCGACAGAGTGTCGAATATCGTGTTAGAAATACCGCACCAAAAACCAAGCAACCAACCGTCCGGGTACCAACCTACAAGCGCACACCCGGCACTAAATAGATTATCCCTCACAGAATTAAAGGGTGGGAGACTGCGACGCTGAGCCGAGTCATCCAATAACGAGCGCGAGCAACAAGACTGTGGCGCGTGACTGAGTCGTTAGACGACGATGGAATCTAAAGAAAGACAAAACTTGAAAATCACGATAATCGGTCAATCCGCATTCGGAAAATCAGTCCTTGAAGCACTCGTCGAACAAGGCGATGACGAAATCGTAGGCGTATTCGCACCACCAACCAAGGAAGGTCGCTCACCCGATCCGATTTCTGCAGCCGCAACCGATCTCGACATACCGCTGTTCCAGCACCGACGACTACGTGATCAACCTGCTGTCGATCAGTTCAAAGCACTCGAACCCGAACTATGCGTCATGGCGTTCGTAACCGACATCGTCCCGATGGAGATGATCAACTACCCATCACTCGGCACCATTCAATACCACCCATCACTGCTCCCACTCCACCGAGGCCCTAGTTCGATAAACTGGCCCATCATCAACGCTGAAACCGAAACCGGACTCACCATATTCTGGCCAGACGAAGGACTCGACACCGGTCCGATATTGATGCAAAAACAGGTTGCAATCGCCCCTGAAGCAACACTCGGCAGCGTCTACTTCAACAAACTCTTCCCGCTCGGCGTACAAGCCATGATCGAGTCGGTCGATCTAGTGCGAAACGGCGAAGCTCCAAAAACCGTCCAAGATGAATCAAAAGCCACCTATGAAAGTTGGTGCAAAGCCAGTGACGTCGTCGTAGATTGGTCAGCAGGCGTCGACACCGTATTCAACATGATTCGTGGTGCCGACCCTCAACCCGGTGCAAACACTACTCACAACGGATCAAAGCTGTTTCTTTACGATGCCGCCCGATCCTCTTACGGCTCGGCAGGACACGGAGTCGGGTCAGTGATAGAAGTGGGTGTCGAAAAGATCATCATTGCTTCAACCGATGGCTCTATAGCAGTAGCCCGTGTAAAAGCAACCGGTGGCAAGAAAATCAGTTCAGCCGAATGGGCAGAATCCGTCGG
>CAWVYJ010000101.1:0-4743 GCA_963934365.1 uncultured Dehalococcoidales bacterium | reverse complement strand
TTTAAGCATGTATTACCGTCGCGTAACACTATCGATATTTTTGCTGCACATCCCCAGCCGTATACGCGATACTTCTTTACTTGGTAACCCCGAGTTTCTAAATTCGTAGTCGTGTGGAGTTGAAATTGACAAGAGTTCTGGTCGCATTTGCCACCCGCTTCGGGTCCACCCGTGAAATCGTCTCAGCAATGGTCCACGAACTCAAATCTGCCGGTCTTGATGCTCACGGAGCAGAAGCGACAAGTCTACTGAATCCTGACGATTATGATGCGGTCATCATCGGATCACCCATATACGGTAGCAAATGGCTCCCAGCAGCCGGGATGTTCGCCGCAATCACATCGGAACGAATCAATGGCAAGCCGGTTGCCCTGTTTTCTGTCGGCACTCTAAGCCTAAACAACCCTGAAGCAGGAGAAAGGGAACATCGGGATTTCGTCGATAATCTCGCTGACGTTGCGCCAAAGCTGAATATAGTTTCCAATGCGCTATTCTCTGGCTACTTCGAACGATCGAACCTACCGTGGTATTTGCGCATCATCGATCGCTTCGCCCCAACACCACAAGGCGACTACCGCGACTGGCGATCGATCCAATCTTGGACAAAGTCACTAGTATCAAAGTTCACAGACTAACGTGCCATCCTGAGCTAGTCGAAGGACGACGACGACTCAACCAACATCATCTGATCCTGCCACGAAATTTCTTGCACATGTTCATCGATACCCACGCACATATTCACCAACACGCCCTAGAAGAATCCAGTGACATCGTCGACCGCGCTGTCGCAGCTAACGTCGGCGGGATTCTTACCGCCGGTACGACGGTCGAAGACTCCCAAAAAGCTATCGATATGGCGGCTCACTTCGAAAACGTATTCGCTGGAGTTGGCGTTCATCCAACCGATCTCGATCATTCACTAACTGCGGACGACCTATCAAAGCTCAGTGATTTAGCAGCTTCTCAGCACGTAGTGGTCATGAGCGAAATCGGTATTGACCATCAGGAAAAATCGCCTAGCAAAGAATGGCAGGCCGAATCGTTCCACGCCCAAATCAACATAGCTCGTAAGCACGAACTGCCAATCGTGTTTCACATTCGAGAGCATCGGGACAACTACGATGCTCGTTCAGCGCGAGACGCCACGATATCGATTTTGAAGGAAACCAGCGCTGGAGAAATCGGCGGAACTGCTCATTACTTTCAAGGCAGGTGGGATTTCGCCAAAGAACTTCTTGATCTTGGATTCAACATTTCCTTCGCCAAAACGCTTACCCATAAAACTGATCTCGAAGAGATAGCGATAAACGCGCCTGAAGATCGAATGTTGCTCGAGACCGACGCCTATCCGCAGATGTTCAAGAAGAATCGTTCCAAGTGGACTGAACCCAAAGACATCGCTATTGTCGCTAAAAAACTTGCCGCCCTTAGAGGCACGACCGCTCAGGACATTCAGGCAATAACCACGAACAACGCCTTAAACATGCTCGGTAAACGGGCTGGAATCGTCGAAAACGCACTCAACGCTACAAGCAGTTCATAAACGAATACGAGTAAGCCAACTATTGGGGAACGCACTTAAGGGATTTCACTATAAAATTCTTTGGGTCAGGGTTATTACGGGCAGGATATTGCTCCTGTGAAACGGCATTCTTATTAACCTTAAAAGAAACGTTTAATGTCTTTAGAATCATCAAACATAGGTCTCAAGGAATGGGCGGTGACGTCCAGCGCACTAGAACGTGGTGAACAGATTTTCTTGTTGCGAAAAGGCGGCATCCGTGAAGACGGACGTCACTTCAAAATCGAGCACGAGCAGTTTGTACTGTATCCAGGGCTCTTTCACGAAGAACAATTGCTCCTGAAACAGGAGAATCAAAATCTGCTTGAAGAGACAGAGAACGCCGATTTCAGCAAAGAGATCACTTTTTCTATTTACTGCGAACTTGTTGAAACAATCGATATTTCAGAAGAACACCAAGTGCAAGCGCTCGATTCGTTTCACATCTGGTCAGAAAATTTCACTGTGAAACGATTCAACTGGAAGCCACGCCATCCGTTGAAACTTATGATCGTCAGAGCTTACAAACTCAAAACACCAACTACTGTAGACGTTACCGACGAATACGGCGGTTGCAAGTCGTGGGTAGAGCTCGAACATAAAATTGATATATCTGCTTTGACCCCAGCACTGACCGACGCTGAATTCAATACACAAGTTTCAAAAATTCACGAAGCACTCACTCTAAAAACACTCTCTGTTTAGTTCGCTCATCACACCAACCACTTAGTTAGCCCACAGGACAATCACGTTGAAATACCGCCAGATGCAATCGACCGACCTCACCGTTTCCGAAATTGGATTCGGCGTATGGAGCGTGAGCATGAACTGGTGGGGCGAAGTCAAAGAAGAAGACGGAATTAATCTTCTTCAGAAGGCAGCCGACAAAGGCATAACGTTCTTTGACACTGCTGACACTTATGGTGCCGGCTACGGTGAGGAGATAATTCCAAAAGCTCTCGCAGATCGACGGAAAGACCTCGTGATCGGAACCAAGTTCGGCTACGACATCGAAGCTCCACGTGAAGGCCACATGGAACGTCCACAACAGTGGGACCCAGACTTCGTCAAGAAGGCTTGTGAAGGCAGCCTACGACGACTTCAGACCGATTACATCGACATTTATCAGTACCACAACCCTCGTCTGAAAGCGCTTCAGAGAGACGACACGATCGCTGCTCTCGAAGATCTAAAAGCTGAAGGCAAGATCCGGTACTACGGTGTTGCTGTCGGACCCGATATCGGCTGGCTAGAAGAGGGCATGTACGCAGTCAACGAAATGAAGGTTCCGGCTGAGCTAATCTACTCGATCCTCGAACAAGACCCAGCAGATATTATGATGGAAACTGCAGCAAAAAACGGCGTCGGTGTTTACTCAAGAGTGCCGCACGCATCGGGAATGCTCGATGGCAAGTACACCAAGGACACGGTACTCGAAGAAAGTCCATTCGATCCTTCCGACCACCGCGCCTACAGGCGAATGCATTGGCTGAAGAACTCAATCGAGAAGCTTAATAAGATCGACTTCATGTTCGCTGGAAAGCCAGCTACCATTGGTCAGATCGCTATCAAGTTCACGCTAATGCCCGAGATCATGGCTTCGTGCTTGCCGACAATGACATCGGTCGAACAGATCGACGAATATGCGGCAGCTTGCGACATAGACGATATTCCTCAGAGTGAGACCGACCAGTTGGCTGCGCTATACACCGATAACTTTGGCGTCGGTGAACCCGACCCCCAGAAATCGAGCGTTTCAGGCACCGGATGGGTCGACCACAATAATCAGCCGTTCGATCGCTCACTCATGAAACCCGGCGACTAACGTTCATATAAGACTGCGTGTTGGACTCTTCGATCTCGCACCGCTAGACCGAATCACCAATCAGATTTCCGCGTACCTTTCAGGGACTTGGTGAATGATCGTGTCGGGCCAATAACAGGCGACGCTAGAACCTGAGTGCTATCTGCGCTTCTGCAAACGCCTGCGCCTCGAGCGACCGCTGATGGTTCTTGCCAATGCGAAGAACTGTTTACGTGCTTCGTTCAAAGAGTGGGATAATCGCAAAGGTGCCTCAGCAGAACTTGCTACAGTAACCACTCGAGTCTCTACCGGGACTTCAATCGGCGCTTCAGCTACTGGTGGCTGTGGTGGTGGCGCAATACCTCCGGCTCGCCTCAACTCAGCTTCGACGAGATTAAAGTCGCGCTGCGGAATAATGTGCAGCATGCCGTAAAAGGCGTATGGCCATAGATGCGGCGGCCACTTTTTGACGTACTCGAGAGTGGGTCCTACTTCATACCCGTCAATATAGTCAGGCTCATCAAGCACTACATCCGCATTGAGTTCGACCCTATGCGGAAAAACTTCTTTCTCACGATGGTGCTTCCAGATTCGTTCTTCGTCCTCAAAATTATCCGATGTGACGGTTGCTGTAGCTGCAAAGCCCTTTTTGTCTGAGACGTAGTACAAAACCCGATCTTCAGGCACCATTCGAACTGCTTTTTTACGGTTCTTAGTGTCTATGCCCTGCATAGAAAAACCACGCGAGCGGGTGATATCCAGATTTTCTTGGGTAGTCACGAGCATCCAAAAGGTTTTTCCCATATTACGACGATTCCAATTTAAAGTTGAACGTTTAACGCCGACAATCATATTTGAATATACCGTCTCATTGCGAGTATTTAGCTACACTGCACGCTTTCCGATATACAACTTCAACGAAATCATGCCTAAATCATCCAACAACAAAATTGAGAAGAACGTAATCGAATTCCTCGATTCAACTAACCTTCCCTACGAAGTTATTGAAATCGACCCGGATTTCGCTGACACAGCTGCGTTCTGCGATAAGTACGACTTCCCGCTCGAAAACTCAGCAAATACCATCATCGTTGCATCAAAAAAGAAACCAAAAACTTTCACAGCATCGGTAGTTCGAGCCACACATCGAATCGATGTAAACCATGTTGTGAAACCGATTATGAACGTCGGCAAAGTCTCATTTGCTCGGGCCGAAGAAACTGCCGAGTTGACCGGCATGATGATCGGTGGTGTCACTGCACTCGCGCTTCCCGATCAGATAAAAATCTACGTTGATGACGGACTCATGAAACTCGACTACATCATCCTCGGAGGTGGAAGCAGATCCATAAAGATCAAAATCTCGCCCGAGATATTT
>CAWVYJ010000100.1:0-5064 GCA_963934365.1 uncultured Dehalococcoidales bacterium | reverse complement strand
CGACAGCGTTGCCAACGTCTACGCCGACGCCAACTCCAATTGCCGACATGACGGCTACAGTTGTGGCTCAGGTAACGGCAACCGCCGTGGCTGAAGAAGCTGCTAGTGGCTCTTGCAGCGCAAGAGAGGGTGGCCCGGCAGGATTGGGCAACATTGCACTGTTGCTGGCTCCTCTGGCTCTGCTAGCATGGCGACGGTTCGAGCGAAACGTTCGGTAATCACCGTACTTAAGTTCGGTTCCGTTGCGAACTGCAATCAGAAAAAATAAAAAAAGCCCCTGCAAATTGCAGGGGCTTTTTACTTATCAAATAACGCCGCTAAAGTAACAAGCACTTCGGACTCTCTACGCCTCAGGGCGTTGCTGCAGCACTACTACCGCACGTTCGTCGGGTAGTCCGCTCTTGCTCACTGTAAGTTTCGATGTTGCTTCAAAATCTTTCACGCCCAACTCAGTCAACAGTCGCTGCATAGCGGCGCTGGGCTTTCCAGTTACAGCGTCGTAACCCGAGGGAACGATCATCTTGGGTTCCAGGTTTCTGATCACTGACGACATTTCATCGGGCTCGAGCCCTTGCGATTCGGTGTTGATGATAAGGATGTCGACTTTGCTGATCTGCTGAACCGATTGAGCCGATGGCTGGTAACCAGGGTTACCAAGTGTGGCGACCTGAAGACCATCGGCATCAACTACGTACACCGTGTTGATATCGTGCGAAATCGCAGGGTCGTCCGCCGGAGTAGCCACTCCCCGTATCGCAAGACCACCAATTTCATACTCGCCCGGGCCCGCGAGCACTTGCGAATCGCTTTCCGGATGACTCCGACGCTCGCCTTTGCTGTAAACAAATACAGTGTTTTCGTCTTCTAGTTCCGAGGCAGAAGGGATATCACCCTGATGATCGACAATTACCACGCCCACTGAAGATTTGACCTCGAAAGTCGAATTGCCTAACCAGCGAATTTCCATGCGGACGTTCCTCGATTTGATCGGTGATGCGCAATCATAGCTAAGAGAGTTCTCAACATGAACGCAGTTCAGTATCTAATTTAACTACGCGCACGCGTAAGCGTCAATTGAATTCTCTGAATATCAACTCAGATGAGTTGATATCCGAGGTCGATCAATTGCATCGTTAGCGACTGGACGTAAATACCCCCACCGCGTAATCAGGCTGATTCGAGTTCACAAAATAGACGCTAACCGATCGAAAGCATCTCTTATTAGAGATTTCATAGTTTCATATGGTTTTGAAACTGATTCGACCGATCGACTTTCCAAATGAACCGTCTATTCACGTTCTCAATCGATGGATTACCGTTGACGCTCGGGAAAACTGCATGCTAACTTCATCGGGACCTATCCTGAACGGTGTACATCACCGCCTTGCGAGAATATATCACCGCAAATTGCAGTTGGAATAAGCATGCCGACTCTGACCTCTAGAAAACGAGAAATACTCAAGTTTATCGTTTCTGAACACGTTCAGACTGCGTCCCCTGTTGCCTCTAGCTCTGTCGCTCGTTCGACTAGGCTGAATGCAAGCCCTGCGACGATTCGCAACGAGATGGTCGAACTCGAAGAAGACGGTCTCATTCACCGACCGCACGTGTCCTCAGGCGGAATCCCCTCCGATAGTGGCTATCGACAGTTCGTCGCCTCTCTAAACCCCGAAACGAGTCTGAACCCTCGCGTTTCAGCACGAATCGATCAAGAACTTAGTTCCGTTCGATCGCATATTGAAGAATGGATCGACTCGGCATCGGAAATCCTTGCGGGCCTCATGGATACCTTGGCGTTCACCACCATTCCTCGAACAGCACCAGCGCCAGTCAAAAGTATTGAATTACTTCGTCTACAAGAAATGTTGGTGGTCGTAATCGTTGTGCTTCAAGAAGCCAGTGTTTACAAACAGGTCATAAATCTCAAGTCATTTGTTTCTAACTCGGAAATCGAACATACCCGCAATAAGCTCAGCGAAGCTATTGTCGGCGTTCCAGCCAACAACTTAGTCGCCCATTCAGCTCGCATAGGTGAAGGATTCGAGCGCCAAGCCTTCGATTCCGCTGTGACTGCTCTCCAGCAACACCACGCATCCTCCCGTAATGAAAAAAGGATCAGCGGTATAGGAAAACTTTTTCAACAGCCGGAACTGCTTGCCGATCCTGCAATGTCACAAGGTGCAACTTGGCTAATCGAAGATTCACATGCCACATCTGTCCTCGCGGGCGCTGGCTATCCTCACGGTGTGACGAGCGTTGTAATCGGCGATGAGCACAATGAAGACGCACTGAAGAACTTCTCCATAGTCTTTAGTCGATACGGAACTTCGGCTACTGCCGAGGGAATGATCGGCGTAATGGCTCCGACTCGTATGGAATACGAAATAGCCATCCCGGCAGTTCGATACATGACAAATCATCTTGATCAGATGACTATGATGTTCTACGGTCGTTAGTCCGTCCATCATAGCCAGTCGCGTCACAAACCCAATTTTCTTCCTATTTGGGTTTGTGCCCTCATTCGGATTTATCTCACCTCAGGTCTATAATTAAAGTGTTCCCGTGTTTCTTCGCGCCGATCTCAAACTCCACTATAAAAAAAGACTTCCGCTCCAGGATCAGTGACCGCTATATATGACAACTAGTAAACGTGATTACTACGAGGTTCTCGGTGCTGCCCGTGATGCCACTCCCGAAGATCTCAAAAAGGCGTTTCGGAAGCAGGCACTGCAGTACCACCCCGACCGCAACAAGTCGGCGGACGCAAGTGACCGATTCAAAGAGGTCAACGAGGCGTATCAGGTTCTAAGCGATCCTAAGCGAAAAGCACAGTACGATCAGTTCGGTCACGAGGGTATGAACGGTCAGGCAGGTAGTGGATTTGACGGTTTCGAAGGCTTCGGTGGTTTCGGAGATATTTTCGATTCGTTCTTTGGCGGGTCCACTCGTCAGACTACCAACCGCGGAGCCGATCTCGAGTTTCAGATAAACATATCTTTCCGAGATGCCGCATTCGGTGTAGCGCGCGAACTCGAACTCAATCGAATGGAAAGCTGCGAGCGGTGTGACGGTAACCGGGCAGAACCTGGAACCGACATCGTTGAATGTTCTACATGTCACGGTGAAGGTAAAGTCCGACGAACACAGCGTACATTCTTTGGCCAATTCCAACAGGTCACAGCTTGTCCAACGTGCCAAGGTGAAGGCCGACAGATAA
Organism: uncultured Dehalococcoidales bacterium; assembly: GCA_963934365.1. Lineage (GTDB taxonomy): Bacteria > Chloroflexota > Dehalococcoidia > Lucifugimonadales > Lucifugimonadaceae > Lucifugimonas. Next base: position 1,847 of record CAWVYJ010000100.1, on the reverse strand, counting down.
AAACCGCCTGCAAGAAGTGTTCAGGTCGTGGAACTGAACGACAATCTCGCAAGATCGAAGTAAAGATCCCTGCCGGTGTTGAGCACGGCGTAAAACTGTTGATTCACGGCGAAGGTGAATCCGGTGGAAAGGGTGTTCAAAACGGCGATTTATATGTCCACATCGGGGTGCAACGTGACAAGGTCTTTACTCGTCACGGCAACGACGTATTGATGACTGCACAAGTGAATATGGCGATGGCCGCTTTAGGCGGAATCATCAATGTGGAAACCTTAGAAGGTTCCATCGATATCGATGTGAAGCCGGGCACACAATCGGGTGCAGTCACTCGAATCAAAAGCGCAGGCATCCCACACATGGGCGCAGCAGGCCGACGTGGCGATCAGCTCGTTGAACTAAAGGTGATGACACCTAAAAAGCTAAGCGACCACCAGGCGGAACTTCTGCAAGAACTTGCAGAATCGTTCGGCCTAGAACGGGTCAAAGAAAACTCCGGTGCGGATCAAGGTATCTTTGATCGCTTCAAGGATGCATTCCGCAGCGAAGACAGCAACTCGTAACGGCCACCTTACAGCCCTACCGATTTAAGCACTCTCATCCAACAAAAGAGGCAGGACAGATGCGTTGGCTTCAGCTCAGCATCAAAGCACCGCCCGAGTACGTCGAACCGCTCACACATCTGTTTAATATTCACGGTGAAGGATCGGCTTCCGTTGAACGACCGGGAGGTTTTAATCCTGACGAAGGCGAATCGCCAGATCCCACTGCTTGGGTAACGATTCGCGGTTGGCTTCCACTTGATCCCACAACAGAAAGTCGAAAGACAGCCATCGACGTTGGTGTGCGATTAATTCGACACTTGGTCGACCTTCCCGAAGTCGAAGAACTCGAAGTCAGCGACGATGAATGGCGAAATCAAAAATTCGAGCCAATCAGAGTTGGAACGAACCTCGTGATCGTTCCTCGATCTACCCTTTTTCATGCGAATCCTACCGACGTTATAATCGAACTCGAACCCGGCCTAGCTTTCGGTACAGGTCATCACCCAACAACGCTTATGTGCCTCGAAGAGATCGAAAAAGTCATAAAACCTGGTGATCGATTCCTCGATGTCGGCTGCGGCTCTGGTGTTCTATCAATTGCAGCGCTGGCGCTCGGTGCAGGCCACTCAACTGGACTCGACATCGAAGATGACGCCGTTATTTCATCGAATGCGAATCTAACTGCTGCAGGATTTTCAGATAAATCTACGATCCTCGCAGGGTCGATACCTCACGATCATGTTCCTGATCGAGGGTTCGACGTAGTTGGCGCAAATATCGCAGCAAACGTGCTTATCGCACTCGCACAGCCATTAATCGATTCAGTATCCGACGATGGAGTAATAATTACTTCGGGCGTTCTAGATACACGGCTTGATGACGTTATTGCAGCATTCAAAAAGGTCGGCGGAAAGGTCGAGTCGAGCAGGATGATCGAAGACTGGACATCGACTCGGATTAAGCGCTCCGCAGGATCGAAATAGCAATGCATCGATTCTACGTCCGCGACATCGATGCCACTGACCGTTCGATCTACTTAGACGGGTCGATTGCGCGGCAGCTGAAAACAGTTCTGCGTGCAGATGCCGGCGAGCACATCAGGCTTTTCGATGGTTCTGGATCTGAGTGGGAAGTTGAGATAGATCATGTTGGTAAAAACGAGGTTTCAACAACTCTCGTGTCAGCCGTTCGACCCGTTGCAGAGCCAGCTAGCAAAGTCACGATGATGCTCGGATTGGCAAAACCCGAAAGAATCGAGCTTGCGATTCAGAAATGCACCGAAATAGGTGCTGTTCGATTCATTCC
>CAWVYJ010000099.1:0-5189 GCA_963934365.1 uncultured Dehalococcoidales bacterium | reverse complement strand
GGAACCATGTGTTGGTACGGAAACCCGAAGATATTCATCACGATTGTTATGATCAGCGTGACCACGATTATCTGATCGGCTTTAACGTGCTTTAGGCCCTCTGAGAGATTTGAGAAGTATCCACCGTTGCTACCTGTTGGCTTGCGAACGTGTTCGACCTTCGGCAGAGAAAACGCCAAGATCGATCCAATGGCGAACAAGACTGCGCCAGTAACATAAGCAGCTTCGACACCAAGGGTGGCTAAAAATGCTCCAGCACCGAGAGGCCCAACAACGCGAGAAAAATTACTACTCGCCATGTCGATGCCGATGGCAGTAGAGATACGGTCTTGACCAACTGCATCACCGATCATCGCTCGGCGGACAGGAAAATCGGTTGCCCACATCACGCCTGCAAACGTGGCGCCGATGCATATGTGCCATAGTTCGATCCGGCCGCTTATGACCAAGAAAGCCATAATCACATAAACGATTGATAGTGTTCCGAGAGTGGTTCCCATGAGAATTTTTCGATTCACCCGATCGGATATCAATCCAATCGTAGGCCCCAGTAACAACATAGGAATCATACGCAGGAACCCGACAACTGCTACCCAAAACGGTGATCCAGTAAGCTCGAAAACAAAAATACCTAGAGCCACAGTCTCCATCCAGCGCATTGTGGTGGATGCAATTCCGATCCCCCAAAGACGCCGGAATGACGGATTTGAAATTACCGAACTGAAACGCTGCGTTGAGCGGCTTTCTTGCGATGCACTCGGCGAGTTCAACTGGCTATCTTGCTCTCTTTGTTGTGGGATCGTAACCAAGCTGCTGAATCAGCAGTATCACCATCGTCTTGGAATCTTTCATCCCAAATACCAGCGCCCGATTCACGGGCTTGACGCTCCATATCCACCAAATATCCGTCGTATCGAATATTTGGACGTTCGGTGTCAGACGCACCCAGTCCATTCAAAATAAGTGCAGCGTTAATCATCACATTGTCGAGGAAGACGTAGCGCATAAGACGACCTTGATCATCACTGTCGCGCTCGTCGTCCTCCAATAGGACTATTTTGCCGTCAATCCAACTTTCTGTGACCTGCTGGGCGAAGTCGTGAAACGGATCGCCGAACGGCTTGATTTCGATTCCGATAAGCCTGACTATCTGTTCACTATTGCCATCATCCACAACAATCGTGCGACCATCGATCACACGTAGAACTTCGACAGAAATACGTTCAGGTGGCGCCGGTTGCGACGAGTTGCTGCTACCACCAAAGAGCGGCCCCAGTATTCCAACAGACATCGACGCCAAGACTACCAGCGCAACGACAGCGATCAACACCTTCCAAACTGCGCCCCTAAGTTTCCGGCTGCTTCCACCAGTTTCGTAGCCATCCCAAGAACGATCGATATCGCGTTGAGATGGGCCGTACACATCATTCACGAGATCATCAGGGGATGGTTCGTTTTGCTGTTCGTTAGATTTGTCTGACGGGGTTTGCATATTTGAGACAGAAGCTATTCAGATTGATCGTCGAACAAGCCTAACTGCCTCTCATCGCCAGCGGGTTCATCGATATTTATTTCGTCGACCAATCGCGGCTCATCAATGTTGTACGAGTTCACTCTCGTCGACACCGGAATAGCCTTCAGAAGATCATTTGCAGCGGGCACCAAAATCGACTGAAGATTTTCAGTTTCAGTTGTCAATGGATCGAGCCAGACGACGACCGTTTCCTCGTTGAGTATTGCCGGCATTCGATCATGAATCGTAGACATGAAATCGTTTGCGACTGTAGTGACGATGGCACACGACTCGATGGCTTTACCTTGGTCGTTTATCCACGAGTCGTACACGGCGGCGAATTGGAGGGTTTCGCCTTCTTTGGAAGAAATGAACATCGGCTGCTTCGAGCCGTCAGACTTATTCCATTCATAGAATCCATTCGCAGGAACAACTCCCCTTCTCCGCTTGAACGGACCTCGCCACATGCCAGAATCAGCCAGTCGATCATCGCGTGCATTGAACGTGGTTTGAGGCATTTTCTCGGACTTTACCCAGTTCGGTATTAGTCCCCACCGCATGGGCTTTGCAATGAATCCGCCGTCTTCACTGATGATCGTCACAACGTCCTGAGTCGGACGAATATTGAATCGTGAGCCCAAATCAGGTCTTCGAGAGATTAAATCACCGATTCCAGCGCGATCTAGCCCGCTACCCATCACGTGGTGGCGAACTCGACTGACATATACATAAACAAAAGCACCGCACATCGAATTAGTTTACGTTGTGCAGCCCTTGTTCAGATTGAAACAATGATCACTTTGGCTAATGGTCTACGAACTGAACTGTTCGTCCCGCCACGAGTAGATCGGCTCCCAGCCAATGACGTCGGTGACGTTTTGAATAGAAAGCGGTGCTTCGAATCCGTCGAATTCCTTTTTTAGAGGAACATCGGGATAGACCGTTTTGATTGCCTCCATCGTTGGGATATTCAGCATCGTATCTTTCGCGTTTAGGAAGAATCGGTGGTGACCATTCCAATTCTCGTTCACGACCGACTGAACACAGGCACGTGCCGCATCACGAATATGGAGGTAAGTCCAGAATCCCTGACACCGAGTCCACGGATCGCTAATTGGGTTCGCCTGAAGATATTTAAAGTACGCATCGTCCCACATACCGTTAAACCGCATGCTGGCGATTGCCATCCAAGGAGATCGCCTAGAGAACGCCTCTCCGATTTCCTCGCCCAACCACTTAGCGATTGAATATGGATCCTCAGAACGTGTGTAAACGTTCTGATCCATTGGGAAGTACTCTGGTGGCTTGACCTCGTTCGTAGCCCAACGTGCAGCCGTTCCCATAGCACCGACAGCGTTATACGAAGATCCCAAAGCAACGCGTTTCACGTTGAGTTGTTCAGCAGCGCGACACACATTCCACATCGACATCGTATTAGTTTTAACAACATCTTCTTCGACGTAGTTTGCGGCGCTGGGACGAGATGCAAGTGAGATCACCGCATCACAACCGTCCATCGCAGAAATGACCTGACCATAATCAGAAATTTCGACCTCAAAGAATGTAGGAATCGTTGGCCAGTTCCCTCGCATCTGCACAGCAGCTTCGGCGTTTGCTAGCTGTCCCGTTGTTCCGCTGTGTCCCAAATTGCTGGTCACACGGAACTTGTCGGCATTGACCACTTCATGGCCCAATTTGTAGAGCTCGTCGATCACGTAGTGACCCACAATTCCTGAGCCGCCGGTTACAAGTACTTTCATAGTCTGAGTTCCTGAGATTCGTATGCCGTTTCGGTTTGATCTAAACGCGAGTCGAGCTCGCTTTCACGAGCTCGACTCAATTTACAGCTTGGAGTGTCCAATATCCCTACCGAACACTTCGAATATCGATGAAACGACTACCAGGGCATCGTTCGTCCGGTCTTCTTTCGACCGTACTCCGCCCACTCTTTAGTCGCACCCATCATTTTCACGCCTAGTACGTCGATCGAGTAGTCGACTTTTTCTTCTAGCGTCATGTTGTCATCTGCCCAACTTGCGTAGAACCCAATACCCTTGCGAGTCAGCGCTGCATTGATTCGATCTCGAGCATCGTTCATGTCCGCTGGGTAAGGAGGGTCGTGAGCATCAGGATAACCAAGCGACATTCCCATGTCTCCGGGGCCCCATTCAGCAAATCCGATTCCCGGAACTTCGACAATTTCGTCGACGTTTTCGAGACAGTACCGGTCTTCGATCTTGAGTCCAAGAATGAGTTCACCCTCTGGGTTCATTGGCCAAGGGTCGGCACGTCGAGCGTACTCAACCGGATCGAGCCCCCAAATTTCATTTGAAGGCTTCTGTCCACCTGCACCACGAAGTCCCTCGCCAATCACATCTTTTTCGATGGTCTGGAACGGGTATCGAGTGGTCTGAACGAACGCTTTTACCGATTCAGCTGTTCGGGTGTGTGTGTGCAAAATTCCGTGTGCACCTGTCGATAGAACGTGTCGTGACTGCCAAGCGTTGTAGCGCACTTCTTCTGGCGTAATGGCGTTCGAAGGAAGCGTGCAAAGAACAGTTGGTGTCAAATGGCCACTTGGGGTTGGACCACCATCTTTAAGACCACGCATGTAGTTGGTGAGACCAACAATGTCGAAAGCCTTGTGTTCAAAATCCATCATGAGCATGTCGGCCCAGGTTTGGGAATCTTTCACGCCAGCGTCGTAAGTTAGCTCAGTTGGATGAGTCGCGTAGAACGGCTGACCAGCTTCGAGCAACTCAATACATTTATTAATTCGTTTTGTCATAGTGATGTTCCTAATTTAGTTGTTCGTTAATCGCCATGGAATGTCGAGTTCGCCAGTGATTCCGCGGAACCAGTCAATCACCTCAGGGTGATAAGGAATTCCATTAGCGCGTCGTTCAAGCTCTTCTTCATGCTCAGGCAATCCTGCGTATACGACGCGGTCTTTACCCGGAATCGGCGGAGTGCTCTTGATCTCGTTCATGTAGATATCCATCTCACTCTTGAACTCTTCAAGATCTGCGAACGCCTCAATGTTATATGCGATGAAATGGTGGGAAGCACCGCCTCGACGATTTGGACCAGCGCCTGATGATCCGAGAAGCGCACACATGATTTCTACCCAAATACCCATACTTGAACCCTTATGAGCTCCGCCTTCTCGGGTTCCACCAGATGGCAGCATGAAGAACTCATCTGGAACCGGACTCTCTTCCATAATCGGAACGCCATCTGCTCCGGCGATCCAACCCGGTGCAACATCAACGCCAAGGCGTTTTGCCAAAGCGATCTTATTTCCTGCAACCGAGCTCATCGATGCATCAAAGATAAATGGTGCTTCGCTATGCGTTGGAACAGCAATCGAAATTGGATTAAGACCAAACATCGGCTTGGCTCCATCAACTGGAAGAACCTGCATTCCACCGGTGGTCATGGACACACCAATCATGCCGTGTGGAATCGCCATAGCTGCATGATAGGCGGCGGCACCGAAGTGAACACCGTTATTCGCAGTAATAGTGCCAATTCCGTAAATCTTGGCGCGCTCAATCGCCATGTCCATCGCCATCGGACCGACAACCAGACCATGACCTTTGTCGCAGTCGAGTGTTGCGGCAGCCGGCATTTCCCTAATGATTTTCGGCTTAGGAGTGGGGTTGATTCCGCCCTC
>CAWVYJ010000098.1:0-5336 GCA_963934365.1 uncultured Dehalococcoidales bacterium | reverse complement strand
TCGCAGCCTCGCAGCAGTATCTCGACTTTGCCAGGCTGCTGATCGATAGCGGTGCCGACATCAACCCGAAGGACAACGGTGGCAGTACAGCCCTGCACATCACAGCTCGACGTCCTTCGATTGACTTTGCCAGGCTGCTGATCGATAGCGGTGCCGACATCAACCCGAAGGACAACGGTGGCAGGACACCCCTGCACATGGCAGCCGCGAAAGAGAACTCTCTCAAGGTTGCGAACCTGCTGATTGATAGTGGTGCTGACATCGAAGCGAAGGACCAGTTTGGACGGACACCTCTACAAATAGCAGCAGAGAATAACGAATTCTGGCCCACCAATACTGATGGTGATGTCAGCTTTTATGTCGTTGCCACTATCGACGTTGCCCGCCTTCTGATCGAACGTGGTGCAAAAACGGAAGGAATAGACCTGAGCTCGATGACCCGTAGCTCGATGACCCGTTCCTTTATAGAAGGTCTAGAACAGGATGACTGGGACAAGACATCCCTGCACCTTGCAGCCTTATACAACTCTCTCGAGGTTGTCCGGATGTTGATCGATAGCGGTGCCGACATCGAAGGGAAGCACAACGGTGGCGGAACAGCCCTACACTTCGCAGCTCGAAACAACTCTCTCGAGGTTGCCCGCCTTCTGATCGAACTCGGTGCCGACATTGAAGCGAAAAACAGCGGGGAGGGAACACCCCTGCACACGGCAGCCGCGCAAGAGAACTCTCTCAAGGTTGCGAACCTGCTGATTGATAGTGGTGCTGACATCGAAGCGAAGGACCAGTTTGGACGGACACCTCTACAAATAGCAGAAGTAGCGGGCACCAATCCTGATGATGGTGAAGTCGGCGTTTATGTCGGTGCCACTATCGAGGTTGGCCGCGTGCTGATTGCACGCGGTGCAAATACTGACGAGATTGATTTGAGTTGGCTTTCACCGGCTCCAAGCTTCAGCGACTTCACGGATGAGCTCGAGCATACGGATCCGCTGCCCGGTTTGAGTCCACCAAAAGCAGGAATCCGTGCATGGACACCCCTGCACCAAGCAGCCTTAACAAACTCCCTCGACGTTGCTACGCTGCTGGTCGATAGCAATGCCGACATCGACGCGATGGACGAAACTGGCAATACCCCCCTGCACCAAGCAGCCGAGAGCAACTCTCTCGACGTTGCACGCTTGCTGATCGAACGTGGTGCCGACATCAACGCGAAGGGCTATTTCGACCGGGCGCCCCTGCACTCGGCAGCCTTATACAACTCTCTCGACGTTGCCACCCTCCTGATCGATAGTGGTGCCGACATCAACGCGAAGGAAGGTATGAGCGAAACAGCCCTGCACATCGCAGTCACAGCCAACGATATCGACTTTGTCAGGCTGCTGATCGATAGCGGTGCCGACATCGAAGCGAACGCCTATCTGGACTGGACGCCGCTCCTCCAAGCAGTCTCGCAGCAGTATCTCGATATTGCCTGGCTGCTGATCGATCGCGGTGCAAATACTGACGGGATTGATTTGAGCTGGATGACCAGTTCCTCTTCGGAAAGCACCGGTGCGGAGGCAGTAGGCTCTGAAATAGACATTGATGGCAGGACACCCCTGCACCTTGCAGCCTTAGACAACTCTCTCGAGGTTGCCCAGATGTTGATCGATAGCGGTGCCAACATTGACGCAAAGGACAATGCAGGCGAGACAGCCCTACACTTCGCAGCTCGAAACAACTCGATTGACTTTGCCAGGCTGCTGATCGATAGCGGTGCCGACATCAACCTGAAGGACCACGGTAGCGGGACACCCTTGCACCTTGCAGCTTGGAATAACTCTCTCGACGTTGCCACCCTCCTGATCGAACTCGGTGCCGACATTGAAGCGAAGGACAGCTGGGGTGGAACAGCCCTGCACGAGGCAGCCTTATACAACTCTCTCGAGGTTGCCCGCCTTCTGATCGAACTCGGTGCCGACATTGAAGCGAAGGACAACGGTAGCGGGACACCCTTGCACCGTGTAGCTTGGAATAACTCTCTCGACGTTGCTACGCTGCTGATCGATAGCAATGCCGACATCGACGCGATGGACGAAACTGGCAATACCCCCCTGCACCAAGCAGCCGATAGCAACTCTCTCGACGTTGCACGCTTGCTGGTCGAACGTGGTGTAAACACTGAGGGGATTGATTTGAGCTGGATGAATTGATTGCCACTCAACGCAACCCGCCTCAGAACAGGGACACAACAGGTCGCTTCCTCGCAGGACAGAGCGGTAACCCCGGCGGGCGTCCAGTGGGCTTCCACAACTACATCGACGCAAGAGGCAACCCGATCAACGCACTGCCTCAAGATTGAAGCGATTGTTGCAAAGTTGTTGCAACGGACTACTAGAAAACCTCTGATAACGTCTGAAACAGGGGTCGTCTAATTTGCAAGCAGAATGTCCCGAGTTCGAATATCGCCCCCCGCTCCATACTAGAATCAAACTCAAGCCCGGCTTCGTGCCGGGCTTGAGTTTTTACGCCAATCGAAGTCTGACCGGATGTAATCTGCCTTATCCGAGTATATTGGCGATCCATTCAATCCAAGACGACTCTACGTCACCTTTCGACGTTTTGACTTGATAGTCGATGTACAACCTGTGACACCAATCGGGCATTGAGGGAAGCATTACCGAGAAAGCGCCGCCATATCGGAGACGATTAGCGCTATAGGCTATCCAGCACCCAATATTTGCATCTTCTTGAGAAGTTGGATTCGCTATCGTGTGTGCCATAGAGTCGGTAGATGTGTCGTATTTGCGGGCAGCGAGAACTGGGATTAGTTCGGCGGAATATATTGCGAGACTGGTCGAGTCATTGCTTTGAACGAATGAGATGAATGAGTCTTTTGTTGATTTGAGTTGGCCGATCGCTGATGCACCTATAAAAACATTCATGTACTCAGGCATCCGCTTCTCAGCAGTAATCCATTCAACTCCCGTATAGCCGTCGTACACGATCCAGTAGTCAACCTCAGTAGGTAAATATGGCACTGGTGTGGGAACGGGCGTGGAGCTCTTTAATATGGTTGTTGCTGTCGGGGTTGGAACAGAACCAGCAACTTTTGAATCTTTCGGAGCCGGACTTGGACTCGGCGTCTCATTAGCTCCGCCTACGCCAGTCGTAATCGTCGGTATAGGTGCTGGGAGAACTAACGGTGAGTTTGTTGGACTGGGAACGTCAACGGGGTTCGTCACTATATCGACTGAATTAACCGTTGGAATATTTGTATCTGTATTTTCCCTATCAGCAGCAACTTCCGATTGTTGCTGGTCAGTGGAGTTAGTATCGCAGTCAGGGCAACCCACTAGTTCATAAACATCATCAACATTCCCAGTGAAAACTTCCGACCAAGATTTACATTCCCAGTAATCCGACATTGGTGGGAAGGAGATTTCGTAAGGTGGTATCCACAGTTCATGCCCTCTAGTGCAACCAGTGCCACTCCACGCCACTGACTGACCTGTTGCACCTGCCAAAATCATGACCAATGTGACCAGCGAGAATGCACCAATGGCTATTTTTGCAACGACGGAGTTATACCCTTTTTGTTGGGCTACTATCAGTCCTACTAATGGAAGACCGGACCAAATAAACCACCAGTCGATGAATATAGCTATGGCTGCCCATTTTGCAAAGAACACAAGTACTATCACAACGATTGCGGCGAGGATAATCAGTCCCCAAGCAATCAGTGGACCGAGGTTCATCATGCCTCCACCACCGCTACCACTAAGTTCGCCGGTATTCGCTGGTTGGAGAGGATTCCTTACATCATTTCGATTGTTAGGATCGTACATTCAGGACAAATCTCGGTGCAACTTTATTGCATAGCAATTAGGGTCTAAATTTTGAGTGTGTAGATACTTCCTGTTAGGCGGCGAGAGTATCAGATGTCGATAGTGTTCGTTCCACATATTCGAGCAGTTTGTTTCATAACTTTTTATGATTCTGCAGGGGATCCTGCTCCGACTAATCGGTCATAAATACTTAGCAAGGCGCATCTTTAATAATGTCCTCTTTGTAGGAGGCTCTTTTGCCCCCCCAGACTGGAATCCCGAGATGGCACGCCTGCTGGTAAATAGCGGTGCAAATACTGACGGAATTGACCTGAGCTGGATGAATTGATTCCCGCTAAAAGCAACCCACCTCAGAACAGGGACGAAACAGATCGCTTCCTAGCAGGAGAAAGCGGGAACCCTGGCGGTCGTCCCGTGGGCTTATACAGTTACATCCAGGAACGTACCGCAGACGGTAGCGAGCTATAAGCCTGTTTCGTGACGAGAATGCTTCCAACAAAGAGCGCATGGACACTGCTATGTGGCTGGCAAACAGAGGCTTCGGGAGACCGACAGTTGCACAGGCTCCGGGCTTCGGTGACTTCACCATCACGATTGATGACCACGACGTATAGGGTAAACCGATCAACGATCTGCCCAGTTATTCAGACTGGTTGTGGTTTTGGCAAACATCTGTGAGGTAATCTCTTGTGATGAAATTTCGTAATCTTGTCTCTCCAACTGTTACTCGTCAGCGCCCAATAATCCTTACTGCTGCTTTAATGGCGACACTACTAGTTATTTTGCTATTAGTTGCTTGCTCCGTATCTGACGGTAAAGACGGTGTTGCTGGTCCAAAAGGTGTCCAAGGACTCAAGGGTGATACTGGAGCCAAAGGCGTAGACGGTAAAGACGGTGTTGCTGGTCCATTAGGTGTCCAAGGACTCAAGGGTGATACTGGAGCCAAAGGCGTAGACGGTAAAGACGGAATTGACGGAGAGAAGGGTGACGCTGGAGTTAAAGGAGATGAAGGTCCAAAGGGCATTTCTGGACTAGGTGAGCCGGGAATTCAAGGTGAAGTAGGTCCAGCCGGTGCAGATGGATTGGCTGGAGTAGACGGTGCAACAGGAGCAGCGATCGTCCGTAATATACCTGCTAGAAACGTGTTAACCACACTCGACTCAACTGTCTACAGTGTCGGTGACCACCCGTCTATCACGATCGGTGCAGACGGACTTGGTTTGATTAGCTACTACGACGGTACCAACAGTGATCTAAAAGTAGCTCACTGCGATAACACGAACTGTACATCTGCAACGAATATCACACTCGACTCAAAAGGCAGTGTCGGTATGTACACGTCTATCACGATCGGTGCAGACGGTCTTGGTTTGATTAGCTACAGGGACTTTACCAACTATGACCTCAAAGTAGCTCACTGCGATAACACGAACTGCACATCTGCAACGATTACCACGCTAGATTCGACAGGCGACGTCGGTTCCTCGACGTCTATCACGATCGGTG
>CAWVYJ010000097.1:0-5408 GCA_963934365.1 uncultured Dehalococcoidales bacterium | reverse complement strand
GTTTGATTACGAATTTCCGTCGAAGAAAGATCAGACCTAAACTGCTCTTCTGTTAGTTCCGTGAACATGTTTCGAAATCGAGCCGGAACCTCGAACTCGACGTCATGCAACCCACGAAACTGGTTTTGGTCATCGACTCTACCCGCCACAACAAATCCACACCCATTTTCGTAGATTAGATCAAGTGAGTTCTCAACGGGAGAGTGCTTTCCAGCGACATGATCGGGATAGTAGTGCTTGTCCATCAACCGAATATAGGTATCGAACCCTATGATGAACTTTGCACCCGGTAGAACCGATGATTTCTCGGTGAACCGTGGAGCATTCGTCACGATTATTGAGTTCCCTTTGGAAGTCACTCTTGCAGCACGGCGTTCAAGTTCTTCCTGCGGTAGAACCGGTTTATCGACATTCGAAATTGATATCTCGTAGTATGTGGGTCGATTGACAATCATAGAGGCGGCTTCGAGCATTCGTCGATGACCTTCGTGCAGCGGGTTAAAAGATCCGGCGAGTACAAGCGGATAATCCGGTAGTGATTCGTTTACTTCGCCGTTTGGTGAAATAACCAGAGCTTCGATATTTCCAGAGTAGAGCCGTTCAATCGAATTCATTTAGTCGCTCCGTTTCAAGAACGTGTAAATCCAGCCGTTCATCGAGTTCCAATGCCATGGCAATCGAATTCAGCAATAAAGCTGAAATGACAGCATCTTCATCAGCGCGGGTTCGAGCCTGCTTGTCGAACCATATCGACGCTCCACCTGAGTGAATTCCATTCGTCCAAGCAATGTGGGCTCTATCTTCACCTCTGCGAACTCTGTCTGTTGCGACTGCGGCAGTGCACCCAATCCCGAACAGCGGCTCGTCGCCTTCATCACCCTGCGCCAGATATTGCGCTCGTTTTAGCGCGGCGTTAGCCATTAGCTTGGCCTCTTCTCCCGAAACGTGTTGATCGGTCAGTGCCCCCACGAACTCTTCAAGCGCGAGTCGTGAGTACGGCATCTGCGCATCGAGAATCGTTCGAGAAGCACCCGGCTCTGAGAATAGATCACTGATTGCCTGTATTCCTGATCCAGTGACAGCGATACAGCCACGACCCGCCACACTGTGTAGCTTTTTCGCCATTTCTTGCGAGTTCACTATTTACTCTCCCAAGCATCGTAATTTACGGGTCGTCCGAAATGTCTGAAAAACGTTTCGGGTACGTGGGTATTGCGGTACTTACCGTTAAAAGCAATGGCACCCCTACCAGGCGTGATTTGTACCAGCTTTATCGTCATGTCCTGCACGTAGCCACTCCGATGTTCACGTTTTAATGGCAATTAGGGTGAATCGTACATCAGATATGACATGAACAAGATTCAATGACGAGTCAAAAATATCGACCTCCAATATCACATCTCGTTTACGCACCAAAGTTTCTGGCGTATCGTGTGCGACATGTCGATGAGCACGTATGCCCACATGTCCTGCAATCACTTGAGTCGCACTAACTGAGGAAACTCTCAACCTATGCTCGAACATTTCCATGTTGCTGACGAAGACGAAGTTCGTATCATGCCTGACGCTCTTCGCAAGACCGTCAACGAACTGTTTCTCAAGATCGGTTTCTCCAAGCAAGACGCATGGCAAGCGACCGACGTATTGCTGCTGTCCGATACTAGAGGGGTCGATACACACGGCGTTTCGAACATGATGCGTCGCTATATCGCTGGCGTGGCTGAAGGGTTCATAAACCCGACTCCGAACTGGACGATCACCCGAGAAACGCCAACTACGGCGAACGTTGATTGCGATCGAGGACTCGGCATTGCCGTTATTCCGCAGGTCATGAAGCTAGCAATCGAAAAGGCCCGCGACACCGGTATTGGTGCGATCACCATGAGCAACGGTCGGCACGCTGGGATGATCGCTTACCACGCAATGATGGCGCTTCCGCACGACATGATTGGCTATGCGATCACTGCGGGTGGGCAGAGCATGCCGCCTACATTTGGGGCAGAACCTCGGTTAGCTCCCAACCCGCACGCTTGGGCAGTCCCCGGCGATAAGGAGCCACCGTTTGTTCTTGATATTTCTTCTTCATCGGTAGCTGCGAACAAGATCGAACTTCTACGCCGAATGAACTCGATGACGATCCCCGGAATCATGGCTGACGCTGATGGAAATCCGATCATGGACGAACGAGAGATTCCGCCCGACAACATAGTGTTACCAAATGGCGCAACCCGTGAACTTGGTTCGCACAAGGGCTACGGTCTAAGCGCTGTTGCGCAGATTTTCGGCGGAATTCTTTCCGATGGAGCGTTCGGTCCCTACGAAGGCGGCCATATGTCGCACTTCGTCGCCGCCTACTCGATCGAAGCGTTCACCAATGTTCAGCGATTCAAGGAGTCGATGGACGACTTCATGAAGTATCTGCGAGAAACTCCCCCAGCTCCCGGTCACGATCGCGTTTACTACGCTGGTCTGCCCGAGCACGAAGAATCGATCGACCGCCATGAACATGGCATACCGCTTCATCACGAAGTGGTCGAATGGTTCGATTCAGCAACCAACGAATTCGATCTTTCACCACTGGAACGATAGGAAGTATAAGAACAATGCTTGAACACTTTCACGTTCCAGAAGCTGACCGAGTGATGATTAGTCGGGCAGATCTATTCAAGACTACCGCCGATATTTTCGAAGCGATGGGCATGTCACGACAAGATTCTGAGCTGGCGTCAGACGGACTGGTCACCGCCGATGTTAGAGGCTGCGAGACCCATGGCGTATCGAATATGCTGAGAGCGTACGTTCAGGCTTTCGCCGATGAGAAGATCAACCCGACTCCAAATTGGAAGATCACTAGAGAAACATCGGCGGTAGCAACGATCGATGCCGATAGAGCGCATGGATTAGTTATTTGCCCAAAGGCAATGGATATCGCTATCGAGAAGGCCAAGAAGGTTGGCATTGGTGCTGTGACGATCCACAACAGCAACCACGCGGGGATGATGGCCTACCACGCTATGCGGGCGATGCCGCATGACATGATCGGTTACGCGATCACTGGCGGAGGCGCCGTGATGGTTCCCACCTACGGAGCTGAACCTAGGGTTGGAGCGGTACCGCACGCTTGGGCGGTTCCTGCGGACAAGATGCCGCCATTTGTTCTGGATATTTCTTCTTCATCGGTTGCTGCGAACAAAATCCAGTTACTAAGACGCACAGGAGCCAATTTACTACCCGGTTTGATGGCTGATGAAGAGGGTACCCCGATCATGGAGGAGCAGGAAGTTCCCGATGGAGTTCGATTGCTACCGTGGGGTTCAACTCGCGAACTTGGTTCACACAAGGGTTACGGAATGGCCGTTATCGGACAGGTCTTCTCCGGGATTCTGTCTGCTGGACTTTTCGGAATCAGCACCCCTCCAGGTAACGGATCTCAGTTCGTGGCGGCATTCAGCATTGATGCTTTCCGAGATGTTACCGAGTTCAAAGGATCGATGGACGAGTTCTTGACTTACTTGGTCGACACGCCACCAGCTAAGGGTCACGATCGGGTCTACTACGCGGGTCTTCCTGAACATGAGGAGACTGAGATTCGTGAGAAGGATGGGATTCCGCTTCACCTCGAGGTTATCGAGTGGTTCGACTCGGAGACCAATCGGCTTGGACTGGAGCCCATCAGACGAATTTAGTCGCTATTTGCGTACATTTGCCCAACGCAACTTCGCAAGTGATTGGCTCGACTCGGCTTCCAGATAGCAACTGAATCGTTCGCTTTCCCGTTTCGATTTCCGATTCCAATATCGTTCAGAATGACAATAGCGTTAGCCAGCGCAATTGCCGTCATTCCTGCGTTACCTAAATGGCTGCTCGTTCTAGCTCAACTATTTCGATTTCGTTCGCATCGAATCCGTCGCCATCATCTGCATCCTCGAAGTCAGGTTCATCAATATCGTCGACCTCATGGAGCACAGCTACCATCTTCAATTGAGGAGTCACGACTACGTCATTCTCAAGACCGATTGGCTGTTCGATAGAACCATTAGACCTGATAGACCGAGAGTTGATTGTGTAGCCGCAGGTCAGGCAACTAAGGAACGATCCGAAGTTGTCGGAACCTAACTCGACAGTTCCATCTTTGCATCGCAGGCAAGATTTGAAATACAGCACCGTTACGCCTCCATTTGTCACAGCAAACACGGCGGACACCGTGGCCATTCGCTTTTACTAGCGGCACAAGCGCATAGCGAACGGGCGACATCCTATCCGGTAACGGTTATTCCGGCGTAGGGGTTTTTTATACGAGTTTTGGAGAGTTTAGAAAAATCTGACTAATTGCTGATTCATCAAGTTTCAAATATTTACAGATTTGGTTATTGAAGTGAGAAGGGATTGAAGCGGGGCAGGAATATGCTTCACTTCAGAATTACCAGAATCTGCGCGCCAGCAAATCGATCACAGAATTCGGAGGCAAAATCTAATGGCAAAGCTATACATTCTCGGAGCGGGTACACCGACCCCAACTCCTACCCGATTCGGCTCAGCGTACGTTCTCGAAATTGAGGGTGAGAAGATAATGATCGATTGCGGTCCAGCCACGACGCACAAGCTCGTTCAATCTGGACTCTGGCCACTGGATATCGACTACATATTTTTCACGCACCACCACTTCGATCACGACATAGACTACCCATGTTTCCTGCTAACCCGATTCGATCAGTCCATTGGAAAGGAGAATCAGCTACAGGTATTCGGACCAACCCTCACGGAGAAGATCACTGAGGGCGTTATTGGCGAAAATGGCATCTTCTCGCATGATTGGAAGGCTCGGATTTACCACCCGCTTTCTCAGAAGGTCTATATCAACCGTGGCGGAGTCCTTCCGCGTAAAGCTCCAAAAATTCGGGCACGTGATATTGGAGTTGGAACGGTCCACACTGGCAACAATTTTGAAGTCACTTCGGCCAATGCCGAGCACGTTCAGCCTTACTTGGACTCTCTCGCTTACCGAATCGAAACAAAATCGGGCAAGTCGGTCGTATTCACTGGGGACACTCAGCCGTGTCAGTCAGTGATCGATTTGGCGAAAGACGCTGACGTATTGCTTTGCATGTGTTGGGACGATCAGGAATGTATGGATCACGATGGCGAAGCCCCAGGGCAATGCGGAACTTTGGGGGCGGCGCGCATGGCAGAAGAGGCCGGCGTAAAGAAGCTGATTCTCGTCCACATGGGTCCGAACATTTCGCAGCACGGTGTGCTCGAAAAGGGTATAGGGGACATTCGAGAAGTTTATAGCGGACAGGTCATCTACTCCGAAGAGCTAATGGCCATCGACATCTAAGGGTAGATGGCGCGTTTTCTTCCCTACATTGAGAGATTCGTTACCGGACAGTTGAATGCCACAGAATCTT
>CAWVYJ010000096.1:0-5451 GCA_963934365.1 uncultured Dehalococcoidales bacterium | reverse complement strand
CGAGTTTGGTGGGCCCTGTGGGGATCGAACCCACGACCTGCGGATTAAAAGTCCGATGCTCTACCGCTGAGCTAAAGGCCCTTCAAACTCGACTAATAAGGTTACGACACGATTGGCAGAATAGGGAGTGTAAAAAATGCCTACTGTTCTTTCGTTTACAAAGTTCGTAGCTTAATCGCCATCTGTCCGCACCAAAGTCTCTCAAGCACGCTAATATGGCGCGCACCGTAAAAGAATAGCTTCATTCCTTCAACACATCGATATGATTTTGAGACCCCAATGACGAAGTCTGACCCAACAATTCGCAAGTACGATCTTCTACTTAAAGGCGGAAGAGTAATCGACCCAGCCAACAACATCGATGGCAATTTCGACGTTGCGATTTCTGGAGGGCACATTGCTTTAGTGGGTAAAGATATCGCCTCTGCCTTTGCTCGCACTGTGGCCGATGTTACGGGGCTAGTAGTCACTCCAGGCTTGGTCGATCTCCATGCACATTTCTATGGCTACGACGGGGCGATTCTTCCCGATGCACACTGCTTGCCTGAAGGAACGACCACAACTGTAGATGCTGGCGGATCTGGTCACCTAACGTTCGATGATTTCAATGAGCAAGTAATCGCACCTGCTACCACAAATGTATTCGCATTGTTGAACATTGCCGGAGAAGGAATGGTCGGAGAGCCTGAACAAGACCTCGACGGAATGAACCCTGAATTAACGGCCGCCAAAATCGCTCAACGCCCCGATTTGATCGTCGGCGTGAAAGTCGCCCACTACATGGGACCAGGCTGGGAGCCGCTCGACCGGGGCATTCAGGCTGCCGAGGATACCGGCGTTTACCTCATGGTAGATCAGTCGCCGATTCAAACTCGCCCAATGGACGAGATGATGCTGGAGCACTTACGACCGGGCGATATGGTTACTCACTGCTACGCGCTCAGTAAGCCGATGACAGATATTAACGACAAGGTGAAACAGTATTTCTTTGATGCTCGCGAACGAGGTGTGCAGTTCGACGTTGGACACGGAGCCGGCAGTTTTTCGTTCCGAATCGCTAAGGCAGCAATTGAACAGGGATTCATTCCTGACACGGTTTCAACCGATATGCATCGCTCTAGCATTCTCGTAAACCAAGCAACGATGCCAGAGACGATGTCGAAACTGCTGGCGTTGGGAATGGAATTACCAGACATCGTCAAGCGTTCAACTTGGGATCCTGCAGTTGCGATCGGGCATCCGGAACTCGGAAATCTTGGCCAAACACAGCCAGCCGATATCGCTGTATTGAACATTACTGAAGGCGAGTTTGGTTTTGTCGACAACGGAACCGCCAACCGGGTTTACAAAGCTGATAAACGAATCGTGTGCGAGATGACGGTAAAAAATGGACAGGTTGTATGGGACAAGAACGGTCTATCCCGAGATGACTGGTCAGCCAGTCCTCCAACTAACCCGGCGCTTTAATCGAAATCAGGATTCGCCCACCAATGGCAAACTCGAAGTTCGATGTGATCGTAGTCGGCGCTGGCTCTACAGGGGCGGTTCTAGCAACACGTTTATCAGAAGATTCATCTCGAAATGTTCTTCTGGTGGAAGCCGGCCCCGACTACGCCAATTTCGATGAGCTGCCTGATGAGATTCGGCAGGGGCACGCCACGGGAACCGACTTAGCGGTCGATCCATCGGGAATCCACAACTGGGCGTTCACGGGCAAGGCTACTCCCCAGAACACAGATATGCCGGTACCTCGAGGGAAGATCACTGGTGGGACAAGCGCCATCAATGGCCAGGTTTACCTGCGCGCGATTCCAGAAGATTTCGACATGTGGGTAGATGCTGGAAATGATGAGTGGTCGTACGATAAGTCACTGCCCTATATGAACAAACTTGAGAATGATCTCGATTTTACCGATCTATACCACGGCAACGATGGCCCTATCGTCGTACGACGGTACCAGCCTGATGAGCTTGTTGATGATCAGGCTGCTTTCATCACGGCGGTTACCGAAGCAGGTTTTGCAAGAACGCACGACCACAATCACCCCGCTTCGAGCGGCGTTGGCCCCTTGCCACTGAACAATCCCGACGGGATCCGATGGAGCACGGCGCTCGGCTACTTGACGATGGCTCGTGATCGAGCGAATTTCACTCTAAGCGCCGATAGTCACACTACGAGAGTCCTTGTTGAAAATACAAAAGCTATCGGCATCGAATATGAAAAACACGGCAAGCTGAAACAAGCATTCGCTAATGAAGTAATTTTGAGTGCAGGACCGATCGGGTCTCCACATCTATTGATGCTTTCTGGCATCGGTCCTAAAGAGCAGTTGCAAGCAGCCGAGATCGATGTAATCGCCGATATGCGAGGCGTTGGTCAAAATCTACGTGATCACCCATCGGTTGCTGTGCGCTGGCATGCAGAAGACGATTTCCCAATGCCCGACGTTGACACAGGTCCACAGAAAACGGCTCTGCGATACACCGCTCAGAGTTCTGAGTTGCGAAACGACATGATCACTGTGATGCGCTGGAACTCGCCTTTACGCGAGTTCATGATGACCGCAGGTTTATATCTTGCAAAGGCAGCAGGAGAAATTCGGCTGATTTCTAACGATTCCCATGTGCAACCGGAACTCGACTATCACCTGCTAGATCACCCTTACGATCTTGAACGAATGCGCGCAGGGGTACGAATGCAGATTGAGCTTGGCAAACACGATGCTTACAGGGGAATTTTGAAAGAGCTAAAAGATCCGCTACCTCCTGATCTTGAGTCAGATGATTCGCTCAATCAGTGGATGCTTAGCCGAGCGAGCACTATGCATCACATTTCGTGCACGGCAAGAATGGGTAAGGCTGGGGATCCGATGGCTGTGACGAATCAATACGGTCAGGTTCACGGTTTCAAAGGCTTGCGAATAGCTGATCTTTCGATCATGCCAGACTGTCCGAGAGCAAATACCAACTCGCCGGCGATGATGATTGGCGAGCGCATAGCTGACTTTATAAAAGCGGAGTGAGTCGTTGATATAAGGAACGAAGGATGAGAGACGTGGAAATTCAGGCCTCTCACAATGACAGGTCAGCGCACCAGTACTAGCTGTAAAGCTGAAACTGGTTGATGGGCCAGTAAACGGACCACGCTCGGCCTACAAGTGCGTCGGCTGTGACAAAACCCCAGTTTCGGGAATCGACCGACACTCGTCGGTTGTCGCCAAGCACGAAGTACTCTCCGTCTGGCACCTGCACGGGATAGTCGTCATGTCGGCGAGCGGTCGTAACATCTACCCAATCTGTTTTTTCGCCGTTCACGTAAACTGAACTGCCGTCGAGGTCGATCCAGTCACCTGGCACACCGATGATTCGTTTTACAAAATCGGTGTCAGAGCCGGTAGGCGGATGAAATACAACTATATTGCCACGTTTAGGACCACCAAATAGGTAGTTGTCATTTCCGAATAGGCTAAACGGCGATTGGGTGTATACGAAACGATTGACCAATAATCGCTCATTTTGAACCAACGTAGGCTCCATCGACGAACCTTCTATGAGGAAACTCTGGGTAGTTGCTTGCAACGCAAGAAAAATCACCACAGCAGTGATGATAGTCTCACCAGTATCACGAAGCACTAACCGCATTTGTAGCCTTTGTCGAGTGACCAAAAAAGCGGTCGCCCAAAATCGAATTCCCGAACTCTAAATCGCACTAATATGAATATAGCAAGCTGGTTACTAGTTGCACGTAATCACTAAGTAACGTTTGCCCGAATTATTGGGCGATGAGTAGCATTGAGCCGCCTAGGCATGTGATCGATTTCCAACATGACCACCTTCGATGAACAACGACTAATACAACTTACCCGTGACGGTGACTACGACGCGTTCAATCGTTTAGTAGTCGAGTACCAAGACGCGGTGTTCGCCGTTGTTCTTCGGATGGTTCGAAATCGAACCGCTGCGGAAGATATTACGCAGGACACATTCATTTCTGCTTTTCGCCAAATTTCTTCCTACCGAGGGGGCATATTCAGGGACTGGCTTTTCCGTATAGCGAAGAACGCATCGTTGGATTATCTGAGGAAGATCCCATGTCGGGGTGAAACCTCGAGAGATGAAGATATCGTCTACTTTTCAGAAACAGTCAAAGACGAATCGCAAGATCCTGAAGCGGATGTGCTAAACGCCGAACTAGCGCGCCTTATTGAACATTGCATGGACCGGCTTTCCGACGATCATCGATTTGCCATGGAACAAATCACAGTTATCCATCGTCTCTATTAATAGAACTACAATTCAAACATGAATTGGTCAATAAATAGTTCAAAAGGTTTAGGACACACGAGTTTGCCGCCGAACTAAAGATAAGTAGTTAGAAGGATTTAGTTATGACTAACGTAAAGATTAGAAAGCCCGCAACTTGGTTCCTCGTGACTGCCCTTGCAGTGTTCTCACTCGCAGCTATGGCATGCGCCAATACTTCTACTAATGAAAAAACCGGAAGAAATGATGACACGCCAGCAATCGGAGCTCCATCCCAATCTGTTGGCAACATTAATTCAGGTGGTTCCCAAAGCTCATCGACCATCGATAACAAAATAGTTGCATCTGGATACGAGTCCGAGCCGATGCCGCCATTACCGATCGGAGATTCTGGAAGATTCGGTCAAGCTTCCAATTCATCAGTCGGTGCGACCAATTCAGGAATCTGGGTAACCGGACAAGGAACAATCGAAATTCCTGCTGACATTGCACAGGTTTCGATCGGTGTTGAATCTCGTGAGACCACCGTTTCAGCAGCGCGCCAGAAGGCAGCCAGCGCAATGGAAAAAGTGCTCGATGCCATCAAAGAAAACGGCGTCTCAGAAGAGGATATTGTGACAACGAACCTCAACATTTACCCGCAGACGATCTGGGTTGAGGTATCTGACTCAATGGGTCGACACAGCGAGCCACGTATCACGGGTTACACCGTTAGCAACACCGTTCAGGTGACTGTGCGTGACATCGACAACCTAAGCCCTGTAGTCGACACCGCGGCTACAGCCGGCGGTGACCTGATTCGAATCAACTCGATTCAGTTCACTGTCGACGACTCTTCGGCTTACGGCGAAATAATTCGACAAAACGCAGCCGCCGAAGCTCTCGCTAAGGCAGACGTCTACGCTCGGGCGATGGGTGTGACTCTCGGACAGTTGGTTTACCTAACTGAAATTAGCAGCTCGGTACCAATGTCTTACGGTGCACCTATGGCAGAGATGGCAGCAATGGACCGTTCTTTCAAATCGACTCCGATTTCTTCGGGTGACGTGAACCTTTCAGTAACTGTTCAGGCATTATTCGCAATCGGTGGATAAGCGTTCAAGTTAAACAATAAAGTGCGGATTCCTTCGGTGAGGAATCCGCACTTTATTGTTTAACTTGTGTTTAACACTGTCCGCAGGGTTCCGT
>CAWVYJ010000095.1:0-5460 GCA_963934365.1 uncultured Dehalococcoidales bacterium | reverse complement strand
TGCTGCTTGCAGAATTGAAGTCCAGCTAACCCAAAAGGTTGCATTGGTAACGGAATGGGATGTTCCATGGCTGATGAACAGGCCCGTAAAAATAATTCCAATGTGGATTCCGAAAAAGCGCGTGCCAGCCTAGATCGTCTTTACGATATTTTCAAAGACATAGCGTCTACTGCTGACGAAGTGATGCAGACTAGGTGTCCTTACAAAGACGCTAAAAGTCGGTGTTCCGCTAAATTTGGCTGTCGAAACCAAGTCTTCACAAGCGACCCTACTTCCCTGCCCGCTTGCGCTGGCAGCGATCAGATCGACTATCGAGAAGCCTGGGATCAGTAACGCGATCACACGCTATTCAATACACACGGTTACTAAAATGTCTGGGGAAGTCCAGATTTGAGATTGTTCTAACCATTTTTGATTCTGAGAACGATAACTATTGAGCCCCGTATTTCTAAACTCAAATGAACTTGATGCGAAGAAAGATGATTCGCTTTTCGACTTCGCTGATGCACTTTCTGTACGAGTACCGACTTCTTGCGGTCGTACGGGAGAGTGTCACGAGTGCATCGTTGAAGTTCGCAAGGGCGCTGATGCTCTCTCACCGCCGACCGAAGAGGAGAAGTTCCTCAGGGGAAATTATCGACTAGCGTGCCAAGCTTCCGTAGTCGACACCGAAATTGATATCGATTTTTCAGTTCTTCGTCGGCAACCAAGAATTCTCACAGCGGGAACCAAGCGGAAGACCAAACGATGCCCCGCTTATGTTCGAATAGGCGACAACGTTGTGTTTAATAGTCCTGATTGTCGTACCGTGGTCGATACGTACCGCGGTGCTATCTACGGCATTGCAGCCGACCTCGGGACGACAACAGTCGTACTCAATCTCGTAAACCTAGAATCAGGTGAAACTGAGTACACCGCGTCATTCGAGAATCCCCAGCGATTCGGTGGCAGCGACGTCATGAACCGCATCTCATACGATGGCGGCGTTGACTCAGGTGAACTTCGAGCCGTCATGGTCTCTTCGATCAACTTCGAAATTGGCGAGATGGTGCGAGCGTTGAAGATCCGAAGACGTCAGATTTTTGAATTCGTTGCGGTTGGCAATACGACCATGCGTGATCTGTTTTTTGGGATCGACGTTCAAAGCATTGGAACCCGACCCTACAAATCGATCATAGAAGACGAATTTCGTGAATCAAAGCGCACTACAACCGCATTGAACTTGCCTGCAGCCGAACTCGAACTCAGAATCCACCCGAAAGCTACTGTCTACGGCGGCCCTTTGATCGCGTCCCATCTCGGAGCCGACACTGCTGCGGATTTGTTAGCACTCGGCATAGAGGATCAAATAGAACCAATAATCCTCGTCGATGTAGGAACCAACACTGAAGTAGTCATTGGCAATCGTGATCGACTACTTGCCGCCTCCTGCCCTGCCGGACCTGCATTCGAAGGTGGCGAAGTTACTTACGGCATGCCAGGTTACGACGGTGCTGTGGAAAAAGTGATAATCGATAATAGAGGCGTTGCTAATTCAAGCGCAATCGGCGAAGTCGACCCGATAGGAATTTGTGGTTCAGGGCTAATCGATCTAATTGCGGAGTTACGTCGAACGAACATGATGGATGAATTGGGTAGATTCACTGATGGATCAGGCGAGTACGAATTCTCCTCAACGAACAATTTAACTCTCTCTCGAGCCGACATTTCTGCACTCGCACAAGCCAAGGCTGCAAATTACTGCGGCCAGGCAATTGTTTTACGGGAATACGGCCTTCCAATCGAGAAATTTGAGAAGCTATATCTTGCTGGTGGATTTGCCAACTACGTCGACGAAGCAAACGCTATTGATATTGGATTCATAGCGAATATGCCGCTCGATAAAGTCGAAAAGGTCGGTAATGCCTCGCTTGAAGGTGCTGTAATCATGCTGCTTTCGACCATAAAAAGGGAAGAGATCGAAAAGCTCACATCAACGGTTGAACACGTGGAACTTGAAACTGCTCCCGACTTCTTCGAATTCTTCGTCGAAGGCTGTATGTTCAAGCCGATGGAATCGATTTAGCGAACGCGGTGCTGAGTATCGCTAGTCAAAATCCCAGAGACGCGCAGCGATCAAAGATTCATTCGAACATCTTTTAATGTCCTGAATATTCGTAGTTTAGTCATACGAGTTTATGTGACATTTGGTCGATTAATCGCTTTTCGGTCGATTCTGCAAGAGATCCGAATGTATCATGCTATGCCATGACTACAAAAGTACTTATTACCGACTACGTATGGCCTTCTACAGATCCTGAACGTGAAGTTCTGGAAGCTGCAGGCATTGAGCTAGTGATCGCTCCCGACACTTCGGAAGCGACATTGGTTGAGCTTGCTAAAGACGTCGAAGCAATCATGTTTTGCTTTGCTCAGGTAACTGCCAAAGTTCTCGAATCCGCAACAAACTGCAAGATAGCCGCTCGCTATGGGATTGGCGTCGACAACGTTGATATCGCTAAGGCAACCGAACTCGGAATAATAGTCACGAACGTTCCCGACTACTGCATGGACGAGGTAACCGACCATGCATTAGGGATGATCCTCGCACTGAACCGACGACTTGTTCCGCACACCAATGCTGTAGTAGGTAATGGCTGGAATGATGTTGCTCTAAACCAGCCAATGCACCGAACTCGTGGTGCGATGCTAGGAATTGTTGGTTACGGCCGTATTGGTCGATCACTGGCAGCTAAGGCAGTCGGATTCGGGATGAACATTCTCGCCTACGATCCTTTGATCAAAATTGGCTCAGAAATCGACGGAGCATCCGTTGTTTCACTGGATGAGCTCTTAGCCAAATCCGATTTTATTTCACTTCACGTTCCTTTAATTCCGTCAACCCAAAACATGATCTCTGCTCCCCAGCTCGCAAAAATGAAACAGGGATCAATAATTGTCAACTGCGCTCGAGGTGGTCTCATCGATGAAGATGCACTTGCTCAGTCACTTGCATCAGGTCACACCGCTGGTGCCGGACTAGATGTGGTTGAGCCAACTCCGCCAGATCCCTCCAGCGATCTGCTTCAACAGGAAAACGTAATCATCACGCCGCACACAGCATTTTTCTCACAGGCATCGACTCTGGAGCTCGAACAACGCACGGCACAAGAAGTCGTTCGTGTACTCAGCGGGAACAAACCAGAAAACCTGATTAACCCAGATGTACTGGCAAAAGCTCGTTCGGGGATTTAGATCGCACTAGCTAATTTCCGTTCGCAGGTCTTTGGCACGATCGATTTCGGAGTCAATCTGCTTACTCTCAACCTAAGCGGAATCGGATCCATTGAAGCCGTATCTGACTGCCGATTGAGACTTTTGACGTCATCACCAGTGATTAGCTGATCAGCGCCGTATAAGTCGTTATCTAATTGTCCGCCCGGTGTACACACCAGATGAATGGCGGATGAGTCCCCGTTCTTAGTGCGTAATTAGCACAACACTCATACGCTGGAGTATTTGTGCATAGACCCACATATTTTGTTTAATTTCGCTATGTTCACCGTCCTTTAGAGGTTCTCCATTGCTAGAATTCCTGCCGTCGGAGAATTTTATTGTGGTGCTAGGCTTTTTCTTTAGAATCCAAACTCTAAATCAATATTTAAACGCCGGCCCAACGGTTAGAGAACTGAACCATAAGCCCTCAATAACAAAGAAATACACTCGTGACTTTTACTCTTGGATATTCAACATACGCACTTCCGATGGTAGATCCGTTTGAAGCTGTACGAATGATCAAAGACGTTGGCTACAATGCGTTGGAAATATGTGCGGCCGACGGCTGGCCATCTTCTCCAATTGATTTTTTAGCGAATCGGCAACGTGATCTCGCAAATCTGTCGCATGATCTCGGGTTTGGATCGCCAATACTGTTTGCATTGATTGACGTGTGTGCACCTCATGCCGATCGAATGCCTATGTTCGAACTAACCAAGAAGAAGTTCGATATGGCACAACGATTGCACTACGACGATTCACCGATTCTCATCACAACAACGCCCGGTCACTCGGCACCACCGTGGGAATCAGGGAAAGAGCAGATTCGTGATGCATTCATGACCCTCGCTGATATCGCAGCTGAAAACGACATCATTATTGCGATAGAAGCACACGCCGGTACCGATTTCGAGACTCCTGAAAAAGCCGTATGGATGATGGAACAAACTCAACATCCTAACTTGAAGCTCGATCTGGATATTTCTCACTTCATAGTCGAAGGAGCTGAGTTAGTTCGCAGTATCAATCTAACAGCCGAACATTCCGCTATGGTTCATATAAAAGACGGCGAAAAAGTCGACGACGAGATTAAGTTCTGCCTGCCAGGGGATGGCGGAATCGATATCCCTGAGTTCATGACCGCTTTGCGTTCAAATGGACTTGAGCATCTACCTGTGTTCGCTGAGGTTAGCCAGATGCAGTCGAGAGAAATCGGTTATCAACCTAGAGCAGTAGCTGAATTTTGCTATAACGCCCTTGATAATGCTCGTAAAGCAATCTCGTAATCTGCTCACGACCAACGTCAGCACGATTGTCGATGAATAGCTAATAACAAATGGCAAAAATCAAAATTAATACAATCCACCATCAGTCGATGCCTATGCGAGACCGCACCAGAGCACTAAGTTTCTGGAAAGATTTATTGGGACTCGAGATAATTCCAGCTCAGGAATCTGGAGACGGTCTTATTTGGATGCAGGCGGTTGATGGCACGATGATCCACCTTGTACAACGACCGCCTGACGATACGCCGAATATCCACACTGCTTTCGAAGTGGATGATTTTGACGAGGCATTAGAAGCTATGACCACTGCCGGTTATGAGATCATCAAAGGTCCGATCGAGCGAGCTGATGGTCAACGTGCGTTCTATGTATACGACCCCGAAGGCAATCGACTTGAGTTTGCAACGAAGTCGGGAATCAAGCCGTCAAAACGAGTAGTCGACGAAATGGGACACAGCAGCGATGGCGAAGAATAATTCGATCGACATCCAGATGTAACGGAGTCGATTTGTTTGTGCTCGCTCGTTAGTTGTCTCGATATACGTTGCTGAACCGACGGGCACGTCGTAATCTTAGTCAGTGCTCAGTTGCGAAATGTTCGACACATAACGCAATCGAACGCATCGTGCCAACGTAGCTCAGTGGTAGAGCAGCTCATTCGTAATGAGCAGGTCGTGAGTTCAATCCTCACCGTTGGCTCCATTCGTAAAACACTCGGGGGCGGACTAACCATCCGTCCCCTTTTTTTTGGATTGACAACACTTCTGACAACAACCGGCTTGAAAACAGGTTCAAATCCGAGCACCTCGACCATATTTTACAAACGAGGCTCCAACTGAACATTATTTGTAAGTCTCGTGTTAGTAATTCTTTCTATCACAGCATGCGCAAACGGTTATACAGAGGATGAAGTACAACA
>CAWVYJ010000094.1:0-5465 GCA_963934365.1 uncultured Dehalococcoidales bacterium | reverse complement strand
GAAGTACGTGTAAATGGTTCTCTAAAAGAGTCGCTTCGGGCACTCTCGAAAACTGACAGTTCTGGTGTGTCGATAGAAGAGATTGATCTAGCGAAACAGAATGTATTTAAGTACTTCGAGCGACCCAGATCTGCAAAATTTGCTATACAAGATATCGTCGCTAGTTGTCGTGACACTCTGCCTTCTGAAGGTGTTGTGATTTCCGAAACAGGAGCGTTCATCCGAATGCTTGAACACCTATGGGAATTTGACCGATTCGGCAGTTTTCTCGGCACATCCGGCGGTCGCACAATGGGGCTGATGATTCCAGCGGCTCTTGGTGCCAAAATGGCGAACCCGGATGTACCTATGATCGGGATTGGTGCAGACGGTTCTACCCTGATGCGGTTAGGCGAATTTGAAGTATTCGCAAGAATGAACGTGGCAATGCCGCTAGTGATCGTTAATGACCGGGCACTTGGAACGATGAAATCTCGTCAGGTATCGAGAGGCTTGTCCTCGTTCGGGCTCGATCTCGCCCCTGTCGATTTTGCAGCGGTGGGGCGTGCTGCGGGTCTGAACGGTGTAATCGCCAAGTCACCCGAAGAATTCGAGACCGCCCTTGCAACTGCAATGACATCCGAAAAAGCAACAGTAATTGATGCTCGAATTGATCAGCAGCCGTATTGGGATAGTTTCGCACTATCGATCGGTGACATCCCTGAGGATTAGTCATCGATCATCAGGCAATGCGTACAGGACATGAACAGATCTCCTCAGCAAATGAGTAACTGAGCCACTCCATTCCAATACTGAGTTCTGACAGAACCCTTACTTACAAGTACTGTTTGGATGTATGAAATCAGAAACCCCAAATAACGATTCCGTTCAGAATGACGACCAGATCTCAGAACGATCTGAAATTATCTCAACTGTTCATACGGACTCGCGTCAAAACTGGCTAAAAGGCCGTATCAACCTGTGGCGTGAATCCGGTCTTATTTCTGACGAACAATCCGAATCGATTATCAACTTTGAAGCAGCGCCTGAAGCTCCCATCCGACTCGGGGTCCGGTTCAGCCGACTTATAGTCGTCCTCTCGACTCTTGGCGCCATCCTAATTGGAGCGGGGATAATCTCATTTGTCGCAGCCAACTGGCAGGGTATTCCAGCTATAGCAAAGCTAGGCTTCCTCATCGTGGGGCAAACCGCAACATACGCGGTCGCTTACCAGTTTCAATTTGTTCGAGGCTACCCCCGTGTAGGTGGAGCGATCATGTTCGCAGGGGCGGCTTGGTTTGGAGCTAATGTGTTCCTTGTGGCTCAAATCTACCACCTGCCCACCGATAATCCTGATCTGTTGATTTGGTGGTTCATTGGCGTATTACCGCTTGCCTACATCGCCCGATCAAAGGCAATAACGGTTATGGCGGTTGGGATTTTCGTCGTTGGTATTTCGTGGAAAGCGGCGTCGCAAACCGATGATGCCGTGAGCGGACTACTAGTGACCTCTATTCTGTTGTTTGTAGGCGCAGCGATCTATTCGGTTGGTCTTGCACACATGCAAAGAGCGAGCGCAAAGTTCTTCGCAGCCCCCTATATGGTTGGCGGAGCACTTCTGGCGATAATCGTGACGTACATGTTCACTTTCGCCGGATTTGTTAACGATTACGAACGAAACTCAGCGCTAGAAAACTTTGAAGTTTCCAGTGGATATATAGCACTCGCCGCAGTTGTATCCGCAATAACGATAGTTTCGCTTATGGTGGCCAATTGGAAATTAGGCAGATATGAAAAACGACTTTCTTTCAGATTGGCTGAACCAGCAATAATCATATTGACCATCATCGCCGGCTGGTTTATGGCAATCCATATATTCGAATCAGCAGCACCATACGTCATCTTATTCAACTTGCTATTGGTAATTCAGATATTCGGAATTATCGGTCTCGGCGTAATCAATAAACGTGAAGCATTCGTAAACATCGGAATAGTGTTCTTCGTTATCGATCTTTCAACCCGTTACATCGAACTTACGGTCGACATGCTTGGTACGTCACTGGCGTTTATCATTGGCGGTCTGCTACTTCTCGGGGTTGGCTACAGCATGGAGCGTGCTAGGCGTAGATTACTACGCCAATTCGGGATGATGGAGGCCACACATTGAGTTCTAAACTTAAACGTCTCTTCATCCTAGTAATAGCGATACAGATCGTATTCCTGCTCGGACTGGTTGGTTATCGGGAAACGATTCTCGCTGGTGGCCGTACCGCTATATTACAAACCGTCCCGGTTGATCCGCGCGATCTTTTCAAGGGCGAATACGTGACTTTACGTTATGAAATCAGTACTCTCGGTAGTCCACAGGTCAATCAAGATTCGAAAAGGTTTCAACTATTAGGTGACATCATAGAAGGCGATACGGTGTACGTAGCACTATCGAATATCGATGGCGATGAATACTCTCTAGATGTACAAACTGGTGAACCATCTGCCCGAACCGACCTTTTCATAAAAGGACAAGTTGCTACTAGAAATAACGATGTGATAACCGTCGATTATGGTGTCGAACAGTACTTCGTTCCTGAAGGGAGTGGTATTAAAATCGAACAAGCTGATGAACTAGAGGTTCGAGTTAAGATCAACCGTTCAGGAACAGCGGCAATCGATGCCCTCATCGTAGAGGGTGAGGATTGGGAACCCTAAAACAGGGTTCTGACAGAACCAACATGTTCAAGAAAATCACATACGAGTATCTATTTCAGCCCTCACAGCTCTCAGCCTTGTAACTTTAGTGAACGCCTCAGCCAGCGATTACACTGCCGTCACAATTGCCAATGCCGACCTACCTAAGAAGGCGTAAGCGGTCAGATGAAAATCTAGGCTGCACTAGTACTTCCGAAGACTCCTTTGATGTGGAACTTCGAACGTGGTGAGGATAGCGATTTCTTGGAAATCAGCCCCGACTACTAAAAAATCACAATCGCTAATGGTGACTAGTACGAGGAGCAAAGTCGTAGATCCGTCGATTATTTGATCGTCGGATCTATTTTCGTCAGGTTGCTGAGCCTTTGCCCCTAGCTCGATTACGAACTAGTAGAGATTACCTCTGATGGTCCGGTGTACTTGAAGTCAAATGATGAAGGCTTGTATTGTTTGGCCCAGCGGTCAGATTCGCCGTCTAGCTGTGCCTGCGCATACAAAGACCAGTATGGGTTTCGCATTAACTCTCGACCAATGAACACCGCATCTGCCTGTCCGGCTTGGAGAATCTCTTCAGCCTGTTGCGCTTCAGTGATCAAGCCGACAGCAGCTGTCATGATTCCTGCCTGATTCCGAATAGCATCGGCAAACGGAACTTGGTATCCGGGGCTAAGTTTCAGCACTTGATCGGCTGAATTACCGCCGGCTGAAGCGTCGACAAGATCGACTCCGGCGTCTTTCATCCACTTTGCGATCTGAACTGAATCCTCGATATCCCATCCGCCTTCAACAAACTCTGATGAAGATATTCGGACGAATAGGGGAGCGGACTCTGGGATGGCTTTGCGAATCTCAGTGATCGTTTCTAATGCAAAGCGGCAGCGGTTTTCTAGTGAACCGCCGTATTCATCTTCTCGGTGATTCGAAAGAGGAGACATGAACGAGCTTGCGAGGTAACCGTGAGCGAAGTGGAGTTCAACGACTTTGAATCCTGCCTCTAATGAATAGAGCGCACCATCGACGAACTGCTGAGTAATCTCTGCGATTTCCTGGTTCGTCAATTCTTGAGGGGTGCCGAAAGAGCCATCGAACTCAATCGCGCTAGGTCCGACTATTTGCCAGCCTTTTTCATCTGATCCAAGATGTCTCGTGGGGGTGTTCCAAGGTTCTGTGTGAGAAGCTTTTCGACCACCATGGGCTATCTGAATACCTGAGACGGAGCCCTGTTCGGCGATGAATTTAGTTATAGGTCGCCAAGCATCAACATGGGCGTCCGACCATATACCGGAGCAGCTAGGCGTAAGTCGACCTGCAGGAGTGACAGCTGTTGCCTCCGCCATTACAAGTCCTGTCCCGCCGACAGCCTTCGAGCCTAGGTGAACCATGTGCCAGTCGGTTGGTAACCCGTCGTCATCACAGGAGTATTCGCACATTGGCGAATAGAAGACTCGGTTTGGGATAGTTTCCCCTCGAATTTCGATGGGGGTGAATAGCTTGCTAATTTCGGGCGCTCCTTGGGTGCGGAATCTGAGAACAGTAATTCTAGGTTGAAATTACCGATAAAGTCGAACGGTTTTGAGAAGACTGAATCTGAACTGGTTCGATCATCGCCTGGAACGCCCAATCGCTCAATATGCAAACAAATTTGAAGTCTTAAACTGCATCGAGTTTTTCGTTCAGTTCATCTTGGGCTATGAAGTTTTTTTGATATCTCTGGTTCAAATTATCTGCCCAAAGCGTCGTCAAAGCCGACTCTAGGCGCAATTGCCTATATGTGCCATTTTTACTCATCAATGGTTAGATATACCTCGAAACAAATCGACCCAGCGAACCGGGTCATTTGGAAGATATTTGTGATGAAGTGAGGTTTCCTAGCTTAGCCGGCGACATCTCACTTTCGTTAGACTTCAAGCAGTTGGGGACTTGAACTCACTGATTACTAGTGTTTTTTTACGAAGACAATTTCAGTTGCACCGTCGATTTCGTATGAGATATCTGGACGATATTCGTAACCTTCAGGGTGTGAAAAATTAGCCAGGAGTTCAGATACCAACTCGGTTGACCCAGCTTGTTCGGGGTTTGATACGAGATGGCGAATAAGCGCTCCTTTCAGTAATTTCGACCAGTGATTAACCGTCCGAAGTTGTCCATCAGCATTCGCTTCCAGAAACTTAACCGTGAACCGATTCCGAACCGCAATTTTTGAAGGATCCCACGCTGCTAAGTGTTCTCTGGGCAGTAAATCCCAAACCACTCGGCCTGCAGTAATCTCAGCCAAAACCTTCGTCACAAGTGGCTTCCAGATCGTCGAGCAAGCCGTGTTGCGTCGAAGCTTTGCACCCATTTTCAACTTATAAGACGGAATAAAATCAAACGGTCGAAGCACCCCGAAAAGTCCCGACATTATGATGGTATTTTCGCCGAATACTTTTTTCGCTGAATCGTCTAGAGAAACGTGGTCGATCGAGTCATACATCACTCCGGTGTAACGTTCGATCGCTAAAGCCGTTGGAGAGTTCGAAACGGCCGCATTATCTGCACGTGCTTTTTCGAGGGCACTTCCCTTCACCCCCAATAGCTTTTGAGCCACCCGAGGCTTACCACTAAGCTGAACGAGCGCCTTCATCATCAACACCCGAGTCGGATTAAGTTGATCGAATGATAGAGATGGAAGATTAATCGAAGGCCCATGCCCCCCCGACGATTTGCCTTCGGAAGGAGGTAACAGTATCAATGGCG
Source organism: uncultured Dehalococcoidales bacterium (assembly GCA_963934365.1). Taxonomy (GTDB): domain Bacteria; phylum Chloroflexota; class Dehalococcoidia; order Lucifugimonadales; family Lucifugimonadaceae; genus Lucifugimonas. The sequence continues at coordinate 44 of CAWVYJ010000094.1, read as the reverse complement.
TGTTAGACATGAGGACGGATTGTAGTCGACTACGCCGAAGTTTC
>CAWVYJ010000093.1:0-5685 GCA_963934365.1 uncultured Dehalococcoidales bacterium | reverse complement strand
TTCCGTTACCAATGCAACCTTTTGGGTTAGCTGGACTTCAATTCTGCAAGCAGCAGAACAAGTTCTTTCGCCTTATCGACAGCATCGACGGCATTATCACCGTAGGCATCTGCGCCCATTTCATCGGCAAAATCCTGTGTTACAGGGGCTCCACCAACCATGATACGAACTTCATCCCTAAGTCCCATATCTTCAAATGCTGCGATGGTTCGTCCCATGTTTGGCATCGTCGTTGTAAGTAATGCTGACATTCCAACCACTTCAGCACTGTGCTCTTCAGCTGCGTCTATGAAATCATCAGCCGACGAGTCAACACCAATGTCATGGACGACAAACCCAGCCCCACGAAGCATCATGATGCAGAGATTCTTGCCGATATCGTGAAGGTCGCCCTTCACTGTACCCATAATGATAGTTCCAGCGGGCTCAGCACCTGAGGCGGACAGAATTGGTTCGATGTGAACCATTCCGGCTTTCATGGCACGAGCTGCTACTAAAACTTCAGGAACAAATATCAGGTTGTCGCGGAATTTCACTCCGACAATCGACATCCCGTTGAGAAGCCCATCATCAAGCAATTGGTTAGCTGTGAAACCTTCAGAAAGGGCTTCCTGAGTGAGTCTGTCAACTTCAGTATTGTTGCCCATAATCAGTTCGTAAGCCATCTCCTGCATGATCGGTGCAGTGCCGTCGATCGCTTCGGAAATATGTTTACGCTCTCCGGGGCTGGATACGAACTCGAATTCTCGGGCTAGGCCTTCGTGGGTAATCGGCATTAATTATCTCTAAGTTACTTGTTACAGGGGTCTTCATGAGTCCGGAATAACCTCAGAGTCACTGAAGTGAGCAACCGGCTCTAGATTCTAATTGTCTCATCGGAACGATGGAAAATGAATTAAATATAGTTAAGCGGTGGATTCGACCTTAATTAAGGCCACGTTCGGCAACCCAATCTTCAATTGCCGCTGGTATCTCCAAGAGGTTTTCCAACTTGGTCTTGAGCGGGATCGCACATTCAGGGGCAATGAGTTGAACGCCAGCGTCGAGTGCAGCATTCACTTCAGCACGAACTTCTTCAGGCCCTCTGGCGTAGAGAGTTGTTGGGTTATTGATGTTTCCTACAAGTCGGATTTTTCCGTTGACCGCTGCCATCGACTCGACTGGATCATTCTTGGAGTCGAAGTGGAATGCAGCCATGCCCGTCTCGGCGATGTAAGGCATTCGATCGACTGTTGCCCCACAAATATGAAGTATCAATGGAACCGAAAGTTCTTCTTCGATCTCCTGGTGCATCTCCATAAGAAAGCGCCGGTAATACTCACCACTAACGAGATCACCGGTGGCATGGTCTGGGATGGTCAAAACGTCGGCACCAGCATCAATTTGAGCTTGTCCGTACAAGATCGTGACCTCTTTTAGTGCTTCCAGTGATTTCATAGTTTCGGCTGGGTCATCCACAGTTCCGAGTAAGAATGGTTCAACACCAAACACGTGATACGCGAGAGTCCATGGCCCCATGGTTTTGCCGACGACAGCTACTTCATCGCCAAACTCTTGCTTCAAAATGCTGATCGAGTCAGTAATCGCCTTCGCGTCTGGGTCGTCAAGAAATCCTGCGGGAATTTTTACATCAGATGAACCCTTCCAGATCGGATTAGACATCCTCACGGTTGGCCAGTTGTCTTTCTGTTCCCACTGCATGTCGCATCCGAGAGCCGATGATTCCTGAATGATCGAAAAATAAGGAGCGATCGTGTCGAAGCCAAGTTCCGTGTAAGCGGTGGCAGCTAAGCGAGCATTCATCTCACCATCCCGATTGGCGTCTGGGAATGGTGCATCTACGAGGTCCATCAGTTCGACCGTAGCGACATTGGTCGGAGTACAAACAGGTGGACGGTCGACTGGCTCGCCAGCAAGGGCGGCCATTACGCGTTCGCGGGAGGTCATTTTTTCAATTACGGGTGACATGTGATCTTGTCCTGAAGACTAACTCTGGGCGAATCCGAGTGTTTGAGTGTTCATTTGGCCGGCCATTTCGTCTTGCTCAAGCTGAGCTTCGACTGCACTGACGTTCCTAGCTAGGGGGAGGATTAGCCGAGCGAAGTTGTCGTATCGCTTGCCATCGGGGAATGAGAATTTGTTTTTATCTACCCGTGTGCAACCCGAATAGCGAATGAATCCGCCAACTGCGGCCATGACGCGCCTCTCTGGTCGTTCCGCCTGGCCTTCGGTAGAAACGGTGTATATGTACTGATCACCAACTTGTTCGCCGTCAATTACGAAAGTTAGTTTGGTCTTGGTATCAGGAGTGGTGATTCGACCTGACGGTAGCTCAAGTGCCGGATCTTTTTCGACAGCTGCAGTGAACATAAACCGGAGTGCTCGATCGAGTTGAAGGTCTGAAATCAAGCGAAGTTGATTGGATGATCCCTCGACGGCTTCTACATCGCCAAGGAGAACACATCGGTCACGGATTTGCTCGATACGAGCGTCGATTCCATCGATCGTGCTGTAGCTGAAGATGGTCATCAGGCCATCTTTTATGAAAAGGCCGATAGTGACATCGTTGAAGTGTGGATCTATTGAAACTAATTCAATGCATTGACCCAGACTTTTTACCTGTTCAACAATTCTAGATTTTTGTGCCGATGGTGGCATCGGTGACCTCTTCCTAAAGGATGTAAGGATGTTCGGTTACGCTCGGACAGATTGTACAAGCGCTTGGATGTGATCGGCAGTGGTTCCGCAGCATCCACCAAGGATATTTATCGGCAATTCAGCTAATTCTCGGTAATGCTTCGCCATAAACTCTGGGGTTTCAAGGTAGCAAGTTTCACCATTCTTAATAATTGGCAGACCTGCATTTGATTGAACGACTAGGTACTTGTCGGTTACAGCTCGCATTCGAGTTGCTATTTCAACCATTCGCTCGATTCCATTTCCGCAGTTGGTTCCAACGATATCGGCTCCAGCTTCTTCAAGACCTTCTACGGCCTGTTCGGGAGTCACGCCCATCATTGTGAAATAACCGCGCGGTCCTTTATCGAAAACCATAGTCGCCATAACTACTAGTCCTGTTGTTTCCTTTGCAGCACGAACAGCGATAGCAGCTTCTTCAATAGCAAGCTGAGTTTCGATCATAACGGCATCGGCGCCACCGGCCTCGAAAGCCTTCGACATTTCAGAGAATATTTCGTAAAGCTCGTCTTCAGTCGCCGTTCCTAGTGGTTCAATGAACTCGCCAGTGGGGCCTATCGAACCAGCTACGAATTTCCCTTCAGGAGCGACGGATCGTGCGTGTTCGGCAGCCAATCGGTTGAGTTCGAACAGTCGGTCGCCAGCTCCGTAGCGATCAAGCATGAACTTGTTGCCACCGAATGTATTAGTTAGAACGATGTCAGAACCGGCATCGAAATAATGTTTCGCCATTCCCTTGATAACTTCAGGATTTGCGGCGTTCATCAGTTCAGGGCTACCACCAGGCTCTAGACCATTGTTCTGCAGGTATGTTCCGGTCGCTCCGTCAAATATCAGTGTGTCGCCGGCTGCAAGGCGGTCAAGAATGCCCGGTTTTGAGTCAGAAGATGCCAAATGTTCTCTCCAAATTTATTACTCCTTTTAGAAATCTCTCTGTAGATTCGTTTAGGAGACTCCAGATTTAATCTAGTGCCCAATGGTCGATCGCACCCGGTACTGGGTCTCGATTTCCGTCTTCGTGCAGTTTAATGATTCGTTTCACAAAATTGGAGGGAATTTTTTCCAAATGTGTAGCGAGCTGCTCAGCGGCATCTTTTGCTTTCGCCTGTGAATCGACATAGTCACCAAATGCCCAAGCATCAAGATATTCGTCAGTTCCTTCGCTTCCGTCTTTCATAGCGACAGCGTCGGCTGCCTTTTGAAATCTATCTTCCAGTTGCCTAGAAATACGTCCATCAGCATCTTCTGCCTGAACTTGAACGGGGATTTCTTTCCAGTACATTACGCGCACACGTGTCATCTTGTGTAGTCCATCTAACTATGATTGCTGTCGAGTGGTTCGAACCAGTGTGGATGATAATCGTAGCATCGTGTCGATCATTACTAACGGGCAATTTATTGTGATCGCCTATATGCTCGATGTCGTACTTCGTTCGATACCTTATTAAGTAGTTAGTAGCCGGTCCATTGAAATCAGATGCAGCAGATGGTGTATTCCGAGTAGTCGTGCCGGATGACAACCCGCCAGTATTCTCCGATTCTGCAGCGATGGCAAGATTACGACGCCTTCCCAACGTTGAAGTGCAGTTGTTCACGGAACGCTATGACAACCCGTATGCGCTGATTGACCGTATTTCCGGTGCTCACACTTTGATAATCGCCCGGACAACTACTCAGGTTACAAATACGATTCTTGAATCTGTCACGCCAGAACTCAAGCACATTGCTATTTGGGGTACTGCTGCCGATCATATAGCCCTCGAAGCAACGCGCCGACTCGGTGTTGTGGTTACGAACACCCCCAACGCAGCCACCGTGGCTGTGGCCGAGCACGCTTTGGCTCTATTACTGTCACTAGCCAGAAAGATTCCTCAACTTGATTTAAGGGTGAGAGAAGGAGAGTGGCCTGGAGGGCAGTTAACCCAGTTAGCAGGCAAAACATTGGGAATAGTAGGAACCGGTGCTGTGGGCATTAGATTAGCTCGTATTGCAGAGGGGATCGGAATGCGGATTCTGACGAGTTCACTAAGCGAATCTAGCGAAATATCGTCACCTGATGAGCGACCGAACTGGACCGAAGTCGGTTTTTCTGAACTGTTAGCAAGCGCTGATGCGATTTCAGTCCATGCCCGATTAACCCCTAAAACGCGCTCAATGTTCGGTTCAGCTGAATTCTCTCGGATGAAACCTACGGCATTATTCGTCAATACGGCTCGAGGCCAATTAGTTAGTAACAGGGCGCTTACTGAGGCCCTCGCCAACGAAACAATTGCTGGCGCAGCGCTTGATGTTTTTGACAGTCAACCGCTTGATAGAAATTCGTTACTAGCGCGGCTTCCAAACGTTATTCTCACCCCGCACATCGCTTCTAATACCAACGAGGCACTAACCGTTTCACTGAATATGGTTGTCGACAATGTGATCGATTTTATGCAGGACCGCGTTCGTAATACGGTCGACTGAAGGATTGATTAAACGACCAAAGTACGGCCTGTCAGAATCGTCTTGACGTTGACATTACGAAATACCCCTTCATATAATTGCGCCGCTAAGTGTGAGGTTTTCGTTGAAAATCCCGATGATAGTTACGCGTTTATCGCGTGGGCGTCATTTAAAAGGTTTCAATAATTACCTCATCATTGCGACACGACGTGGTGGTTAGATTTCGATCTAGGCTCCTGACAAAGACCTAAACGTGGGTCATTGCACGTCTGAGGAGGATATTATTGTTTAAGCTAAACAAGATGAAGCTCATAATGGGACTTCTGATTGGTGCAACAATGACTGCAGTGATTGCTTGTGGCGGTACGGAAACCGTTGAAGTGATCAAAGAAGTCGAAGTCATCAAAGAAGTCAAGGGTGACACCGTTGAGGTGATCAAAGAAGTCGAAGTCAAGGGTGACACCGTTGAGGTGATCAAAGAAGTCAAGGGCGACACCATTACGGTAGTTGCTACGGCCACTTCGGTTCCTGCAGCCCCTGCCGCTG
>CAWVYJ010000092.1:0-5776 GCA_963934365.1 uncultured Dehalococcoidales bacterium | reverse complement strand
GCATTTTCGGGTAATCCGAGCATGAGGTTCATGTTTTGGATGGCTGCTCCGGATGCGCCTTTGCCTAGGTTGTCGATTTGGATGATGATCATCACGTGACCGATGGCGTTGGGCATGATCGAGATGTCGCAGCGGTTGGTGCCGTTTGTGGAACGGGGATCGAAGGCGGGGTCGCTGTAGGCGAGGGTGTCTTCGATTTGGTTGACCTTGACGAACTGTTCATTCGCATAACGTTGGTAGAGAACTTCCCAAATTTCGTTGGAGTTTACTCCTTCAGAAATTAGAGATTTGTGGAGCGGAATTTCGAGGCGCATACCTGTTGGGAAGGGTCCGACCGAGGGTATGAATTGCGGTTCGTGGGTTAGGCCGGTGTACTTGTGCATTTCGGGGACGTGCTTGTGTCGAGTGTGCAGTGCGTAGGGCGATTCGAACGGCAGGTTGAGAAGTTCGTGGCGTTCATCTTCCCATTTAGCGATTAGTTTTTTTCCACCGCCGGTGTAGCCGGATAGGGCGTGGATTGTGATTGGCGCGTCATTGCCGAGTATGCCGTTTTCGATGAGCGGACGGATGCTTAGGATCATTCCGGTTGGGTAGCAACCGGGGTTTGAGACATTTCGCGCGTTTTTGATTGCTTCGCGCTGATCGGGCGTCATTTCGGGTAGTCCGAAAACCCATTCATCGTTTACGCGATGAGCTGTTGAGGCATCGACAACTTTGGTGTTTGCTTCACTTGCCCATACTGCGGCGTCAATGGCTGCGTCGTCTGGGAGACAGAGGATTGTGAGATCGGCATTTGCGGTTGCATCACGCCTAAGTTTCGGGTCGCGACGATCGCCTTCCGGGAGGATTGTTACTTCAATGTCGTCGCGGGTTGCCAGTCGATCCTGAATGCGGAGACCGGTTGTACCTGCTGAGCCGTCAATGTAGACCTTTGGAGTTGGCATGTTGGTTGGTTTTTGATCCGTGATTTGGTGGATGAAGAATGGTGTTTGGGAGGTGTGCCGTCGGTTGCCTAGAGATTCTCTCAGGATGACATTTTTTGTTGATTGTTCAGATTGTTCTTGGTGCGAACGTGATCTGAGTTTAGATCAAATCTTAATTATGGTGCCGATGTGGGAGTTTTGCTAGTGATAGAGATTTAGGTGGATGTTATTAGTTTATTAATAGCGTAGTGAATCCATATCAAGGGCTTGTTTTGCGAATGTGATGAGCAATTTGATGGGGACTTGCTCTTCGGAATTAAACGGATTTTGGTCGGCGGTGTGTGTACATAGATGTGGGCGAATTATTCGCTGGTATTTCCGTTCCCAGTTTTGGCTGTGACCAACCCCGATCATGTCATGGCATTCACGCCGTGGGTGGTAATCATGGAAGCCAATTGTGTTTGGGCTAGTAGCTGCATGCGGTCTTAAGTTTCGATTTTAGGACTGCTGGAGCGATCGACTATGATGCCGACTGATCGGTTTAGCTGGATATATATTTCGTTAAGTTAAAAAGGAGGCATTACCGGGCTCTACGTGATGATTATCGGTTGACGTGTAGGACTGGCTTCGATGTTTGGAGTTTTGTCTCTAATTAGCTTTGTGGTTTAGTTGTGTTGTTCATATAATGGAGTATCAGCTTCATTAGGAGCGGATAGAAAATTTTGAACGAGGATTTCGTATTGGCGACAGCAGACACCCCAGATAGTCAGGTAGAGGCTCCAAAAGTGGAGACGCCTGTGGAACAGAATATTGAAGCGCCTGTAGAGGCTGCAGCTCCTGAAGTTGCAGCTCCTGAGGCTACTGAAGCACCTGTAGCGGAGGCGCCCCAAGTGGTTGCTGACGAAGCTGCGGTTGTAGAGACCATAGTTGAGCACCCTACTGAAGAGACCGCTCCAGCGGCTGAAGCAACTGCAGAAGTTGTTGAAACTGCTCCAGCTATAGAAGCCGCTACCGAGGAAGCTCCTGCAGATGCTGAAACTGTAGTTGCTGTTGCAGACAAGCCTGAGAACGAGCTTACGATGGAGGACTTGCTTGACGAGTACCTTCCTTCAAAGGTTCTTCGACGTGGTGAGATCATCGACGGACGTGTGATGAGCCGTAAGGCTGAAGGCATGTTGGTTGACATTGGATACAAGTCCGAGGGTTTCGTACCTACCAAGGAGATGCGTTCTACTGGTGAATCTTCTGATGAGTTGAGCGTTGGCGATGAGATTATCGCTTACGTTGTGAACCCAGAAGGTAACGAAGGGTCGTCGATTCTGTCTATCGACCGTGCTCGTGGTGAGCAGGGTTGGCGTGTGCTTGAGAAGGCCATGGACAACAATGAGTCTTGCAAGGGTGTTATCACGGGTTCAAACCGTGGTGGTGCTGTTGTTGAGTCTGAAGGTGTTCAGGGCTTCGTGCCGCTTTCGCAGTTGGTTGGACCAGCTCGAGAGCTTTATGTGCCTGGCGGCGAGCCGCCTAAGGAAGGCTTCATCGGTATGGAAGTTGAGTTCAAGATTATTGAACTTAACCGACGCCGAAACCGAGCTATCTTCTCTGAACGTGCAGCGCTTCAGGCTTGGAAGCAGATTCAAAAGATGCGTTTGGTTCAGGAGCTAACTGAGGGTGAGATTCGTAAAGGTCGAGTTGCTGGAATTTCGAATTTCGGTGCTTTCGTAGACCTTGGTGGAGCCGATGGTCTTATCCACATTTCAGAATTGTCGTGGGAGCCAGTGAAGAGCCCCGACGAGATCGTGACTGTTGGTACGGAGATCGATGTATTCGTGCTTCGTGTAGACCGGGAAAACCTCAAGATTGCGTTGAGTTTGCGACGCTTGCAGCCTGAGCCGTGGGATGAGATCGAGACTAAGTTTGCGGTTGGTCAGACGGTTACTGGTACTGTGACGAAGCTTGCTAACTTTGGTGCGTTTGCTCGCATTGATCGCGGTATTGAAGGACTGATACATATTAGTGAACTTGCTCACCAAGTGATCAAGCACCCTAGGGATGTTGTCAGTGAAGGCGATGAACTCGAGCTTAAGATCATTCGGATTGAGCCTGAACGTCGACGTTTGGGTCTGAGCTTGAAGCAGACTACGGATCCATCTGATGAAGTGGTAATTGCCGCTGAAGAAGATGCTGAATCAGATGAAATTGGTGACTTCGGAGATATTTTCGAAGACAACGAATAGCACTCAGCACTGCAGTTTTGTAGTGTCCTGAGGGGGGAAGCTATATGCCGAGCAGGTTTGAAAAGTTTTCGGAGAGGGCCCGTAGGGTTCTGTCCCTAGCGCAGGAAGAAGCACAACGCTTTAACCACAATTACATCGGTACCGAGCATATTCTGCTGGGTCTCGTGAGAGAAACCGAGGGAGTGGCTGCGCTAGTCCTTTCTAATCTGAACGTCGAGCTTGTAAAAGTTCGTTCAGCGGTCGAATTTATAATCGGCCGCGGCGAACGTCCTACCCCGGGTGAGATTGGTCTTACCCCGCGTGCGAAGAAGGTGATCGAACTCGCAGTTGATGAGGCTCGGCGCTTGAGCCACCACTATATTGGCACTGAGCACTTACTGATTGGGCTCATGCGTGAGGGCGAGGGTGTTGCTGCTGGCGTGTTGGAGAGTCTTGGTGTGAGCCTAGAGAAGGTTCGCGAGGAGACTAATAGCATCATTGCCACTCAGAGCTCGGGTTCGAGCGTAAGTGGCGCTCAGGCTACTGCTCGCACCAGCCGTACACCTACTCTTGATGAGCTTGGTGTTGATTTGACTAAGCAGGCACGCGATGGAGATCTCGATCCGGTTGTGGGTAGAGATAGCGAGATTCAGCGTGTGATTCAGATTCTTAGTCGTAGGACGAAAAATAATCCTGTTCTTATTGGTGAGCCGGGTGTTGGTAAGACGGCGATTGTTGAAAAGCTTGCGCACATGGTTGTTGAGGGAGATGTGCCTGAGACGCTTATTGGTAAGCGGGTTGTGACTCTTGATATGGGTGCGCTTGTAGCTGGTACTAAGTACCGTGGTGAGTTTGAGGAGCGCCTTAAGAAGGTTATTGCCGAGCTGAAGAGTGCTGGTAACTGTGTGTTGTTCATTGATGAGATGCACACGATGGTTGGTGCTGGTGCAGCTGAGGGTGCGGTTGATGCTGCGAATATTTTGAAGCCTAGTTTGGCTCGAGGTGAGTTGCAGGTTGTCGGTGCGACTACGCAGGATGATTACCGCAAATATGTTGAGCGTGACCCGGCTTTGGAGCGTAGGTTCCAGCCTGTCATTGTTGATGCGCCGGATGCTATTACGACTGTGGAGATTCTTCGTGGTGTGAAGGGTATGTACGAGCAGCACCACGATCTTGAGATTACGGATGAGGCGTTGGAGACGGCGGCTACGTTGGCGGATCGATACATTGCGGATAGGCAGTTACCTGATAAAGCAATTGACTTGATTGATGAAGCGGCTTCTCGTGTTCGTATCAAGCATTCGACTATTCCGAAGGAGCTTCGTGAGGCTCAGAAGGAGTTGACTGCTGTTCGTCGGGAGAAGGATGAGGTTATTTCGGCTCAGAAGTACGAAACTGCTGCTGAGTTGCGAGACCGTGAGCTGAAACTGGTTACGAAGATTGAGCAGCTTGAGGCTGATTGGAAGAAGGAGAACCCGAATGCCGGTGAGGCTAAGGTGACTTCAGATGACATTGCTGAGGTTGTGGCAATGTGGACTCGGATTCCGGTTATGCGGTTGGATGTTGAAGAGAAAGAGCGCTTGATCAAGATGGAGGACTCGCTGCGTCTGAACGTTGTTGGTCAGGACGAGGCTCTTTCGGTTATTTCTAAGGCTGTTCGTAGGTCACGGGCGGGTCTTAAGGATCCGAAGCGCCCGATTGGTGCTTTCTTATTCCTTGGTCCTACGGGTGTTGGTAAGACGCATAGTGTGAAGAAGCTTGCTGAGTATCTCTTCGGTGAAGAGGATGCCATGATTCGACTTGATATGAGTGAATTCATGGAGAAGCATTCGGTTGCTCGTTTGGTTGGTGCGCCTCCTGGATATGTTGGCTTTGACGAGGGCGGTCAGTTGACTGAGGCTGTGCGCCGTCGTTCATATTCAGTAATTTTGCTTGATGAGATCGAGAAGGCTCACCCTGATGTTTTCAACATTTTGCTGCAGGTTTTTGAAGATGGTCATTTGACCGACTCTAAGGGTCGGAGGGTTGATTTTAAGAACACTGTGATTGTGATGACTTCGAACCTAGGTTCAAATTTGATTCAGACGAGTGGTGGACTTGGCTTCAATTTTGGTAAGTCTGATGGTGAGGCACTGGATTATGAGCGTGTGAAGGGTCGAGTTTTGGAAGCGGTGAAGGATCCTGCAAATGGGTTTAAGCCTGAGTTCCTGAACCGTATCGACTCGACGGTTGTGTTTAGGCCGCTTGATCGTGCGCACATTCTTGAGATTGTGGACATCATGATGAAGGAAGTTGAGGGTCGTGTTCTCGAGCACGGTCTGATGATGAGCGTTACTGATGCTGCTCGTAATTTCCTTGCTGAGAAGGGGTTCGACCCGAAGATGGGTGCGAGGCCGTTGCGCAGGTTGATTCAGGATGAGATTGAGGATCAGCTTTCTGAGAAGCTGCTTCGTGGTGAGTTCGGTGCGGGTGATTCTGTTGAGTTGGATATCGATGCAGGGGCGATTATTGTTCGCACGCCTAAGAAGAAGGCTAAGGCTAAGCCGAAGGTTATTGTGTCGGATTCCAATGATTCGGATGCTGATGATAAAGAGCCGGTCCCTACTTCTTAGGTGCTTAGCGCCATCGGATGACTTGGGT
>CAWVYJ010000091.1:0-5792 GCA_963934365.1 uncultured Dehalococcoidales bacterium | reverse complement strand
ATAATTTGTGCAGATCGGGCTGCTACCAGTTCGGAAATTACGTCAGGGGTCATCGTTTACATCACACTCCGGTTCGGTTGCCGCCCATCCATCAAATCAGGACAGGCGCAGCAACTTTACCTGCAGATGCAGCGGATTGCTGCCCGTCTGCTGGTAAGAGACAAAAAAAATGCCCTCTCCCTAAGCGGGAGAGAGCAGCAATCACATCACTACGAGTCGATTACGAATCGTAAACACCCTCGCGAGCAGCACTTGAGTCGAGTCCACGCTGTTGGAACGCAGTCTGAGCAGCAGTAATGTTCTCGGCTTTGCCCAACCACGCAGAAAGCGGGGCAGCCTGGAGACCACGACCGTATGAATAGGTCAGTTCCCAAGGAAGCTCTTTGGTGTTAGCAATCTTGCTGATCGCATCGAGGTTAATAACCGACTCTTCGTCACCCTGTCCACCCGAGAGGAATGCGATACCCGGAACGTTCGTAGGAACAGTTTCAAGGAAGCAATCAATGGTCTGTCGAGCAACTTCGGCCGCCGACGCTCTGTTAGGAGCGTCAGAACCAGAAATAACCATGTTTGGCTTGAGAACGATACCTTCAAGATCTACGTTCTGTGCGTCGAGTTCTTCAAATACCTTAATCAAAGAACGAGTTGTAGCCGATCGGCAATCGTCGATGCTGTGACTTCCGTCCATGAGAATTTCAGGCTCAACAATTGGAACAAGTCCTTGTTCCTGACACAACGCCGAATAACGTGCCAAAGCGTGCATGTTCGTGTTGATGGCGTAGTCAGAAGGTCGACCTTCACCAATAGTGATCAGTGCACGCCACTTAGTAAATCGAGCGCCGAGATTGTAGTATTCAGCGAGTCGGCCACGAAGGCCATCAAGACCTTCGGTGATGAATTCGCCCGGAGCGCCTGCCAAATCGTGAGTCGAGTTATCGACCTTGATGCCAGAGAGAATATCTTTGTCAGAAAGTAGCTCCACAAGCGTTTTTCCTGAATCATCAAACTGACGAAGCGTCTCGTCGTACATGATTACGCCTGAGATGTAATCGCTGATGTCGGGAGTCTGGAACAACAGCTGACGCCACTGTCGACGCGATTCCGATGTCGACTCTACATTTATACTGTCGAGTCGTTTGGTCATTGTCCCGGTACTTTCATCAGCAGCGAGAATGCCCTTGTTACGAGCAACCATCTTCAGTGCGATCGAGTTCAGTTCAGCAGATGCCATAGCAGGCTTTCCTTTTGTTCCAATCAAAAATGAGTCTTAATTGAATTTATATCCGAACCACAAATTCAGCAACGAAATTCGGTTAACGGTCTGTAATACTCCTGCGATATTCACCGAATCACTCAGGCAACAAAAAAGACCGACTCGCTATCGTCGGTCTGTTCTTGGTTATCAATTGAATTCCAATTCCGTGCAATCCAAGAATAATTACATCGCTCCGTGCTGCTTGAACAGTTGAGCCAGTAAAGCGATTCCTTCGGCGTTCTTTTCAACCGATTCGAATGCGAAACAAAGTCGTGCAGAGTTGTGACCGATTCGCCCTGTACCGTCCGCTTCGAAGTTAACACCGGCAACGTATCCAACGCCCTGCTGGAACACTTCATCACGAATGCTTGCGATATCGGAACCCTCTGGCATCGTGAGCCAAACGTAGCAACCACCCTCAGGCGCAGACCACGTCGCTCCTGAAGAACCAAAATGCTCCTCAAGAGCAGCAGTCATCGAATCGCACTTCGCCTGAAGTATCGGATTGAAATTGTCTTTGTGAGAGTCGAGGTTATTTCGTAGGTAGCCCTCAATTGCTATCGCAGCGAATTGGTTAGGACCACTTCCGAGCTTAAAGCTCAATGCACGTCGCATCAGTTCAGGTGAAGCAGTGAAGTAGCCTAATCGAAGCCCCGGTGCAAGCAATTTAGAGTATGAAGCAACGTACACGACGATTCCTGAGTCATCAAGAGCCCTGAACGCAGGCTGAACATCACCCTTGAATCGAAGATCTACGTAGCAGTCGTCTTCCAAAATAGGCAGGCCATGCTTGTGACAAATCGCAAGAATTTCCTTGCGTCGCTCGGCCGAAATAGTTGAACCCATCGGGTTCTGGTGCTCAGGAATTACATATACATATTTGGGCTTCTCACCGGCATCGGTCAACGCAGTAATCTGCTTATCGAGAGCTTCAGGAATAATCCCGCCCTCGTCCATAGCCATGCCACGAATGTCAGCACCGAAGCGTCGAAGCTGTGCGGTAGTTCCCATGTACACGAACTCTTCGGCAAGCACTATGTCACCAGGATTCGTGAGGGCTTGAATAACTAGACCCAGAGCCTCACCTGAACCGTTGGTAAGAGCGATTTCGTCTGGGTTTACGGTAAATCCACGGTCATTGGAGAGCTTCTTAGCGGTGTACTCACGAAGTTCAAGTGCACCCAGTTGATGAGGGTAGTACGCCAGTTCGGCGAGCACTTTCGTGCTGTCAGAATCGACTGCCGACTGAAGTGACTGAATCAATCCATCCAGCGGAAGTGTCTCTGGAGCCGGATATGCAACAGCAAAATCGTATTTTGCATGTAATCCCGGATTCAGCGGCGTATCAACCGATTTTTCCGAATAAAGAGTTTCGTAACTGAACGTGTCCACCATATTTGCAGATCCCAATCGCGGCATCGCCGCAGTCATATCTTATTAGTCAGGCGGGGCAAGCTTACTGCCGCTTTGAGCCGACTGCAAAGCCAATTTCCCCTGTTTCGCTGATATACATTGCTCCAACTTTCAAAAACAGATGCTAAATCTCGGCACCTAACTAAGGAGAATCGAATATGCGTGGAGTTGCATTTCACGGAAACAGCGTGGCAGAGGTTATAGATTTTCCAGCCGTTGACCCCGGGCCCGAGCAAGTCCTAGTCAAGCTACGATCTTCAGGATTGTGTGGATCAGACTTCTCCCGATACCGCGCCGCTTCGCCGAACGAACACGAAGGACAATTAATACGACCCGGGCATGAACCCTGTGGCGAAGTAGTTGCACTTGGGCCAAATGTGAAAGGACTCAAAGTCGGTGACCGAATCATCCAGCATCACTACGAAGGTTGCCGCCAGTGCGAATACTGCCTAACCGGTTGGCAACAATTGTGCGAAGTAACTGAAAAGAAGATTTACTACGGTGGTTCGATGCATGGCGGACACGGCGATTACATGGTCGCCCATGAATCGACATGCGTAACGCTCCCCGACGAAGTCGATTACGAAGTTGGGGCGTACTTGGCGTGCGGTGCGAGCACGGCGTTTCAAGCTTTAAAGAAACTCGAAGTATCAGGACGCGATGTACTTGCCGTATTTGGTCAAGGTCCGGTTGGGCTTGCTGCCACCATGTTCGGAGCCGAAATGGGCGCGAGAATTATCGCGGTAGATGTTTCAACTGAACGACTGAAAATGGCTGCCGATTCCGGTGCTTGGGCAACTGTCGACGCATCTAACGACGACGCGCCAGAACAGATCAAAGAACTGACTCACGGCGATGGTGCCGACGCTAGCCTAGAAGCAGCCGGACTTGCAGTTACTCGAGTAGCAGCAGTTGAATCTACGCGTATATTCGGTCGAACTTGCTTGGTTGGTGAAGGTGGGGAAGTAACTTACCAGCCGACTCCGCATATCATCCACCGACACCTCACACTCATGGGTTCATGGACATTCTCGACATTCGGTCTTGCGGAAGCAGCTCGATTCACGGCCGAGCGAAACGTCCCCTTGGGTTCGGTCATCACTTCTCGATCGACCATTGAGGAAGCTGCACAGGCTTACGAAGAGTTCTCATCAGGAGCACCTGGCAAGTTTGTGATTAACTGGGATTAACCCACTTCTATTCCTCGAAAATGACTGCTGCCCCAGAATCTGTCCTCCCTTTTCCCGAGAGATATCGGGATGCAAAACGACGTAAATCGTAAACAAATTCGACCTACCCCCTGTTAGAACGCATAACAAATGGCGTAGAATAGGAGGTCGTTTGGATTGGTAAACGTGTGTGGCCAAGTTTGGGGGGATTCCTAAACTTGCTCGTCTGGTATTTCAAATTGTTTTGAGTGCATCTAAAACTTGAGTGATTACTACCATTATCAGCTAGTGCTGAACCCTGCGAGATTAGTAGATAATGCCCTGCGCTAAACAGCAGTACGAATGACATGAGGTCAAATATCTGTCCGGATATTTGACGAGTATAGGCACGGGCACGAAATGCCCGAAAGGAAAACCGTTGGTCCAAAAGCGACGAACAACCCGCGTCAATGACGTTTCAGCAGCTCTTGAGGGCGAAGACGAGTACACACCCGCCTTTACTCGAATGGAAGGCACTGAAGACGAAGCTAACCAGGCGACGGAAAACGGTGCAACTGCTGTAACCCGATCTGAACTGGATATGTGGGAAGCAGCACGAGCTTCAGATTCTTCTACAAGCATCACAAACGCTCTGGCGCAAGAAGTCCAAGAGTCAGAACTCACAGAAGACACCGTAAGGATGTACCTTCGTGAGATCGGCCGAGTCGCACTTCTTACCGCAGCAGACGAAGTAGTGCTTGCACGAGCAGTTGAGCTTGCTCAGCGACTCGAAGCAATCGAAAAAGAGATCCAAGGAGACATCGACACCGGAACTCCCGATCCGTTCACTATCATCACAGAAATTCTCTCAAAGCTCGGTCCTGTTGGTGACACCGCATCTGCTGTTGCACAGTATTTGGGGCTCGACACTCCAGTCACACTGGGGCGAGCACTCGCCGATCCTGAGCTTCGCGCTCTGGTCGACGGTAAGCGCGAAGACGAACTCATCAACTACCTCTCGGATGCTCTCGGTGTAGAGCCCGATGAAGCTCACAAGCTGGTTGTTGAACTTTCAGTTCTTTCTCGACTGCTATCGGGAGATATGGTAGATATCCTCGAGATCAACCCACTACTTAACGAATTGCCAGACCATGTTGTGGACCCAGATTTCATAGCTGCCATTCAGCCACTCACTTCAATCCTTGCTTCGCACCTTATGCGTGTACGAGAAGAAGGCGAGAAGGCTCGACGTCACTTGGGCGAAGCGAACCTTCGACTTGTGGTTTCTGTGGCAAAGAAGCACCTTAACCGTGGCCTGTCGATGCTCGACCTGATTCAGGAAGGCAACATTGGTCTAATGCGTGCGATTGAGAAGTTCGACTTCCGCAAAGGATTCAAATTCTCGACATATGCAACATGGTGGATTCGACAGGGTATTACCCGAGCAATCGCCGACCAAGCACGAACAATTCGTATTCCTGTTCACGTAGTAGAGACCCTGAACAAGATCATGCGAGCACGACGTGAACTTGGACAGCAGCTAAACCGAGAACCTACTGTTGAAGAGCTCGCAGAACGAGTTGAACTTTCCATCGAGCGTGTCTCAGAAATTCTGCAGATGTCGCAAGAACCTGTTTCTCTCGAAACACCAATTGGTGAAGACGCAGAGAACGAGCTTGGTGACCTAATTCAGGACAGCAGCGCACCGGCACCAGCCGATGTAGCAGCACAGTCTTCCATGCGAGAGCAGGTTGACCGTGTACTGAGCCACCTTCAGGATCGTGAACGACGAGTTCTCGAACTACGATTCGGTCTGTTCGATGGTCGCCCACGAACTCTTGAAGAGATCGGTGGCGAGTTGAATCTGACACGAGAACGTATTCGACAGATCGAGAGAAAAGCTCTAGGTCGACTCCGTGGCGATGCACATGTTGCAGAGCTTCGAGAGTTGCTCGCCTAGCCAAAACTAAGCCAAA
>CAWVYJ010000090.1:0-5799 GCA_963934365.1 uncultured Dehalococcoidales bacterium | reverse complement strand
CTCCGACTGCGACTGCGGCTCCGGTTGAGCCGAGTGAGCCTGTTGTGGCATTTGACGAGTCACGATTTGCGGATGTTGATGGAATTGTTGATCCAACAAACTTTGGATGGCCTCGGAGCGTTGAGACTTCTGAGGGTGTGATTACGTTAAATGCACCTCCGATGAGGATTCATTCGTTATCGCTGGGTCATTCAGAGATTCTTGCAGCGCTAGTTGATTTCGATCGACTGACTGCTGTTTACAGTTTCTTTGTAGATGAAGAGCAGTCGAACATTGCGGAGCTATCTTCTGACGCACTGATGATTGGATTTGATCCTGAGGAAGTTTTGGCTTTGGACCCGGAAGTGATTATTGCTTCTAGCTTTACGAACGCCGATACGGTGGCGTTGATGAATGGGGCTGGGATTCCGATTGCTCGAGCTGCTCTAGAGGATTCGGCGCTAGGCAATGTTCCGAATATATTACTGATGGGCTATTTGGTAGGTGCGGAGGCGGAGGCGATTGAGCTTGCGGATGAGCTTATCGCCCGGATGCAGTTTATTTCAGATGTTTTGGCTTCAGACAAGCAGCCTCGAGTGCTTTCAGTTTCAAAGTGGACTTCGGCTTTTGCTGCGGGTTCAGGTTCTACCGAGGGTGGAATTATCGAGCAGGCTGGTGGAATTAATGCTGCCGCTGATTCAGGCATAGAGGGTCATCAGCAGGTGAGTATTGAGTCTATAGCTGCGATTAATCCTGATGTGATTATCGTTCCTCAGCCGTTAGACGGTGCGAACACATTCATCGCTGAGCTGACGTCGAGTGCGGTTTTGGCTGAGGTTCCTGCGGTGAAGAATGGTGAGATTTACTATGTTTCGCCGAGGTATCACACGACTCTTTCGCATTGGAATGTGAGGGGTATTGAGGGTTTGGCTACGTTGTTGTTTCCTTCGCACTTTTCGGGTGTGGTGTTTGAGGAGTTTTCGCAGTTCGGTGAGTAGAGGAAGGCGATGCATTATGGACACGGTCGCCATCGGACCACCCTGTCTTGCATAGCGATCTCCTACCCCATCTGTCTAGGAGAGGACTGACTGTTGGCTGCGAGGTTGAGCGGGCGATGTTGGAGTTCTGTGCCATGTAAGTTGAATTTGGTTAGTAGTCTGGGCCTGAAAATGAATTCATGGCGTCAGTTGATCGGTTCGTTTGATAGGTGGTTGTTTTGAGTGGTTTGAGATTTGAGGATAGCGAATCAGAGGTTGCCTACAGGGCGGCCGTGGATCAGCGCGTTCTTGAAGTTCGTGGGATTTCGACGCGAATTGGTGGGCGGGTGATTGTTGATTCGGTTTCGTTGTCGGTGAGTCGTGGTGAGGTTGTTGGTGTTGTAGGGGCTAACGGGAGTGGAAAAACGACTTTGGTACGGACATTGGCTGGGTTGCTTGATCCTGATTCGGGCGAGGTAGTCGTTGACGGCGTTGTGTTTGATTCGTCTGGGGACGGAGCATCTCGGCGGAATTGGGCTCGCAAGGTGGCTTACATGCCACAGTCGGCAGAGAGTCATCCGTTTACTGCTTTTGAATCGGTGTTGATGGGTCGATATCCGCACTTAGGTCGATTCGAGCTTGAAGGATCGGGCGATCATGATTTGGCTTGGACGGCGATGGAACGCACTTCGACAACGGAGTTTGTGAATCGGAAGCTGGATACGCTTTCGGGTGGAGAGCGGCAGCGGGTGGTTTTGGCGAGGGTGTTGGTTCAGCAGGCTGATGTTTTTTTGATGGATGAGCCGACGGCTTCGTTGGATTTGCGTCACCAAATTTTGGCAATGAATTTGGTTAGAGAAGAGACGAGAGAACGAAATGCTGGGGTGGTCGTGATTTTGCATGATCTTTCATTGGCGGCTCGTTTTTGTGATCGATTGGTTGTCTTGCATGAAGGAAAGAAGCTTGCCGAGGGAACACCTTGGGAGGTTTTGACTCCTAGTAATTTACGAACTGCTTTTGGTGTTGAGGGATTGGTGGAACCGGATCCGGTTACCGGAAAGCCTCATGTGCTGATTCTTGGTACTGATGGCTCGTCTAGCGAGAATTTGGTCGGAACGGGTCGAACGGTTCATTTGATCTGTGGAGCTGGAAGTGGCCGTGAACTGATGCACCAGCTTAGGATTAGTGGTTATGAGGTGACAGTTGGAGTTTTAGGTATCGGTGATTCCGATCGTGAGGCTTCAGAACGGCTCGGGTTGGAGTATGTTGCAGCGCCTCCGTTTGCCAGCATTACTGATGAGCAGCATGATTCCCATCTGGCGTTGGTTAAGGCTGCTGATCACGTTGTGTTATTGCCGATGGCAGTTGGCATGAATAACGTTCGTAATGTGGTGGCTGCGTTGTCGGCTGATGAGGTGATTGTCATTGAGCCTTCTAAAGTTCTAGGAGATAGTGTTGATTCAGAAGTTGAGGATTACACGGACGGTATCGCTGCTGGATTACGACGTGGTTTAGTAGAAAAGTTTGGAGAGGTTCCAGAATCTACGTTGTTGTTTGAGTTAGCGCGTGGACGTTAGTTGGCGATAATTTTTTGTCCGTAGAGTTATGTTTTGAGGTTTGAATGGGGCTATTTATATACCGTACTGAACAAGGATTCGTCAGATGACACCTGCCATGCCACATCAGGCAAGGCTCCTCTCAATGACAGTTAGGAACCGTTGGCGGAAGTTAGGTGGGCGGTCTGGTTTAGGGTGACTAGTTGGTTGGAAATTTTGGGGTTGGGGTTGATATTGATGACTGTAACGGAGCAGTTGTCAATTGTGAGGGTGTCCATCGCTTCATCGGGTAGGTTCAATAGCGCGACAAGTAAGCCTTTCATCGAACCTCCATGTCCGACAAGTACGACGTCACAGTCTTCATTTGCGATGTTGGATTCATCTATCCAGTTGTGGGCACGGACAGGCAAATTCTTGCGTTTTTCACCGCCGGGTGGATCCGATTTGTCGACTTGACCGTTTATCAAATGGGCGTAGTTCTTTTCTATGTCGGAGGAGAGCATGCCTTCCCACTCTCCGAAATCGATTTCGAGTAGGTGGTCGGATGTTGATACCGGCATTTCGAATAGTGACGCGGTGTTTGCACAGCGTTGGAGCGGGGATGTCCAGACTTTTTTCACATTGTAGGTAGATTTCACATATTGGGCAGCTAGAGCGGCTTGGATTGAACCCTTCTCATTTAGTGGCTGATCGTTTCTACCTTGTTTGCGGCTTTCAACGTTCCAGTTGGTTTCGCCATGTCTAATTAGGATTAATCGAGTCATTTGTGCTCCTAGAACGTGATGTTCTACCAAATTTAGCTACACGCCTAAAACATCTTGCTAGAGAATCAGGCTTCTAGACAATATATACAAACTTGAAATGTAGAATATATAGCACATTATTTCTACATACTAAAAGTAGAAGAGATAGGATGATTAAAGTAATTAAATCAGGCGTAAATAATGACTAATACTTATTGAATTCAAATGGGTCTATGGAGAATCGTTGATGGAAAACTTGCCGATTATTTCAGCAACGAATGTTGTGAAGACATATCGATCACGTGACGTTGTAGTCCATGCCTTGAACAACGTTACGTTCGAGGTTAGTCAGGGTGAAATGGTTGCTGTGATGGGGCCGAGCGGATCTGGAAAAACGACATTGCTGAATTGCATCTCAGGTTTGGATTCGATTGATTCTGGCGATGTGAGCATTGCGGGTCAATTGTTGCGAACGATGTCGGATGATGCGTTGAGCGATTATCGGGCGAGTTCGATGGGATTTGTGTTCCAGGCATACAACTTGTTGCCAGTGTTGAGTGCTCAGGAAAATGTTGAGCTTCCGCTAGTTCTTGCGGGAAATTCTCAGAGAGTTGCTCGCGATAAGGCTGTTGAGAAGCTTGATTTAGTGGGATTAGGTGACCGAATTGATCATCTTCCGGCCGAACTTTCTGGCGGACAGCAGCAGCGTGTAGCGATTGCTCGTGCACTTGCGAACGACCCGGCAATTGTGTGGGCTGATGAACCGACTGGAAACCTCGATTCAACAAACGCTTCAGAGATTATGGAATTGCTTGTTCGGTTGAATAAAGAGGAGGGACAGACTTTCGTTCTAGTGACTCACTCGGAGGATGTTGGCGGAATGACCGATCGAATCGTGAGGATGAGCGACGGAGTTGTTGTGTCTATGGGCGATGCCAATGGTGATTATTCTTCGGTTTCGGGTGTGGATTCTGGCGACAGTACTGCAACATCTGATTTATCGGATTCCTAAGGAGCTAGTGAATTGGAAAAGCTCTTTGGTGTAGAGATGAACGTTCTTGCTGGTATTTTGGCCGGCGGGACGATTTTTGTTCTCCTTGTAATATTTTTACTAGCGCTTCGCAATAAGGTTTTACTGAAACTGGCGTTGAGAAACATTCCGCGTCGTAAGGCCCAGTCGATTTTGATTGTGCTCGGGCTGATGCTGAGCACTACGATCATCATGTCGGCTTTGGCGATTGGTGATTCGGTATCGAGTTCGATTCGTTTTGCTGTGTTAGATGCCGTTGGTGAGACTGACGTGCGCCTGATTTCGCCGGTTGGCTCACGTTTTGGTGACGAATATTTGGATGGGTCGCTTGTGGATCGCGTTCGTGAAGCGGTTGTGGGTGACGAGCGTGTCGATGGCGTTATGCCATTGATACGAGAGAACCTCCCTATATTGAACGAGTTGACCGATAAGACTGTTGCCGGAACTTCAGTCGTTGGTGTAGATCTTGTTTCTTTGAACGGCTTTGACAGTTTGAAGAGTGTCGATGGTGATCCTGCTGATTTAAGTGGATTACGCAATGGCACGACCGTTATAAACCGAACGTTGGCCAAAAGCCTCGTAGCCGAGATCGGCGACGACATTACTTTGGTGGCACCTGCAGGGCGTCGTATGTATCGCGTTATCGACATTGTCGAGGACAAAGGGCTTGCTGGTGGTGATGAGGGTAATCGATCGGCTGCGTTATTTTCCATAGATACGTTGCAGGGTGTGCTTGATCGTGAAGGTCAGTACAACATGATTGAGGTGTCGGTAGACGGTGGCTTGAGAGTTGACGAAGACGATTCGGACGATCTTGCCGAAGATCTTCAGTTGTTATTCATCAATGAAGAAGCATCGAACACGTTGTTTAACGTTCTGAAATCGCCGGTGATTATTGAGGCTCTGCAGGCGAAGCTGAATGAGGGTGGTGGCGCGACGGGGCCGTTTGCAAGCGACACTTTCAGCGAATTGGTTGTTGAGCTTGAAAATGACGCTCCGACGGACGAATTTCGATTGGCGATTACGAACACGATTACTCTGGCTATTATCGGGGGCGTGATCGAGGAGATCGGCGATCCGGAACTGGCTCAATCGTTGTTGATCCCGGCGTCGCAGTTAGTCGAGCTAGAGGTGACTGCGATCAAGAACCAAGGTCTGGCGATTGCTGAGCTGGTCGGCGGATTTATCGTTGCATTGTTCAGTATTTTTGGGTCGTTCTCGATCATTGTCGGTTTGTTGCTGATCTTTCTGGTGTTCGTAATGCTGGCTGCTGCTCGTACGACAGAGATGGGCATTATTCGGGCGATTGGCACGAAGCGGCGGCACTTGGTGCAGATGTTTGCATACGAAGGAATCGTTTATTCGATAGGAGCGGCTCTGCTGGGAACGATTCTGGGGCTTGTCGCTTCGGTTGCGCTTGTGGGGATCATGTCCGGATTGGTGGCTGAGGATGACGGGTTTGACTTTAGTTACAACGTGACGTTGCAATCGATTGTCGTGGCGTTCTCGCTTGG
>CAWVYJ010000089.1:0-5813 GCA_963934365.1 uncultured Dehalococcoidales bacterium | reverse complement strand
ACTTCTTTTATAACTTCAACTTCTTTTTCAACTACTACTGTCTCTACAACAGCAGTAGTTTCTGACGAGCATGCCATAAGGCTAACTGTCAGGATTGAAAACAGCGCGAAACTAGCAACCACGCGCCATAATTTAGCACCACTCTGATACATTTTTAAAGTTCCTATTAATCAAGCTAATTTAGGATTTGTGCATGCGATTTCATCGCTTCGCCCATACGTCCTAAATCATTCGTATACCGAAATCCTTACCTAAACAATACACAATTAATCCGGTTACGCAAATAGGTTTTAACAAAAGTTATGGTGAATTTTTTTATAGTCAGTTCATCGTTATAGACTTTGTGACTTATCGGCTGCACTTATCAACGAACAAAAATATTCGCACATACATGTAATTTTTTTCAAGTTAAGTTAATGATAAAGATAGTTCGGAATATACGATTTGACATTTTCACAAAGCGAGTCAGTCAGAGATAAGGCGTGTGTAATAAACTAACCATTACAATTTCGCGTACAAACCGACATATGGTTAGTTATTTTCGTAGTCGGATAGGCAGATTATTTGTACAGAAATGCTCAGCGCATTCACCTACAAAATATCCGGTAGAAACATGAAAGAACCTAAGTGACAAGCCCGTTCCGCACTACGTTAGCTCTTATCGCATCAATCACATTGATAACAATGATCGTATCTTGTTCATCAAATAATTCGGATGAAGAACGAACTGCACCTGCCCAAACTTCAGCTACAGCTATACCAACTGTCACTCAAATTCCAACAGCTACTAACACTCCAGGACCAACACCAACCCCCAAACCAACTGCAACTCCCAGCCCAACACCGATCGCAACATCTACGCCTCCTCCCCCAAATTCTTACGTGAACGAAATGGGACGTCTCTTTACGGAATATGACATTGATTTCTCGACTCTGTTTGTCCAATCAGTCGGCGCAGCACAGTGGCCATCAACTGCTCTTGGCTGCCCAGAACCAGGGACATTTGCAGACACTAGTGAAGCTCCGTACGACGGCTTCTACTATTTGATTAGCAACGGGTCTAGGACTTGGGAATACCATGCTAATGCAGACGACTCGGTAGTCGTTCGATGCGACGAGCGAACGCCATCAAACGCTCCTCTCATAAATATTACTGAGCAGGCGAGCCTGGCCGATTCCACCAAGCTCACTCTGATGCGAAGAGATTTTTCCACCGGGAATTTTGAAGTCCGAAGAGAAATGACTCCAGCAGACATGGAGAGAGTCATTGCTCTCTTCGATCAGAACTCAGGAATCTCATACAACCCTCCGTGCACCACGGTATTCAGACTAGATTTCGTTACTAACGAGGGTACGAGCGAAATCGAAGTCGTCTGCGAAGAAAATTATCAGGCATTCGATATTTATTGGAACGAACTCCACGGAACCGCCCCAGCTCTCGGCTACATCATCGGTCCGTACCTCACCGGCGATCCAATTCCTCAGCTTCCAACTGAAACTCCGTAATACGCACAGCGTAAACACTGCTTATGACCGATGAACTAACGAATAGGCGACTGAAAGCAGGAAAGCTACCTGCTGACTTACT
Source organism: uncultured Dehalococcoidales bacterium (assembly GCA_963934365.1). Taxonomy (GTDB): domain Bacteria; phylum Chloroflexota; class Dehalococcoidia; order Lucifugimonadales; family Lucifugimonadaceae; genus Lucifugimonas. Next base: position 4,225 of record CAWVYJ010000089.1, on the reverse strand, counting down.
CGCTAACTTACTCAATGACCTCTCACCTACAGACCCAAGAATCTTGCTCGGTCCAGCAGTCGGCGAAGACGCCGCATTCGTTTCATTTGGCAGCAAAACTCTTATCGCCAAATCCGACCCAATAACGTTCGCCACCGATCGCATCGGCTGGTACGCAATTCAGGTCAATGCCAACGACATAGCAGCGTCGGGCGGTACTCCAAAATGGTTCCTTGGAACACTGCTTCTGCCTGAAAACGAACCTGCTTCGACCGCTATAGACATATTCGCTCAACTTCAAGAAGCTGCCACTGAACTAGGAATCACGGTGATAGGTGGACACACTGAAATCACAATCGGTCTACCTCGACCAATAATTGCGGGAACCATGCTGGGCGAAGCATCTCCTTCCGAAACAGTAAAAACATCTACCGCCAACATCGGCGACGACATAATCCTTACCTCGGGCATAGCGATCGAAGGCACAGCGATAATCGCCAGAGAACGCAAATCCGAACTTCTTTCGGCCGGACTATCTAATCTGCAAATTTCCAAAGCCGCTAAATTCCTCGACTCCCCCGGCATATCAGTCGTCAAAGCCGCCAGAACAGCCACATCAACCGGACATGTAACCGCCATGCACGACCCCACTGAAGGCGGTCTAGCCGGAGCTTTAGACGAAATGGCACGAGCCTCGAAAGCCGGCATTAACATCGACGTCGAACGAGTACTCATTTATCCCGAGACAAAGGCAATATGCGCCGCTCTCGATCTCGATCCGTGGGGACTAATCGCTTCTGGTGCTCTAATTATCACTTGCAACCCAGGTGGTTCCCAAGAAATCGTTGATTCGCTTGAAAAAAACGGCATACCCGCAAACGTGGTTGGGAATATCACACACCGAGATAACGGACTAACTCGTACTTCAAGAGGGATAAGTGGCCCTCTTCCAGTGTTCGAACGAGATGAAATAGCGCGACTTTACTCAAGCTAATCTCGTATTTCACGTATGTTCTACTCGCCCTTAATTTCTTCAAACAATTAGAATGAGATAATGGGCATGCCCGAGCGTAGCGGCGAGAATCAACTAAATTGCCAATCTATAGGCAACCCTTCGATTTATGACAACCACTCCACAAATCGGATCCGCCAAGGATCTAATGCATGCGGTTAACAAGTACCTGCCAGCCGATCGCGCCTCCGCTGTACAGCACTCACTTGAGTACGCAATAAAAGCCCATGACGGTCAAGTCCGCGACTCTGGCGAACCGTTCATTGTTCACCCAATCGCAACCGCCGTCCGACTCGCCGATATGCGACTCGACGCCACCACGATTCAAGCAGCCCTACTCCACGACGTAATAGAAGATTGCGGTATCAGCTTCCAACAACTCGAAGCAACATTCAGTACTGAAATCGCAAAACTAGTCGATGGCGTTACCAAGCTAAAACGCCTCGATTTGATCTCCGAAACTAGTGCGATGATGAAGCAGATCGCAACTCCCGAAGCGACCCGATCAGCATCGCTACGCAAGATGCTAGTGGCGATGGCTGAAGACGTAAGAGTCGTGCTCATAAAACTTTCCGACCGCCTGCACAACATGCAAACGCTCGAACATCTTCCAGTGCCGAAGCAACAGCGAATTTCACGAGAGACCCTCGACATCTACTCGCCCCTGGCACATCGCCTTGGCATGTACGACATCAAGTGGCAGCTCGAAGATCAAGCCTTCCGCTACCTGATGCCCCGAAAGTACAAAACAATCTCCCGACTAGTAAGCCGTAAACGCGCTGAGCGAGAGATTTACACCGAAGCAGCCGTAAAGGCAATCAAGGGCCCGCTCGACAAAGCCGAAATCACATGCCGAGTCGATGGACGAGTTAAGCACCTTTACAGTACTTACAACAAACTCCAACGCTACGAACGCATGGGTCGTAAGTTCGACGAAATATACGATCTGATTGCTATTCGAGTCGTCACAAACGACTTGGGTTCTTGCTACGCGGCACTCGGCATCGTCCATTCGAAATGGCGTCCAGTGCCCGGTCAGTTTGACGACTATATCGCCAGCCCTAAAGAAAATATGTACCAATCGCTGCACACTTCCGTGCGCGGCCCCGGTAACTACCCAATTGAAGTGCAAATTCGTACTCAAGAAATGCACGAAACAGCCGAAGAAGGTGTCGCCTCTCACTGGATGTATAAAGAAGTCGAAGACGGCGAAAACGGTGCACCAAAAATCGACAACTTCGAAACAAAGATGTCATGGCTCCGCCAGTTGCTCGACTGGCAGCGTGAACTATCTGGCGACGATGAATACCTTGCCACAGTCAAAACCGACATTCTGCAAGACCAAGTATTCGTGTACACGCCAAACGGCGACGTCAAAGACCTTCCCGCAGGCGCAACGCCTATCGACTTCGCCTACCGCATTCACACCGACCTTGGGCACAACACAGTTGGTGCCGTCGTAAACGGCAAGCTAATGGCTCTCAACACGCCTCTGAACAACGGCGATGTCGTCGAAATACGCAAAGCCAGAATCCCTCGTGGTCCAAGCCTTGATTGGCTCAACCTCGATCTCGGATATCTCATCACCGGCAGCGCACAGACGAAGGTCAAACAGTGGTTCCGAAAACAGGAACGACAAAGCAATGTGCGCCGAGGTAAGGATCTACTCAAGAAGGAACTGCGTCGACTCGGTCTCAGATACAACGAAAAAGAGATCGTCGCCAGCCTCGACTACGACGATCTCGACGAACTAGCCGAAGCACTCGGAACTGGTCAAATTTCGGTCGGCCGAGTGGCTGAAACACTCAACCCAACACCCGATGAAGTGTTCAAACCTGAAATATCTAAAGGTAAACCGCCTACCGATCAATCCAAGGGTCTTTTCGTAATGGGTGAACCAGGTCTCCTCACTAGAATCGCTCAGTGCTGTAGCCCGGTGCACGGTGATGAAATATCCGGATACCTAACTCGCGGCAGAGGTGTAACGGTACACAGGCAAGGCTGTTCAATACTCCGTGACCGAGAAGATACCGACCGCCACCTACCAGTCGCTTGGGGTCATTACGAGACGACCTACGCTTCTCGATTACAGATAAAAGCATTCGACCGCGTTGGACTCATTCGAGACATAACAAATGTCTTTTCATCTGAAAACGTAAATATTCATTCTCTGACATCGGACGAAGACGACAAAACAAATGCCTGTACTGTGTCGCTTACGGTGTACACTACTGGGGTTGAGCAGTTAAGTCGGCTCTTCTCACGCGTGGAAACGATCCCAGCTGTAGGCAGTGTCTTACGGGTCAGCGAAGCGCTGAGTCTGTAGGAATACACACTCGAAAAATCGCATAAAGTCGTTTCACACAGCATCCAGAACAGTAACCAAGGAACATCAATGCCCGCCGCTAAAACTTTGCGCGCTCAGACCCGCAAAGCCGATCGTAATCGATCGACTCGATCATTCACTCGTAGCCGTGTACGAGCTGTTACAGAAGTGCTCGAATCTGGTTCTAAGACCGACGAGTCAGACGCAACACTAACCAACGCAATCTCAGCGCTCGACAAAGCAGTTACCAAGGGTGTTATGCACCGAAACGCTGCTGCTCGTAAGAAGTCTCGACTCACCAAGCAGTACAACAAGCTTTCTAGCTAACTCGGGATAGACCTTTTGACTCAGGGTCCGCAAAACTTCCCAGAGCATGACCATGTGGCCGATACCCATCGGCCCGGTCCACCGTCACAAGCCGACGACACCCAGTTTAACTGGCGAATCCATCATCCTTTTGAAGGTGTGGAAAATCGAGTCGCGGTCGAGGTAGCCCCTTGGAAAGGACTAATCCCTAGATGGCGATTCGTCATACCGGGTGATTTCACAGGTACCTACAGATGGGGCATAGGGCCCGTCGGTTCAGGTGAAATCGACGAGGACGTAAAACGACCTGCAAAAGACGGCCCCATACAGATGGTGAATGGGCCGCTAGTTGTATGGTTCGGTGGGCATGAGTCACTTTCGACCAAACAATCCGCTTATCTCGTCTTCGAAGGCGAACCACCGCACTATGTTGCATTTGGGCATGCTGAAGCCGTTGGTGGCCCTCCAGGTAATCTAGAAGGAATCTCATTCGGCGACGATCACCCGACTCACCCAAACGCTCACATCGATCCATCCCACAGTCACTCGCAGCCAGCCCCTCCTCCATCACCTCCCGGATTCGACGCGCATGCCGGACATGA
>CAWVYJ010000088.1:0-5940 GCA_963934365.1 uncultured Dehalococcoidales bacterium | reverse complement strand
GCATCGCGGAACACGACCGGACGTTCTAGCATCTTAGCCTCGTCTCCAAACGGTTTTAACCGATCGTAAGCACGAATCCAAATGCACTCTTTATCCAGAATTTCGCACTTACCAGCCTTCGTTCCTCCACAAGGTCCGTTTCGTTGGCTTTTCACGCACTGCGATTCGGGGCAAAGATAGGCGATGTCGGGAAGTGAGCAATCTCCGCAGTCTCGACAGTGATATCCGGGAACTTTTGTAGCCTGCTCAACCACATGAGCCACTCCTGAAAGCTTCTTACTCTTCTCTATTTGACCATATACGGCTTTTCCTGCCTTAAATCCGACTGAGCCTTCGGTGAAGACTCGATCGTGCACAAACTTTCCGAGTCGATACTGCATCGGAACCGTAAACTTAGACTTCGCTCGAGATTTCTTAGTTTTCGAAGCCAAATAAGACTTACTTACCTCGTTTGAACTTAGGCCAGCGTTGTCGCCCTGCTCGTAGTAGTAGAACTCGTCTGACTGTTTGAAATTGATCTCTTTGGTGAAATTTTTCCAGTCGTTTTCTCCGAACGAATCTGCCATATCTAGAATGCCCTGAATCCGTTTCAGCTGAGGCCTCCCAGATATGTACGCCCCCCTATAGCCGATTCCTCTAAGAATCGCTATCTGCTTTGCAGCAAGTTCTGAAAAGAACGCACGCCCACGATCTTTAGATTTCGCCTGCTTATTTGCAATATCTCTCAACTCGTCTGAAACCCAGACGCCCGGGACTCCCCAATTGTTGAAGAATCGCCCTGCGGGCGCAGTAAGAATAAATACCGACCCGATAAGCGGCACGTTGATGTTGTTTGAGGTGACATAACGATGTAGCTCTGATGCTTTTCGAGAGTCATAGCCAATCTGAGTAATCGCAAACTTGGCTCCAGTTCGTACCTTCAAGGCCAGCTTGAAGTATTGAGTCATCAATTCGCCTTCAAGTTTTTTGAACGGGCTCACTGCACAGCCGGCGAAAAAGTTCGTTCTTTCCAAACGACCTTCACTGCCAACCGATCCCTTCACTTGGTTCGGCAGCCCATCGTTCATCTGTGACATCAGCTCCAATAAGCCAACCGAGTCGATATCGAACACTGGCTGAGCTTGGCCGTTAAATCCGCCGATTGGATAATCTCCAGACAGCGCCAAAACGTTCGAAAAGCCTTGACTTCCCAGAGCCCACAACCGGCTCTCTACACCGTTACGGTTGTAGTCCTTGCACGACATGTTTATAACGACGTCACGCCCGCTTAACAAGAGGTCCTGCCCGAGAACTTCCGGCCGTATATGCGGATTCCCGCCGGGGTTATCTGTGAGTGCCACAAAGTCGACTTGTTCGAAATCGGACAACGACTGCGCCAGTTCAGCAGTCTTCCTCGATTCTTCCGCCATTAGAAGACCGCGTGAAGTTTCGATTTCGACGCCAGTCAAAAATCTATCAGTGTTTTCGAGCATTCCCTGCAAATTGAGGGATTTTGAAGATGACGGTTCCAAGAAAACCTTTTGGCAAATAACTAGATCCCAGTATTTTTACGGTACTTTACTGTGTCTAAGACTTGGGATGTTTACAATAGTAGCAAGTGATAATTAAGAATTATTTCGTTATCGTCACCCACGTTTTGAGATCAGTGATCTCATATTGCAATATGGGATTCATTCGACTGGAATCATCACATGAAAATCACAATCGGACTCCCGAAGAACGTTATTGGCATGATTACGTAATACAGCTACAGTTAGAATATTCTAGCGCTCGTAGATAGCCATTACCGGATAATGATTACGTGTAACGGTTACGTGTATTTGAACTGCGCCAGTTCTTAATAACGGTGAAAACCCGGTCCTCGAATATTTATGAAAAGTAAGCAGCAGGTCGTAGTAGTTGGACTAGGTCGATTCGGCGGTAACGTCGCTCGCTCGCTTTACCAACTCGGGCACGACGTTATGGCAATCGATACAGATGAAGAACGCGTCCAAAACCTCATGGGGGAGGTGACGTACCCTGTGGCTGGTGATGCCACTCAGGAATCAGTGCTACGTGAACTCGGAGTACACAACTTCGATATTGGAATCGTTGGCATCGGTGCGAACATCGAAGCCAGCATTATGGTGAGCGTTCTGTTCCAAACGATGAACCTACCATTCATTGTAGCTCGTGCGCACAGCACACTTCACGGAAACACTCTTGAACGTCTCGGGTGTCATCGAGTGATTCACGCTGAGGAAGAAATGGGTTCACAGCTAGCTCATAGTCTCTTTAATCCAGACGTAGAAGAATACATGGAGCTTGCTGAAGCTTTCGGGGTAAGCCGTCTTCAGGTTCCCGACCGTTTCACGAATATGACTCTTGAAGAAGCCGGCTTTGCAAGTGCACGCGACAAGTACGGCATCGCAATCGTTGCTCTCAAACGAGGTGAGGACATCACACTCAGCCCAGATTCCGAAGAACGGCTACGTGCTGGCGATGTACTCGTTGTTGCTGGTCGTGACGAATTCGTAAGCAGAATCACTAACTAGCTTCAACAACGCATTCAAAACAGAATTTTAGAAAAGGTACATAAACAAATTATGCCTTTCAATCGAGTAATAGCTGTCGTCACCGACGACCCTTCTGATATCACCACCGTTACCAGGGCAGCCAACATCGTGCGAGAAGATCGCGGCCACTTGTACGTCATATATGTAATCAAAGTGCAGAGATCATTGCCTCTCGATGCCGAAATCAAAGACCAGATCGTAAGAGGAGAGCAGGTTCTTCATCGTTCTGAACGACTAGCTAGGCTAGCCCGCAGCGATATCGATTCTCAATTGCTACAAGCTCGTGACATCGGCCCGGCCGTAGTTCACGAAGCGGTTGTTCGAGATGCAGACGCAATTATGATCGGAACGTCATATCCAACCGATTACGGATCTTTTTCGCTCGGCAGCGACATTCCGTACATACTCGAACATGCCCCATGTGATGTAATTTTGTGGCGGAAACACAGCAGTAGCGAACATCCGGTGGCTCGAACATCGAGAAACGACCGAACGTAAAAGGCTGATATAACCAACACTTACTTGGCAATTTAGTAGGCAAGACTCAGGCGAGTCAGGATTCGTACCTGTAGATATGAACGTAATAATCGTTGGGGCCGGCAATATCGGCTCATCGCTCACTCGTAAATTAAGCGATCTCGGACACAGAATTACCGTCATCGAAAGGAACTCTAAAGCAGTTTCGCTGATTCCGCGCGGTCGAGTCGACTCTGGTGCTATCACGGTAATTCATCGTGACGGCTCAACTGGTGCAGGAATGCTCGAAGGCGGAATTTCTGACGCCGATGTTTTTATAGCCGCCACCGGTAAGGATTCGCTCAACGGCCTTGCCGCACAGCGTGCAAAGACGATCTTCGGTGTCGAAAAAGTCATGGCAGTCGTCGCAGACGAAGGTGCGCGAATTCTCTACGAATCTCTCGGCATCAGCACGATCAACAAAGCCACTCTTACCAGCGACCGACTCGTCAGCGATCTGACAGAGGAAGCGTAACCAATATGTATCTCGTAATCGTCGGCGGCGGAAAAGTGGGAGCACCACTCGCATCATCGCTCATAAACGAAGGACATGAAGTCTTCGTCCTCGACCACAATCCCGATGTTGTCGCAACTCTACAACGTGAGCTCGGAATGATCGCTACCACTGGCGAAGCGACCTCTATAAGTGCGCTGCAAGACGCGGGAACGGCTCGAGCAGGAGCGCTCATAGCTACCACCGACTCAGACGCCGATAATCTCGCCGCTTGCCAATTGGCAAGAACAAATTTCGACATTGCTCGTACAATAGCGATCGCACACTCGCCAGAAAACTCTGAGTTGTTTGATCGTTCTGGCGTAGATCTCGTAGTCAGTGCTACCGACCTTGTCTTGGCAAACCTTGCGACGGCACTTCCGGCACACCCGCTAATCAGACTCATGCCGGTCGCCGACCGATCTCAAGAACTTGTCGCAATCAAGCTTCCGTCAGCCGGAACCGCAATCGGGCTCACATTATCTGAACTCAGGCTTCCGTACGGAACTAAAATCGTACTTATTATCACCACGGCAGGGCAATCGAAACCACCCGACTCCGATGCAATAATCGAAGCTGAAGATGAAATCATTGCACTCTCTCCAACCAACTCAACTGCGGAGTTGTGGGAACTTCTAACTGAATTGAGGTAAACATGTCTAAAACAGTCGCATTTCTCGGCCCTGAAGGCACTTACACCGACGAAGCGTGCTATTTCCATGCCCCTAATGACGAACGAGTTCCATTCGCGTCCCTTGGACTGGTGACTAGCGCACTCGAAGAAGGAAAAGTCGACGAAGCCGTCGTTCCTATCGAAAATTCGCTCGGTGGCACCGTCATTGAAGTAGTCGATTATCTGATCACATCAAAAAATGCACACATTATCGGCGAGATTCTTCTACCCATCGATCACTGTCTCATCACCAGACCAGGGGTCAAGATCAGTGATATCCGAGTCGTAAAATCTAAACAAGAAGCACTTACTCAGTGTCGTGAATTTCTCTCGAACGAACTCAATCTTGCCGAGCAGATCCCAACAACCAGCACCGCTCTCGCCGTGACCGATCTCAAAGAATCTGATAACCGCACAGCAGCTATCGGCCCTCGTCGGTCTGCAGAATTAGCCGGACTCCCAATACTTGCGCAAGGCATCCAAGACCGCCAAAACAACGTGACACGGTTCGCCGTCCTTAGTTCAAATAGCGAATCGAATACTGGAAGCGACAAAACCTCTATCGCATTCGATTTTGATCGTGCGGACGCGCCGGGTCTGGTGTATGGAGCACTTAGTCCGTTTGCAGATCGTGGAATCAACCTACTGAAAATCGAGTCACGCCCTACCGGCAAAGGAATGGGTAACTACATCTTCCTTCTCGACTTCGAAGGCAGAATCAACGATGCGAACGTTCATGAAGCCATCATGGAACTGACAAAGCACACATCAACTTTTAAGGTTTTCGGCTCGTATCCAAGAGCCACAAGGCTGTCGACCAAGTAGCATGAGTGTCGCTATCAACAAGCCTGACTTACTTCCTATAATTAGATTATCGCCTCATTATTTAGAGTTCGTCGTCGTCCAAATCTAGGTCATCGAAGCCATCTTCGTCACGCATTTGTGATGCCGCACGCCTGCCTTCGTTTGCCGCAGTCGCCATACGCTTTCGAGTCTCAGAAGTAAGTTCATCGGCCTTATCGCGCCATTCACGACTCTGATCGATGATAAACGCACGAGTTTCCTCACCCGATTTCGGAGCAAGAATCATCCCAGCGACAAAGCCTCCGACGCCACCCATTAGCAAACCTAGAAGGAATCCTCCGCCACCGCCGACGTTATCTCTTTCAGCCATTGCTTACCTCTTGGCCTCTACATACTTCAAATAGGAACCTGATATAACTTCGATCATTACCAAATACGATCCACTGACCTAGTTGTCGCTTCTATCAGTGTCTTTGGTTTTCGAGCTACCGCCACCGAACAGCCGCCCAACACCCTGAATAGCGCCGACGAGCCCTAACCCTTGCGCAACAGGCTTAAGGACTAACGCAGCATCTTCGATTGCCTTTCGAGCCACAGCAACTCTGCCAAACGTCTCTTCAAAGCCATCTGCGAGGGTCTCCATCCGATCCATAAAGCGATTCATTCGACGGTACAGACCCAGTGAAATGACCGTCGCATACACCACAACTACAAACGAGAACAGCAAAAACAAGATCACGATGATGTCTTTTATCTGAGCAATGTTTTCGGCAAATGTCATAGGAGTTATCTGTTAACCAAACTACGGTGACGGTACGATTTTCAAATAAAAATCCACAGGCTAGACTATCCCATCGTAGCATCGAATTGAACAGTGTCGCAATATTAGAATGTATATA
>CAWVYJ010000087.1:0-6163 GCA_963934365.1 uncultured Dehalococcoidales bacterium | reverse complement strand
GCGATGCGTAGTGATTTATCCCCGCAACAGTTTGTAGGCTGGCCTGATCTGATTGATCGTTACATTTACGGATCTGCCTCGGTCGTCGGATACTTTCTTGCGCATGTCTACGGGGCCGCCAATGGTGCTTCGATAGCCGAATGCATGCAGAGTGCTCGGGCTTTGGCAATTGCTCTTCAGCTAACTAACTTCGCCCGCGATGTCTCAGATGATGCTGCACGTGGTAGATGCTATCTACCGGTCGATCGTTTGGACTCTGCTGGCCGGAGTATCTCTGGGCGTGTGCTGAAGGGTGACCTCAAATCGATACTAGAAGCCAAACTTCATCTGGCTGAAGAAGCTGCAATCTGGTATGACCGCTCTGCACCTGGTATCCAGGCATTTAATCCAGACAGCCGGATAGCGATCGAATCATGTCATCGTCTTTATTCGCGTCTGAACAGCAAAATCCTGAAAAGCGAATCTGCTTCTGAGCGTTCTTCTCTCTCTTTGTTAGAAAAACTTTCTGTTTTACCAGCTACTAAGTATTGGCAACTGCCAGTATCACTAATATTTGATAGGTAGGTAGAAATGCAAAACGACAGGGCAATTGTCGTTGGAGGTGGAGTGGGTGGGCTGTCCGTAGCTATTCATCTAGCTCTACGCGACTACCGAGTTTCGATCTTTGAGTCTAACTCTCGTGTCGGTGGCCGGGCTAATCTGCTTGAGTTCGACGGATTCAAATTCGACACCGGGCCGTCACTTCTGAACTATCCTTGGGTCTTCGACGATCTATTTCAGGCAGCTGGGACGAGCCTCGCTCAAGAACTCGATCTGATACGCGTCGATCCTGCGATCAAATTTTACTGGCCTGACAAACAAACGTTTCAGCTTTCCTCGGACTTGACGCGTCTTTCCCAAGAGTGCCGAAGGTTAGATCCACGTGATGGAGTTGGGCTGTTCAATTTCCTTAAGGACGCGAGGCGTAAATACAACCTTTCATTCGACCGACTCGTGACTCGCAACGCAGATTCACCGCTTTCCTGGTTCTTGGCATCTGGCGTCACCAACCTGACAAAGCTTGGCCTGTTTCGCTCAATGGATTCGCAACTCAGCAAACATTTCAAAAGCAACAAGATAATAGAAGCATTCGGTTCTTATGGCATGTATCTGGGCGGCGCTCCGTATGACCTCCCCGGTATTTTCTCAATTATTCCGTTTGGCGAACTTGAGCGCGGGCTTTGGCTCCCCAAAGGTGGGATGTACGGTCTGATCGAAGCAATGGAGCGGGTTGCAGTCCGCCTTGGAGTTGAAGTGCGAACAAGCAGTCCTGTACAGAGCATTGACAGTGAGAATGGTCGCGTCTCCGGAATAACCCTGCCTGACGGCTCGAAAGAGTCGGCCCCGATAGTCGTTTCGAACGTAGACGTACCGACCACGATGATGCGCTTACTCGACGGGAAGTCTAAAGCCTCGACTAAGGGATATAAGCCGCCTAGGATGACGCCTGGGGTCATCACTTATTACCTAGCAATTGACCGTGAACTGCCGGAGTTGAACCACCACAGTGTTTTCTTGCCGGAAAACCCGAAACAGGCCTACGACCAATTGATGAACCAAGGTAGGGTGCCAAAAGATCTTCCCTTTTACGTTTCAGTAGCTTCCAACACAGATCACTCACTTGCCCCAGCTGGAAAATCGAGTGTGTTCTTGCTTGCACCGGTTCCACTCTTGTCGCATATGCCTGGTACTGATTGGCAGATGGTCACCGAACAACTGCAGTCACAGATGTTTCGGCGTATGAATGATCATGGCATTGCTATCTCTGAGAAGGACGTTCTTTCTCAGAAAACTTGGTCTCCGGTCGACTGGTCGGATCAATTTGGACTTTTTGATGGATCTGCATTTGGTGCAGCGCACAACTTTCGGCAGATCGGCCCGTTCCGACCTCGCAATATCTCCTCGGATATAAATGGCCTCTTCTTTACGGGTGCTTCCACCACTCCCGGCACCGGCGTTCCAATGTGCGTGCTGAGTGGCAAAATGGCAGCGGATCGAATAGCGGAGTGGGCGCGAAAAGAGATGGCGGCATGACCGGGCCTCTCGAAGTAAAAACATGGGGAACTGGTTCTTCGAACTACGTTGCGATTCATGGCTGGGGTGGAAGTCATGACACATTTGCACCGATGGTTCCAATGATTCCAAAATCAGCTCAAATTGAGGCTCCCGACCTACCCGGTTACGGGAAATCTGCTCATCCAGAAAACTGGCAAATAGAGGAAGTCGCTGAGATGGTTGCCGAGTCTGTAAACCTCGAGGAACCAGTGACCATCATCGGGAACTGTACCGGCGGAGTTATCGGTGCAGAGCTGGTAAAGCTCGCGCCGGCGCAGGTAAAGCGTCTGGTGATGATCGATCCGTTTGCATACGCTCCGTGGTACTTCTCGATTTTCCTAAAAGGGGTATTCGGTAAGATGGCTTACAAGACGACATTTGCCTCACCGGTCGGCCGATTCTTCACCAATCAAGCACTACGTAATAAACGGACCGGCGATTCCGATCTTACCTCTTCGTTCGATCGCGTCGATCACGATGCAGCTCATTCCTTCCTGCGCATGATGTACGAGCACGAAGGTACCGAACGTTACGTAGATCTGGATGTACCCATTGACCTCATCGTCGGCGAAAAGACCTTTGGTGCAGTAAAAAAATCGTCTCAAATCCTTAAAGAAACACTTCGTAACGTTCGCATACACACGTTACTTGGCGCAGGTCACCTGCCGATTGAAGAGCAGACCGAACCGGTTGCGAAGGTGATCTTTGGTGATGAATAGCATCGAAGTCATTCTGGTGATAACCACTGCCGTGCTTGTATTGCCGGTCACTCTGATCGCACTGATGAACTTACTCGTTTGGCCTCGGAGGCTAAACAAATCGGCTGTAGGAAAAGATCAGGTATCGGTATTGATACCGGCAAGAAATGAAATGGACAACCTTGAATCCTGCGTAGAATACGCTCTTGCCCAAGGTTTGACGATCAAAGAAATTCTAATCTACGACGACGGCTCTACTGACCGAACGCCGGACGTCATAGACCGACTTTTGAGGGTTCACCATGACACAGTCCGTCAGGTTCCAACCGTAAGCCTTCCAGCCGGCTGGGTTGGAAAATCACACGCATGTAAGAGGCTGGCTGAAGATGCTCTTGCACCGTGGTTGCTGTTCATCGATGCGGACACGAGGCTTCAGCCGGATGCTGTACGGTCGCTCGTAGCCGAAGCCAAGCACAGAAACGCTACTCTACTCTCGGCCTGGCCGAAGATAGAGATGAATTCGTTCACTGAACGTTTCCTGATGCCGCTCCTGAATCTCATAGTTTTTAGTATTTTTCCTGCATTCATTTCGCGTTTTCTAAGGACTAGTGCTTCCCTGGGTTTGGCACACGGTGCATGCATACTCGCTTATCGCGAAACCTATGAACGAATCGATGGGCATGAGCTGGTTAAGGACCGGCTTTTTGAAGACACAGCTTTAGCGCAGGTATGGCGAAAACAATCTGAGAACTCCCAGGTCATTGACGGACGTAAAGTCGCTATAGTCCGAATGTACGAAAACTTCGGAGGTATCTGGGACGGTTTTTCAAAAAATTACTATCCAGCCCTCGGTAGTTTATGGTCATTCACAATCTTCCAAATGTACATGGCCGTTACATTCGTCGCTCTGCCGTTAATTGTATTGATCTTGTTTTTTTACGATGCAATCGATCCCGTTTTCCTGCTGTTGGCAGTCGGGTCCCTGGTGCCTCGAACTTTGGTCGCACTCCGATTTAGACATCCACTGTGGTCAGTGGCACTCCACCCAATCGCTGTGGCGTTTATGGTAGTGCTGGGTATGCGATCGTGGTGGCAGAGTTCGCTTGGTGGAGGCGTTCGCTGGAAAGGACGCACCTATATGGCGTCTGGAATTGTGGTTACTGATGACTAATCGAGCTGTAATCATTGGGGCAGGGTTGGGTGGTCTCGCAACGGCGATACGCTTAGCATATGGCGGATGGGACGTCACGGTCCTCGAACAAAGTTCGAGACCCGGAGGCAAGATGAACCGATTTGAAAGTGGCGGTTTTACGTTCGATACTGGGCCTTCACTCATTACCTTGCCACACGTGTTTGAACGACTATTTAAACTTGGTGGCGTGGATTTTCACAAGAGCTTGAGCCCAGTTCGACTCGACCCTCTTTTTGAATACAGGTTCGGTAGCGATGCCCGATTAACCTACTCATCGCAACTGCCAGATCTCACGGCTGAATTTGAGAATTTCACAGGATCGACACAAGATGTCGATGGACTTTACCGGTTCCTTGAGTTAGGTGCAAAGCTTTACAACCTATCTGAGAAAACGTTCTTTGACCGTCCTCCAACAGCTAAGCCGAGATTCAAGGATTTGCCGCTGTTGTTAGGAGCGCCAAAACGGCACGCGTGGGGCAACTACAAAAAAGCGGTGCACCGATACTTCAAAAACCCGCACATCCGCCAGATCTTTGAACGGTATCCGACCTATGTAGGCGCTTCTCCAAAAGACGCAGTCGGAATGCTGGCTCTTATCCCGTACATGGAACTGGCGTTCGGTGGATGGTACGTCCCCGGAGGTCTGTACCGGATCGTTGAAGAGCTTTGCAAAATTGCGCTGGGAGTAGGCATTCGATTCGAATACAACAGTACTGTTGCTGACATAGTCACTAAAAGCGGCCGTGCTACCGGTGTGGTAACTACAACCGGCAGTTTTTTTAGGGCAGACGGCGTTATATCAAACGCAGACCCCGGGGCGATTCACCGACTAACTGAAGGTAATGCAGGCCGCGAACTCAAGCCTGAGCAGCGATCGATGTCAGGGTTTGTCATGTTGATCGGGCTCAATAAGAAGTTACAGGGACTTCGTCATCACACAGTCTGTTTTTCCGACGACTACGACCGAGAGTTCTCACAGATTTTCCGCGAAAGAAAGTTTCCTGATGATCCAACCGTCTACGTGAATGTCCCTTCAATTACGGATCCCTCCATGGCTCCGGCTGGCGGTGAATCTGTATTCCTCATGGCCAATGCTCCAGCGGATACAGCACCCTGGACTCCTGAGTTTGAAGCAGAAGCGGTTCGGAGAGTGCGAGAACGTCTTGCAAAATCAGGTATGCCAGACCTTTTCGTGGATGCCCGATTCATTGACTGTTGGACTCCAGCGTGGCTAGAGTCCGAATACTCCACACCCGGTGGCTCGATATACGGACAGGTTTCTCACGGATGGAGAGGAACTGTTTTCCGTCCTTCTCTGAAAGACCGGAAAATCCAGAACCTATTCTACGTGGGAGGTGGAACGCATCCCGGTGGGGGCACACCGACCGTTCTGATGTCAGCGGAAATTGTCAGCGAGATGGTCGGTAGTGCGGCGAATTGAACAAGTTGCTGAACATATTTATTTTATCCAGTATTGCTGTCTATGTTGTGCTGTGGTCCGGCGGTGTCATCTCATCCGCTCTTTGGGAGGAATCTCCTGATGGGACCGAATGGGTCGCACCAACCTTCCTCTACCTGGCCACTATGCTCATTCTTCTGCAGCTCGATGCTCGTAACCGCCTACTTTTTATAGGGATAGGCCTGTTCGGTTTCGGCGCTGAGGTGCTAGGAGAATCGACCGGCTTCCCATTCGGGACATACAGTTACGGCAGCGCTCTTGGTCCGTCATTGTTCGATGTCCCAATCGCGCTTGTTTCTGCATGGATTGTTGTGACGGTGTTTGCTGCAAACGTTCTAATCTGGGCTAATGTCGCCAAGGGTTGGTGGCCCATCGCAGGGCCGATAATAATGGTGGTAATCGATTTTTTGCTTGAGCCCGTTGCTACAGGGCCGATGGATGCCTGGTCGTGGCAGTCAATTGGTTTTTACTACGGCGTTCCGATTTCTAATTTCATTGGCTGGTTCGTGGTTAGCTTACCGATATTTGCCGTGCTTTCAGCAGCGAAATTCAGAGACCGAGGTGGGGTAGTAGTTTCCGCCAGCGTTATCGTTTTCTTCCTGATACTCTCACTCATAAATCTGCTCTGGTGGCCTCTGGTCATAGCCACCGCTTCATTCGCGATGGTTGTCTTATGGCGCCGTTACACATCACCTTCCTAGTCCACAAGCTGCCATTGAT
>CAWVYJ010000086.1:0-6216 GCA_963934365.1 uncultured Dehalococcoidales bacterium | reverse complement strand
GACAAAGATGGCAAACGCATTTACATATGCGGTGACACTTCGCTCTATTCGGTTCGAGTAAAAGTGGCTGGGTCACATCGCTACTAACTAACAGGTGGCTGCAAATCAGAATCAACGGAAACTAAGTGAGATATTCTCGGTGGTTTAGTGGCATTCCCGCAGAATTGCACCGAGAATGTCTTCCATAAATTACTTAGCACTGACAAACCTTTGAATAGGCTGGCTTGATATGAAAGTAGCAATTGGCGCCGACCACGGCGGCTACGAACTGAAATCCGACATGACCAAGGTTCTCGAATCTCTGGGTTATGAGGTTCTGGACAAAGGTGCGCACGACTTCGATGCCGAAGACGACTTTCCAGATTTCGCAGCGCCCGTTGCAGCTTCGGTTCAGTCGGGCGAAGCCGAGCGTGGAATCGTTATCTGCGGAAGCGGAGTTGGTGCAGCGATCGCCGCCAATAAGTACCCCGGCGTACGAGCCGGTCTCTGCCACGACACCTACTCAGCTGGACAAGGTGTTAGACACGACGACATGAATGTACTTTGCATGGGTGCACGAGTAGTAGGCGTTGCGCTCGCGGAAGATCTCGTAAAGTCGTTCATGACTGCAAATCTTGAAGCCGACGAACCACGATTTAAACGTCGGCTCGATAAAGTCACGGCTATAGAAAAAGATCAAATCTCAAAAAGCTAGTTCGACGTAGTACTGCTCTCGTACTAAGCAATCTGAATACCTCGAATTTACAGGGAATTTATGAACAACATCCAAAAGGCACTTGAAAACGGTCAGTCGATCTGGCTCGATTCGATCAGCCGAGACATGCTTCGATCAGGCGAACTTCAGAAGTTCATCGATTCTGGAATCACGGGTGTCACATCAAATCCGTCGATCTTCGACAAAGCCATCGCAGAAAGTAACATCTACGACGAGTCATTAATCGAATATGCGAAAGATGGCGCAAACAGCCAAACAATTTTCGAACGATTGGCTGTAGATGATATTCGAGATGCCGCCGACGTTCTACGCCCTGTTTACGACGGCGCCAGCATGCGTGACGGATACGTCAGCATCGAGGTTTCCCCGACTCTCGCCGCCGATACAGATGGAACTGTTACCGAGGCACGACGACTCTGGGCTGCAATCGACCGCCCTAATGTAATGATCAAAGTTCCTGGTACTCCGGAGGGTGTTCCAGCAATCAAAACACTCATTTCAGAAGGCATCAACGTAAATGTCACACTGTTATTTTCTCTCGATGCTTACACGACTGCCGCAAACGCCTATATTGAAGGTCTCTCCGAATTTGCCAAGGCAGCCCGAGGTATGCCATCCGCGGTCGCCTCGGTCGCATCGTTCTTTGTTAGCCGTGTCGACAGTGCGGTCGACAACGCCCTTCCCGCCGGACATGAACTACGGGGAAAAATCGGAATTGCGAACGCCAAAGTTGCATACGCCAAGTTCGCTGAATTATTTGATCGCAAGTTAGGTGGTGGCGGTTCGTTCTTCCCACTCCACAGCACAGGCGCACAGGTACAACGTCCTTTGTGGGCATCTACTGGCGTGAAGAACCCAGATTACTCCGACACGATGTATGTTGATTGCCTAATGGGTCCCGACACGGTCGACACAATTCCGGAAGCAACGTTGGCGGCATATTCTGATCACGGTAACCCTGGATCTGATCTAACCTCTGGTCTAGGTGAAGCACAGTCGCAGATAAAAGCTCTCGCCGAAGCTGGCGTATCGCTAGATGCAATAACCGGTGATCTTCTCACTGCCGGCGTGGAGACATTTGCCGATTCGTACGCATCGCTGCTCGGTCGAATCGAAGAAAAGCTCGAGTCGTTGGGCAACTGATTTCGGAGTAACGACGCAAATGAATGATGACCAAAACGTTTCAGTATCCCAAGCTCTGCAACGACTGGTAGACGAATCATTCGCTTCGAGGCTATGGAACCGTGACGCTACTTTGTGGCCGGAGCCATCTCCCGGTGGAGATCCAGCAAGTAAAACACTCGGCTGGCTCGATCTTCCGATGCGACTGTCGATGCTGGCAGCGCAGTTTGAAGATCTTCACTCACAGCTTGTTAGAGATGGCTACACCGATGTCTTAGTACTCGGAATGGGCGGCAGTAGTATGACGCCGCTGACTCTCAGCAGTATTTTCGGGATATCTGAAACTGCGTCGAAAGTTACTTCGGCAATTCGCCTCCATGTACTCGACACGGTAAATCCAACCACTATTTCGCAAATAACTAACAAGCTTGATCTCAGCAAAACTCTGTTCTTCGTATCGAGCAAGTCCGGCACTACCGTCGAGCCGTTGACGTTAGAGGTGCATTTCCGTGCTGCAATGGTCGACGCCGGCAATTCTTCGGTGAATCGCAAGAATTTCATAGCGCTGACCGATCCGGGAACTCTGCTTGCAGAACGAGCTATAGCTGGCGAATTTGGCACGTGGGTTTTAACTCCTGATGACGTAGGCGGCAGGTTCTCAGCGCTCAGTGCATTCGGAATGATGCCTGCTGCTGCGACCGGTATGAATATCCCAGCATTCGCTGAATCTGCAGTCCGAATGGCACAACAATGCCAAGTCGACGCGAAAGAAAATCCCGGTTTAACTCTCGGTGCATTCTTGGCGTCGAATGCTCTCGAAGGACGAGACAAGGTCAGCCTCATCACAAGCGATGAGTACTCAATGTTCGGAATGTGGGTCGATCAGCTACTAGCCGAATCGACCGGCAAAAATGGAAAAGGCCTGATCCCAGTTACGCGAGAGCCGGTTTTAATTCTCGACGATTTCGCATCGGATCGCCAGTTCGTAGTGTTTAAATCAGGAGGAGACGAAAAGCGAATAAACCACGCTATATTCGCGCTTCGTAATTCAGATCACCCTGTATACGTGATAGAACCACCTACTTCCAACAAAAGCGAAATTGCCGGGGAATTTTTCCGATGGCAATTCGCAACTACAGCCGCTTCGTCGTTAATGGACATTTACCCCTTCGACCAACCTGACGTCGAAGCCTCAAAAGTGAAATCACTCGAACTACTTTCTGACCCGTCGGTGGCAATCGATAATATTTCACTGAACGCGGCTCTGGACCAGATCAAATTTGAGTCAAGCCCCCGTTACGTAGCGATCACAGCCTTCTTACCTGAGTCACCAGAAACAACCGCTGCATTCTCTGAATTACGCAAAGCAATATCTAAACAGACCGGGATGGCGACAACATTCGGATACGGTCCTCGCTATCTCCATTCAACAGGTCAGCTGTACAAAGGTGGGCCACAAAACGCGATCGTGCTAGGTTTCGTATCAGAGAAATACGATCACCTTGCCGTCCCGGGCAAATCGTACACTTTCGGTCAACTGACCGAGGCTCAAGCTGATCGCGACTTTACGGTCATGGCTGCAGGTGGCCAAACGGTTCTACCGATCAAGATCGAATCCGACCTTGTCGAAGAACTTAGTACTGCAGTACGAGCCCTAAATAATAATTAGATACGACAAAATAAGTTAGAACTAACAGAACACCCCCTAATGATTCTTAGACCTTCAAATGACTAGCTCGACAATCAAATCAAACCCTAACTACTTCATCGCACTCGACGATCGAGTTGACTTAATTTCTGAGGTACTTGCAACCAACGGACAGCCAACTGCCTCTGACCGGGAACAAGCAGCCAATCTCAAACGCGTAGTTTTCGATGGCATCACTACTGCTGTTGAAAACGGGTTGGCAAAATCGAGCATTGGCCTCTGGGCTGACAGTGATCTTGGAGAGTCGGTGTTACTGCGAGCTAAGGCTATGGAGCTAACCACCGCATCTTCACCGCAAAGTGGAACGCACTCGCTAAGCCGGTTTAATGTCGATTACACCGCAGTCCAGCTGACACTGAATCCAGACGGACCTGAGGAAGGTCGCAAGGAACTTCTTGAGAAGCTGAAGATCGTATCGGACCAGGCGCGTGAAGAATCTAAGCCCTTAATGATTGAACTCGACTCCATTCCAAATTCAACACAGATCGAAATGTATGGCGGATTTTCGAGCGCACGTGCAATGCTCGTAATTATGTCGATTCAACAGCTACAGGATGCTGGCGTTCATCCGTCGATATGGGCTTTTGAACCAGCTGGCGATGAGACGTTTACTGCGGCAATCACTGCTCAAGCCCACGTCGATGATCGTGAAAATACGGTGCTGATCGTTGTTGCCGGCGGACTTGCGGATGGGCAAATCGGAAACGAACTTTCTCAAACTGATAAGAATGTTATTTCGCTCGCAGCTCGCACAATAGGTGTCTCGGGCGTATTGATCGGACCGGGTGCGTATTATCGTCACCTAGTCCAGTTGAATGAAGGCATAATTGAACGGGATGAAGCCGTAGAGGTGATCGCCGCTCAATTTGGCGATATCGGAGAAATCTTCGAGAAATCACGCACGACTTCCGAAGTCCTGTAACTAGTCTTCAGAAATAACTAATGTCAGAACAGATCGAACAAGAGAGTCGGATTAGTGCCTTCATTTTCGATCTCGATGGAACCCTCGTAGAAACCGAACGGCTCAAAGCAAAATCATATGCAACGATCCTAGGCAGGCTCACAGGGGCAAACGCCCCAGACTGCCGTGCAATCGAACTTTATGAACATATCGTCGGCTCGACTGACGAAATGGTGAGTCGACGGATGATCAATGAATTCGGACTCGCTGATTCTCTTGATCCCATCGATGGTGAACTATGGAAGCATCTGCACCAAATCCGAATGGACGAATATCGAGCCACAGACGGTGCAACCGATCAGCTGCTCAAAAACGTCTATCAGCACAATATCGATCTTTTACGCGATCAAAAGCGCAACGGTCGGACTGTATCGGTAGCAACATCGTCGTTCAGTGACGAAGCGAAACGAGTGCTCGATGCGCTGGGAGTACGAGTGTTGCTCGATGATGTAGTTGGGCGGGAAATGGTCACCAACCCTAAGCCCGATCCCGATATCTATCTGCTAGCTATGGACCGACTGGGCGTTGCACCAGAAGAAGTCGTAATCATCGAAGATTCACCTATCGGCACGAAGGCAGCAATGGCTTCCGGGGCTTCTTGGATCTGTGTCAGTACATTGTTTTCACGTGCGAGTATCGAAGAAAGTTCATGGCTTGATCCCCAATGGGTTGTGCACGATGTAGCTAAACTCAACGAAACGGTAAGTCGCAGAATCAACTCGAAAAGCAACGTCTGACCACCCACTAGATAAGACGTGCGGTCGAATTTCCACGGAGAAAACGGATGAAACTAGGTATGATTGGCCTCGGCCGCATGGGCGGAAATATGTCGGAACGCCTACTTAACGACGGGCACGAAGTTGTCGTGTTCGATCCTGACTCTTCAGCAGTTACTCCACTCGCCAAAAAAGGCGCTTCGGGAGCAAGTTCGATTGAAGACGTTGTAAGCCAACTTGAAGCACCACGAACCGTATGGGTCATGGTGCCAGCTGGCGATATCACCGAGAGCACTGTCAACTCATTGGTCGAACTTCTAGACGAAGGCGACACGCTGATCGATGGTGGAAACTCGAACTATAAGGAATCGCAGCGACGAGGTGAACATGCAGCCCAAAGTGGTATCGACTTTCTCGACTCCGGAACCAGCGGCGGAGTCTGGGGACTCGCCAATGGCTATTGCCTAACAGTTGGAGGTAATCGCGACGCCTACGACCGAAACAGGCCGATCTTCAAAACCCTTGCCCCGGAGGACTCAGACGGTAACTTACACGTCGGGCCTAGCGGTTCGGGACACTATGTGAAGATGATTCACAACGGCATCGAATACGGTCTGATGCAGGCATATGCCGAAGGCTTTGAACTTCTTGCCGCCAAAGAAGATTTCAACCTCGATCTCGGAGCTATCGCCGAAAACTGGACGCGCGGTAGCGTGATTAGATCATGGCTTCTCGACCTAACGGTTGATGAACTAGAAAAAGACCCTCGTCTTAAGGAACTCAGTTCGTATGTTGACGACTCAGGTGAAGGTCGTTGGACAGTCGATGCATCTGTTGAACTGGCTGTTCCGGCGCCTGTAATAACAGCCGCTCTCCAAATGCGATTCCGTTCACGCCAGTCCGATCCGCTGGGCGGCAAGATGCTCGCTGCAATGCGTAACGGCTTCGGTGGTCACGCCGTGAAGAAAGCAGATTAAATCTATGCCTGACGAAA
>CAWVYJ010000085.1:0-6307 GCA_963934365.1 uncultured Dehalococcoidales bacterium | reverse complement strand
GCAGGTCCTGGGTATGGTGCCTCACCTCTTCATTTGGCAGTCCTCACAAACAATAAAGAGATCGCCGAAATTCTTGTCGATAATGGCGCCAATTTGGACCTGAATGCAAATGATGAAGATGCAGGTACTCCATTGCACTGGGCCGTTTATATGGGGAACAGAGAAATGGCCGAGTTCCTGATTGATCGGGGTGCTGATGTAAACGCAAAGAATAAGACCGGCTACAGGCCGATTGATTTTGCATCAGAGGGTTTTGTTAGACCTGAATGGTTTAATCAAGAAAACTCTGTTTTCACACTTCCAAACTTACAGACAGATACCAACGTAAATTCTGATTTCCTGAAGATAGATCCAGTACCTACAATTTTCACACTTCAAAGCCTATTAGATGTTGGTTTTAAGCTTAATAAATCTTATTCGGTAGCGAATCTTGATGGCGCCACTGAGGCATTCCATGGCTTTTATGGGCCAGATCCTTATAGCAGGCTCGAATATGAAGTGCGTCTATATCCTACACACGCCGAAGCTAGCGATACTGGAGTAGATTTCGCTGATGAGGTCACAGGAGAAGATGCGGTAGCGGAAGAGCTGCAGCGATGGCAGGAAGGCATGGGAGAACGTCGTCAATGCAGGGCAAGAGGACGCCGTTCCCCACCTGATTGTGAGAATCCTAAATATTTTGACTACATCGTGGTTGGAAACATGGTTCTATTGTGTCAGGGCAAGGATTCATCGTCTTCGATTAATGCTTGTGCTGAACTTGTGCAATCTGTCGAGGGTCCAAAAAATATATCTAGTGATGATCAGACTGCAGTAGGTGATGAGGCTAATACAATCGCAGATGATTCTTTGGATTCTGTGGCCTTACAACAAGAGTTTCAAATCGTAACCTCCGCTGATGATGAGGAAATATTTGCCGCCATATTGGATTCTGATATCGACGTAGTAAACCGGTATTTAAGCTTTGGTAGATGTGAGGTGGTGAACGAGACTTTATCTCCAAAGTGGTGCACTCTTTCTGGCTCTTTAGAAGGAATTGATTTCGATGGTATTAATCCCGTTCCACCGCTCCATATTGAGTTTATTGGGGTGGGATTACCAAATGTTGATCGAGGGCGATTTAGTCGATCAGATCCACCGTTTTTAGATGCGGGTGCGGTTGAGATTGATGAACTTTCGATCGTTCTTGAGAGCGGTGAGATACGAGTGATTGAAGATTTTAATTCAAACTCGTCTTGGATGACCGTTGAAGCTGGTCTAAACCAGTATGGAGCGCGTATCGAACCGTTATTTGCCTACGCTGATGTTTCGGGCAGTGACGGTGACGAGCAGCCAACCCCGATTGATCAGGGCATCGCAGTGATGACTTGGAACCCCGTAGTCGTTACACAGCTGAGCGGTGTGACTGTGGGATCGGAAAGTGCTCCAATTCCGGTGATTGCTAGTACTGGCTTCATGGAACTTGGTGGTTACAACATTGGTGAACGAATCAACGTGGATGTGCAGGGCAGTGCAGTACCGGTTCGACTTGCTGGTGTTGCTGATTACTTCCCAACTCTTGATCCGGAATTTTCTACTTTCATAGTTGGGGACATTCGATCTACATGGATGGCGCTGAATGCGAACAAGATGCGTAACGCCGAGCAGACGAACGAAGTATGGATCGATACTGGTGAAGCGGTACCTTCTGAGGTAGCCAACGCCATGCGTCAGAGAATGACATCCCCTATTTCTTTGATAGATCAGGATCAGTTGTTGCGTGATGCGGCTGTTGATCCGCTGATTTCAGCTGGTTGGAAAGCACTATTGGCGATTGCATTTACGACAGTTTTGGCTGCGAGCGCAGTGGGCTTCTTGGTCTATTCGCAGGTGACGTTTGCTTCTCGTATGACCGAGTATGCTGTCGTGCGTACCTTAGGACTAACGACCAAACAAGTGCTGGGACTGGTTACGCTGGAATTATCGATGGTGCTTGTACCGGCAGTGTTGGTTGGTGGATTGCTCGGCATGCGTATGGGCGCAACGATAATTCCATTTCTTGTTACGTCCGGCGAAGGGGTGCGAGTCGTACCACCTGTTGTTCTTGATGTGGACTGGCAATCGGTTGGAGTGTTGGTTGGTGTTATTGGCGCGATATTCTTAGCGATTTCAATTGGTTTGATTTCGTCCGTGCGCAAAATATCCGCCCCTAGGGTGATGCGAATGGGACAGAACTGACGGATTCTGGCTCGCTCGACGAAGCTCTATTCTAATGAATAGTACTTGTGTTCAATATTTTCACTAGTTACTTCAACCACTCTGAAGCCCGACGGGTCGTCTCCAAACGGGTATCCGACGGGACCTGACGTAATTACGTCGATACCTTTATCCATGGCGTAGTTGTTTCTATGCCAGTGGCCCGCAAAGTTAGCTTTGATACCGTGATTGGTAGCGATTTCAACTAGTGGTTTACGATATTTCTTTTTGATCGACCACGGATTATCGGCTTCGTCTGCCGATTCAACGAACAACGGGTGGTGGCTGAGGAGAACGATTCGGTTGGCGTTTTGGTGACCGGATATTATCGCTTCAGCCTCGACAAAATCGAGTTGCTCTTTAGCTTCAGACGCCATAGTTTTAGGCGAAGTGAGGATCGATGAATTAATGACGATAAATCGAATGCCCCCGTGTGAGAAGGCGTAGAAGTCGGGACCGAAGTTCTTCCTGTATTGGTCGATGTATTTCTGCTCAGGAGTGGAATGATCGGCAGCTACATCATGGTTGCCTGGTACCCAGTGCAGGGCGATTGAATCGTCGAGCAGTGCTCCGATTCGTTTTACCTCTTTGACTTGATCTTGATTATCAGGATTGTTGACCATGTCGCCGCACACCACGACGAACGCTGGTTTCAACAAGTTGGCGCGTTCGATGGCGCGAGTGAACAGTGCGGTTTCGGGCGCAAAACCAGTAAATTTCTTCACTTTGCTAACCATAATTCTGCGTTCGGCGAAAGCTGCGATTTCCGTATTGGTTTTTCCGCTTACACCAGCGAATAATCCGAACTGGGGATCGGCTAGTTGAATGAAGGAGAAGTCACTCATCTACTGTTTTTACCTTTGTATACGGCATTCCAATTTCTTGGTGGCCTTATTTTGTTTCGATTCGCAGCCCGAAAATCAAAATGTTAGGAAGTTCCCGAGCAGCATACTGTTTTTAGTATTCTGAATATAACTCTGAATGCTCGTAATCGGTCAGATGCAGGTTATTTGGGTTATGAGCGAGGCTTTATCTGTCTATGCCAAGCAGCCCGAGAAGGTGGGTTTTCAGGTTGCCGCTTTCGCTGCCGGATGATGCAGCATTTAACGTTGAGCGGTCGTTATCAGATATTTCCTCACCGAGTGACATGCATTTGTTCGACGATGCCGAGATAGGAATCTAGCGTGGAATCTTGCTTTGAGCTAATGGCGATGTCCCAGCCGTGTACGAGTGTGTCGACGAACAGTTACTTACCAGAGGGTCAACGAATCGGTGAAGAGTTGAGTTAGTTCTGGGGCTCCGGTTGGGTGTGGGGCTAATTTAGTTACTCTGTGTTGAGGGAGCGTGCCTTCTACTAACGCTGGGACATCATCGACGGTGTAGCCGACGCCGCCGAGTCCATTTGGGACTCCGATTTGCTTTAGGATGTAGATAAGGCGTTCGGCTACGAGATAGCCTGCGTCTTCTGGTCCTGCTCCGTTCACATCGGCTCCTAAAAGTTGTGCAGCGCGCAGGTGTCGTTCGGGGTTTGATGAAGCGGTGTAGCGGAAAACGGCCGGGGCATTCAGGATTACCGCCATTCCATGCGGAACGATAGCTTTTCCTTCTGGATAGCCTTCAGGTCGGTAGTTTTTTACCAGCCCTGAAACTGGGTATGACATGCCATGAGGCAAATGGACTCCGGCGTTACCGAAGCCGACACCTGCGAATGTGGCAGCCATCGCCATGTTTGTGCGGGCTTCCATGTCTTCAGGATCGAGCACTGCTGGGAGGATGCTATTTCCGACCATTTCGAGTGCTGCCAAAGCCCACACATCGCTAATAGGATTTGATCCCTGGTAGGCGGGTCGGTGCGCTGGACTAGAAGGAGCTTCGCGCTGAGAAAAGGGGAGTGCGGTGTAAGACTCGATGCCGTGGCAGAGAACGTCGAAGCCGCTGCACGCCGCAACCATTTTGGGGAGAGATCGGGTGTTTTCAGGATCGACCAAACCGACGTCGGGTCGTAGTGATCGGTGTGCGATACCAGTTTTGGCACCGAGTTCTTCATAGTCGAATATTGCTACGCCGGTAGTTTCACTTCCTGTGCCGGCAGTCGTTGGGACTGCTACTAGCGGTTTCAGATCGCCCGGTACTGGCGTGCCTTTTCCGATTGGCGCGTTTACATATTCGAGGAATTCGGCGGGGTAGGTCGAGTAGAGATTCACTGCTTTCGCTGTGTCGATGCTCGAGCCACCGCCGACCGGCAAAAATCCGTCGAAGTTGCCTTCTACAGCGAATTTGATAGCTCTTTTGAGCGAGGAGTCGGTTGGCTCAACACTGACTTGATCGAATACTGCGTAATCGATGTTGGCTTGCTTCAGCGAGTCGATTGCGGTTTGCACTGCTGGGCTGTTTGCAAGTTGAGGATCGGTGACGACTAGGACCCGTGTTGCTCCTAATCGAGAGAGTTCGTATCCGGATTCTTTCGTGATTCCAGGGCCAAATTTGATCGATGAGGTATCGATAGTGAAGGCGGTTTCAGTGTACATGTTGCTCATTTTGGACGGCAGCGCGCTGAACTCAGTTGTCTTTTGGTAGTTTTCGAACGGAACGTGAAGGATAACTGAATATCTCAAGTGACCAAGACGGTCAGCAGGCGTAGTATCTGCGTTATAAATTAGAATTGAAGTTAATTAATTTGGGAATCTAGATAAGAGAGCAGTATGCGTGTAGTTCAGTTTGTTATTCCGGATATGGGACGTCGAGTGGGTTTTGTTGATGGAGATCATGTTGTTGATGTGACTTCAGCAACAACATCATTGAGTTCGGTTTTCGACGTTTTCGAGTTGTCGCAGGCTGTTGGTAAATCTTTCGACGAAACGCTGGCTGGAGCGGCTTCTGAGGGATCAGATCGGCTGAACTACGCGGAGTTGCGCGGGGCTGAGGTCGGTGGAGATTCAACTTATTTGATTGCTCCGTTCGATCATCCTGATGATCACCGCGTAATAGTTTCTGGAACGGGACTTACCCACACGGGAAGCATGAAGTCACGTGATCAGATGCATTCGGTTGATGCTGTGCCGACCGAAGAGCCAGCGACAGATTCAGCGAAGATGTTCCAGATGGGTATCGATGGTGGTAAGCCTAACCCTGGTGAGCGCGGAACGTCGCCAGAGTGGTTTTACAAGGGGAACGGCACGATTGTGCGTGGACCGGGTGAGGGACTCGAGATTCCGGCATTTGCACTGGATGGTGGAGAGGAACCTGAGTTGGGCGGTTGCTATTTTATCGACAAGAATGGGGTGCCGAATCGAGTTGGGTTCGCTTTAGGTAATGAGTGGGCAGATCACGAGACCGAGCGGATTAACTATCTGTATTTGGCTCCATCAAAATTACGCTCCTGTGCGCTAGGCCCTGAGCTCGTAACAGATTTTTCATTTGATGAATTAGAACTGGAATGCACTGTTGAACGCGATGGCGAGATGATCTACGAAAGTGGTCCACTTTACTCAGGCGAAGAGTACATGTCTCACACGTTGGCGAACTGTGAGGATCACCACTTTAAGTATCCTTTACACCGTGTCCCAGGCGATGCGCATATTCATTTTTTTGGAACAAGCCAATTGAGCTATAGTAGCCGAGATTGGAAATTCAAGCCCGGAGACATGATTACGATTTCGGCTGAAGGCTTTAGTGCTCCGTTGCATAACCCTGTAGTTGCTGGTGACCCTGCTGAGGGTCACGTTATTCCCGTGGTCATAGCTTAAAACCTGTGCCAGCCAACAATTTATCAGCGTCCAGCTGATTTATAGCTTTCGAGCCGTTCTCTCAACGAGCTATGCAATCAGTCAATGGTATGGACTCTGAGATAAATGAAGATACCCCTAAGCAGATAGCTACTACTGCAGGGCGGAGGCTTTAAAGCCCCACTGGCCCCCAGCATTTTCAACCTGGTGCCAATTTGCCTTTGCATGAATCGCGTTTGGCGTTGCTGCTCCAAACGTATCGACCCAATCACATGTTTCGAACATACTTCCGCTAACGATTTCATCTTCTGTTATAACGCCTCGCTCAATTAGTAATCGAACGGCTG
>CAWVYJ010000084.1:0-6382 GCA_963934365.1 uncultured Dehalococcoidales bacterium | reverse complement strand
TGACCTATATCGACAAGGAGCTATCTTCATTGGCAAATGATCGTAAATTAGACGGAATTCACTTCATGCTGCCAACTCCTTTCGATTCAAACGGCGAAGTCGATACAGCATCTTTTGATCGACTTGTCGGCGCAGCACGAACAGCCAACTGCACCGGAGTCGTAACTCTAGGTGTCATGGGCGAAGCGCATCGCCTAACCGACGTAGAACGAGCCCCCATAATTGATGCAGTTGTAGCAGCAGCAGGAGACGATCTAACCGTTACCGTCGGAACTAGTGCAGAAAGCGGACGTGCGCTTGCAGCACGAGTGCGCGACGCTCAATCAGGCGGCGCTACTGCTGTCATGGTCGCTCCTGCGAAAATGATGAAACCTAACCCTCCAGCAACCTACGAGTACTATGCTGCAGCACAAGAAGTCACAAAAATTCCGATAGTCGTCCAAGATCTACCCGAACAAACGGGTGTGCACTTAGATCCTGCATTTATTGGCAAACTTCACTCCGAACTGCCCGATGCCAAATATCTGAAACTTGAAGACCCCCCGACTCCTCAGAAAATTACGAGAGTCATAGAGGCCACAAATGGAACTATGGGAATTTTCGGAGGACTCGGTGGAGCATTCCTTTTCGAGGAATTACGCCGTGGAGCAATCGGAACTATGACAGGTTTTGCCTACCCTGAAGTTCTTGTCGCAATTCACAAATACATAACAAGCGGCGACCTAGAACGTGCGCGATCAATCTTTTATAAGTGGATCCCACTGATTCGATACGAAAACTCATCCGGCATAGGCCTCGCTATTCGAAAAGAAATCATGAAGAGACGAGGGTTCATCACAACAGCCGATATCCGACCACCAAGCCCCTCGATCGACGATACAACTCGTGAAGAACTAGACGACCTTATGAACTCGATATATCTCAACCTCGAAAATATGTAGAACCAAGCGAATAACGTTGACGCATTCAGGCCAATACACAACGGTGAATCGACGACGCGTAGCGACAGCTTTGAAGAACATCTCTAAACTTATGAATGAA
Organism: uncultured Dehalococcoidales bacterium; assembly: GCA_963934365.1. Classification (GTDB taxonomy): domain Bacteria; phylum Chloroflexota; class Dehalococcoidia; order Lucifugimonadales; family Lucifugimonadaceae; genus Lucifugimonas. Next base: position 5,341 of record CAWVYJ010000084.1, on the reverse strand, counting down.
TGACAGATCAAACTGAACAATCTAACGCTAGCAATCGACACTTCTGCGCTCACTGTGGCACAGAAAACGATAAGGGAATCTACGCCTGCAATCGTTGCGGCGAACGGTTGATCGAAGTTACAAACGAGTCAAACCCTCCTTTAGGGCTCAACTCTTGTGCAAGATGCGGCGGTACCAATAACACTAGCGGCGTCTATTGCTGGGTGTGTGGGTCTGAAATGAAGGACGCCGTACGAATCGCTCCAAAGGCAAAACCTGAACTACAGGTTCCCTCTGCAGCATCGCCGCGTACCTATCGACCTGATCTAAATCCTGTTTCGACACCTTCCGCTAATCCGAATATCTTAGGCCCAGATCAACAACCGGACCTAAGAGGTGCAGCCTCAGAGGCAGAGCATCAAAACCATGCAGCACCGATGAACCCATTTGGTAACGCTGACTCAACGACGCCAAATTCTTCAGGCACACGCGATGGCGAAATACCTCGTGAAATCAAGAAATGGAACTGGGCGGCATTCCTAATGCCGGCAGTCTGGGGACTTTTCTCAGGAGTGCCCTATACGGTTATCCTTTTCGGTGCAGCGTTCCTACCACCCACGGTTCAGCTTGTAGTCATGGTGGTCGCGAGCATATATCTAGGTGCCAAAGGAAATGAACACGCCTGGCGTGGCAAGAAATGGCGCTCAATAGAGCACTTCAAAGCGTTCCAGAAACAATGGACATCTTGGGCAGTCAAACTAACAGTTGCAGTAATAGCCCTGCTTTTTCTTTACGTTCTGCTTACCGCCGGACTTTAGTCTTCGAGCTCAACTTCGGCTGAATCCTCAGAAACCGCTACAGCCAGCTCGCGGCCTGTGTCATAAAACCCTAAACTAGAAACTCGTCCCCACTTATCTGCGTGCTGTTCCACCAGTGTCGTGAACTGATTCTGGTAGTCATCACTCTGAATTGGCGGAGTTGTCATAATGACAGCGTTTTCGCCGTTGTCTGAGTAGTACCGTAGGCGTAAACCGACTTCCTGAAATCCGTACTTACGATACAGCTCGATAGCAGGCTCGTTAGATGCACGAACCTCAAGGGTCACCACTCGAGAGTCGTTTTCGACGGCCTGAGCAATTGCACTGATGAGCAATAGTTCACCAATGCCCTTGCGGCGATCCGACTCGCGTAGTCCGATTATCACCACGTGAGCCTCGTCCAACACGAACCACAATCCAACAAATCCCCCTATGTATCCCGACGGCAGAGTGGGTCGAGCTACTCGATCAAGAACGTAGCGATCGACATTCCGCTTCAAACGCGCCGTAAAACTCACATCTTCTTTTTCGGCCTTCGTCGCTATCGCGTAACGCGGTCCAAGTTCTTGCTCTTCAGGGTGCCATCCCCGGGTAGCAGCAAGATAAAGACCGTTCTGCCGAGTCAGATCTCGTTCAAGCCTTGTGACCGGAGTCACTCCAGGGAATGCCTCTCGCTCGATACTTTCGAGCATTGCTAAATCTTCGAGCGCAGCCGTCCGAACAGAGAACTCGTTCTTCTCATATTTCTTCGATTCGCCAGAAGAAGTGCCCGTCGTAATGAGCTGGCCCGACTCAAGGTTGGCAAGCGCTCCGTCGAACAGATTATTTGGATCGGAAACAGTCATTTATAGATTCAACTTCAAAATTCAAACTGCAATGAGGATAGCTTGAATCGTTCCGAGCATCCTTGTAGCACAGCTACAAGTTTATCCCTATTCACTAATACGCCCGTACAACTGAGAAAATCCGTGATCTAAACCTTACGCATAGTTAATAAAGGTGCGCGATGCTTACACGCTGTGGATTTAAACATGGAGGAGGAATCGTCACGGCTAACAGCCAAGTTGCACCAGTAGGAAAAGCGGCCGGGACTTCATCACGACCTGTCGTCGGATCAAGCTCTGTGGGAGTCTTTATGCGCATAACTCGCATGGCTCTCCAGTACAGATGGCGGCTCGTTTTTGGACTTATCGCCATTTTCCTAGCATCAGGATTCCAGCTAGTGATACCGATTCTTATCGGAAGTTCTGTCGATGCAGCTATGGGCCTTGAAAACGGCGATCTAAGGATCGCTAACTCGGCTGTAATTTCAACGATTGACAATGTCACCGATATTGTCGGCGAAGGTTCTAACCCGGCAAAAACTGCCCTCATCATCATCGCAGTATTGCTGTTCATCGCATCGGTTGGTCGTGGCCTATCCGCCATGTTCCAAAACTACATGGGTGAATCTATCGGCCAAAGCATCGGCTACGAACTGCGCATGCTCTACTACGAAAAGCTCCAGCGTCTTTCGTTCAGCTACCACGCCGGCGTCCATACTGGCGACTTGATTACACGCGGAATCGTCGATGTCGAAGGCGTACGAATGTTCGTGCAAACAGCTTTGCTACGAAGTGTGTTCCTCATTGTTTTAATCGGCACAGGAATGTACCTGATGCTGAGCCAAGACCTCGTCTTGGGAACCATCAGCCTCAGTTTCGTACCTTTTGTAGCTTGGCGAGCAACCGCTGCTCGACTTAAGCTACGATCAAATTGGTATCAACTTCAAGAACGATTGTCTGCTTTGACGAAAGTTATGGACGAAAACCTCGGCGGAATTCGAGTCGTACGTTCCTTTGCTTCTCAAGACCACGAGATGAAAAAATTTGACGAAGCGTCTAACGAAACGCTCACTCTTGCCAACACTCAGGTTGGAATACGCGCTTCAAATATTTCACTCATGGGCGCCGCATTCATGCTCTCTATGGCGGGCGTTTTGTGGGTCGGTGGCCTCAAGGTAATCGACGGCGAACTAACAGCAGGCGAGCTAACTCAGTTCCTAGCGTTCATGAGTATTTTGCTTCAGCCAGTTCGACAAATCGGAATGATGATCAACGGATATGCCCGTGGTTCTGCAACAGGCGGACGTCTTTTCCAAGTTCTAGATATCGACCCCGATATTCAAGACAAAGTCCATGCTAAAGACCTCGAGATCACAAATGGCACACTCGAATTTCACAACGTCAGCTTCGGATACGAAGAAGATCACACTCTAAAAGACGTTTCATTCAAAGTTGAACCTGGTCACACCGTAGGAATCGTCGGGCCACCCGGTAGTGGAAAGTCGACTATCGCCCACCTCGTCCCACGTTTCTACGACCCTAAAGAGGGTTACATCACAATAGACGGGCAGGACCTTCGAGATGTCACGATCGACTCCCTGCGAAAGGCAGTCGGAGTAGTCGAACAGGATACATTCCTCTTCACAGCATCCGTAGAACATAACGTGGCTTATGGTGATCCGTGGGCACCTGATGACCGTGTCGAATCTGCTTCAAAGTATGCACAACTTGGTGACTACATCGACCGTCTTCCCGGTGGCTACAACACCTTGGTTGGTGAACGCGGAGTATCACTTTCAGGTGGCCAGCGACAACGTCTTTCAATCGCACGTTCCATCATGCTTAAACCTCAGCTAATCATTTTTGATGACTCGACTGCAGCCATCGACGCCGCTACCGAACAGCGAATTCGAGCGGCTCTCACTGAACTCACTAAGGATCGTGCGACGATCATCATTTCTCACCGCCTAAGTTCATTGATGCATGCTGATGAAATTCTCTTTATCGAAGAAGGAAAAATCGTCGAACGCGGATCACATGAAGAACTCCTCACTCTAAGCGGTCACTACAACGATCTGTACGAACTACAAATTCGACCGAACGAGCAAAGTGGAAACAACATGGATGAAGGGAGTGCTTCCTAATGACCGCTGGGGGCACACACGAACGTAGCCACGAGATTCCGCCAAAGGCCTCGATCAAACTCGGTCCTACAATAGACGAAGAAGTTTTCGGCGAAGCCTTCAACGGCCAAGTCGTCGGCCGGTTCATGAAGTACATCACCGCCTACAAAGTTCTGCTTTGGGTAGCGATTTCGGCTGTAGTCGTATTCACTGTTTCTTCGATAGCAATTCCGCTAATCGTCAAGAATGTTTATGACGATGCACTTAAAGAGGGAGTCACCGACAAATCAAAACTAGCGACGATGGTCATCGTTTTATTAGCAGCAGTTGGATTCAACTTTATTGCGAACTATTTCCAAGAATTGATCGTCGGACGAGTGGCCGAACGAATCCTCATCGACATGCGCCGGGCGATGTACGAACACCTCCAAAGAATCTCTCTTTCCTTCATGGATAAGACAGAAATTGGCAAGCTCATGTCACGCCTGCAAGGTGACGTTGCCGCCCTGCAGGAATTTTTGCAAACAGCCGTATTCGCAATCGGTGACTTCGTACTTTTGATCGGAATTATCGGAGCAATGCTCTGGTTAGACTGGCGCTTGGGATTAATGACATTAGCAGTACTACCAATTCTGTTAGTCATCCGAATAATTTGGCTCCCGTACGCCCGTCAATCGTTCTTACGCGCAAGAGTTACATCTTCGATTGTCAGTGGCGCACTCGCAGAGAACATTAACGGCATACGAGCCGTCCAAGGCATGTCACGTGAGTACGTGAACTACGACCTATTTGATATCCGAGCAACCGACAACCTAAGGGCTGCCAACAAAGCCTCCAAGTTCGGTGTCATGATGCTCCCAATCGTCGATACCCTCACCGGGGCGGCAATGGCAATCGTCGTGATCATGGGTGGTTTCTTTGTACTCGGCGGAACCGTCGAAGTCGGAGTCATGGTCGCCTTCGTATTGTTCGTACAACGATTCTTCGACCCTATTAGGGCGCTCACAATGCACTACAACGTACTCCAGCGTGCGATGGCATCTGGGGAACGGATCTTTGAAGTTATCGACGTGCCAGTTGAAATCCAAGACAAGCCAAACGCCATTCATCCTAAAGAAATTGACGGCTCAATCAGTTTCGAGAATGTCACTTTTGGATATGTCGAAAATCAGCCTATTCTTAAAGACATAAACTTCGAAGTAAAACCCGGAGAAACGGTGGCGCTAGTTGGCCCAACAGGTTCAGGTAAAACGTCAACGACAGCACTCATTCACCGCTTCTATGACATCTGGAAAGGCACCGTGAAGGTCGGTGGTTACGACGTGCGAGACTTAACCCAGGATTCACTGGGCGAGCACGTCTCGATGGTTCTCCAAGAGCCGTTCTTGTTCTCGGGAACTATCTTCGAGAACATCATCTACGCCAAAGAAGGCGCAACCCGTGAAGACGTCGTTGCCGCTGCCAAGGCAGTGGGTGCGCACGAATTCATCATGAAGCTTCCAGACGGATATGAAACCGAACTGGAACAGCGCGGCGGAAACCTTTCTCTCGGACAGCGACAGCTGTTGTCGTTCGCTCGAGCTATTGTTGCTGATTC
>CAWVYJ010000083.1:0-6414 GCA_963934365.1 uncultured Dehalococcoidales bacterium | reverse complement strand
CCGATGACACGGCACTAACATCGCCAACTTATTGCGAGCCATCGCCTGTCCAGCTCCACGAGCAGCCTTCAAATTACCTACCTGCCCAGCTAGCCAGCCGTAACTGCGAGTTTCGCCAGCCGGTATCGACCTACAAGCATCCCATACGGCCCTAAAGAATGGCGCCGCCGAACGAGTGTCGATAGGAATATCTGCCAGATCAATCAGTTCGCCTGCACAGTACGCCATAATCAGCGCACGAGAATCGGCATGCCTCTCAGGATCGTGAACTGCTAAAACCACTTCTGGTTGAACATAATCCAATGCTAATTCAGGCGAATCCTCAGGCAGGCTTGCCCTAACGACTCCGTGATCAGACGCCACGATCGCAACCCAGCCCATATCCGTATCGAATACATCGTAAGTTAAATCTTCATCGATTCGAGTCTTCGCCAATTTAAACGCTCCGTCCCTTACCAAGCCCTGGAATAATTCCGCCCAAATGTCGAATACGGTGGGCGATCAAAGCGCGAGCAACCTTGCGCCACGCCTCGTTGATATCCTTTTGTCGTTCTTCATCTTCGTCAGTTTCTTGGGATGGTTCTGCATATATCTGTCGTTGGAACTCGATAGCAATAAACGTCGCATGCTCTTTCGCAGCAACCGTCTTCTCGCCCAATTCACTAGCGAACTCCAATGCCGTCTGAGTCGGTTGACGCTTCATTCCAAGTAACGACGAAAGCCGCAGCATTCGGGCATATCCTCTTGTTGGGGCATCCATCCCACGCAAACTCAACCACCAAGCAAACATCACAAGAGCAATTGACGCGACTACCCCACAAGCCCATGTAAACACCCTCAGTGGGATGACAACGCCATCAACAATTGATGCATCATCCTGAACCAGTAACTCGCCATTTACTGCACGAGATTCACGTGCCAGCCTTTCAATATCGGCAATATCTAGTAAGAAATCAGGGTCATCTTCTGCTGCACCTATTCTTCCAGCCGCAAACGGATCTCCGCCGCCAACTGTCGGTGACAAACGACCGCGTTCGAGTGTTGATTTTCCGGGAGTCACTTCATAGTCGATCCAGCCGTACTCAGGGAAGAACACCTGTGTCCATCCGTGACGATCATTGTCACGAACTAAGAACATTCCATCGTCTGACATGTATTCACCGGCAGCCCAACCAGCAACAAATCTTGCTGGAACGCCAACTGATCTCAATAAAACCGCTGCCGAAGATCCAAAGTACTGGCTGTAGCCCTTAACCTTTGAGGCATCGCACTTCTGATCAACACTTGGACAAGGCTCATCTTGTGTCTGAAACAAGAAGTAGTAAATTCCGTCGACACCGAACTCAGGACCCGAAATTTCTAACGAATATTCCTGTTGTCTCAAGAACGACTTTATAGCCTCCGCCTTCTCGAACGGAGTTACAGCCCCAGCATCACGAATAATCTGCGAAGCCAACAACCCAACGTCCTCTGGTAGCGATCGAGGCAACTGCAAGTATCTATCTGATATCCACGTTGGATAGTTAGTCCCAGCATCATTAAGTTGATCGTCGGTCGCCACTGAAACGAACGTCTGTATCGAGAACGTGTCGTCCTTAGAAATCTCGCTCGAAAGTTGGACTCCAACCTGCTCAATTGGTGAATTACGTTCGATACTTAGGCGTCGCGCCAACCCAGATTCAAAGTCAGTATCTACAGTCACATTGATCTGATCCCAATCGACTGATCGATCTCCATTGCTGATCCGCATAACAATAGTCTCGAACTTCTCTACGTCACCAGATTCATCAACAACAGTTCGAGTAATAACTTGCTCTTCACCGGTCGTATCGGCAGCCTGAAGGGCAAGCAATACTTCTTCGACAAGCTCAGGCTCAACGAGATTCTGGCTGTTCAGACGTCTCTGCCCGAACGATTCAACTGGCACTAAATCGTTCAACGCGAATCTGACAGCGAATGAAATATCTCGTAGGTCCGAAGGAAGGGCGCTAATTTGTGCAACAGATCCCGTAAGTGGCACGTCCCACCGCATCGGATTCAATATTTGAACCGTGGATTCCCTATCTACTGAGAAAACACCACCAGCCGGTACAACAGTCTTAGTGTCGACAAACGGAACGTAAACCTGCGAAACCCGTTCCCTTTCAAGCTCATTCGGGGCCAGAGTTAAGGCGGAACGGGGTGGTGATTCGACCTTGGTATTGGAATCCGTCAACCAACCCTCAGAGCTATACTGTTGATATACCCTGCCAGCGTACGGCACCACGTACTTCGATCGCACCCACATCAGCGGTTCATCGGTCAACTCCAATGATCCGCCGAATGCCATCGTCTGAGACGGCGTCGAAAATAACGCTTTGCTACCCGGCCCATCTACACCAGCCAGTAATCTATTCGCTGGTTCCTGCAAAGCGTAAAACGGTGCTCTAAAAATATCCCACGCATCATGAACATGCTCAGATCTTGGTTCCCAAATCGGTAGCAATGCACTAATCAGCACTATAGGCAATGCAAACAGTAACCCGTCCTCTACAGTCGCCCAAGCCAAATTCTTCGAATAGGTAATGCCCTGTGCTGTCCACCGTTCAATCCGTCGCACGGTAGTCAGGTGGGCGAATAACGCAATTCCACCAACTAGGAACAAGAAGAACGTGTGTTCATGTTCACCGTGTCGATAACTAAGATTAGTCAGGATCAAGAGCGACAGTAATATCGTAGGAAGCCATGGGGAACGGAACCTGAACGTAAGAGCAGTCACTCCGTATCCAACAATCCACGATGCCGTCATAAACATCAAAGCAAACGGAACGGTGTCGGTGCTAATTCCACCCGATTGAGCAGTAGTAATCCAAGATAAAAACCGCTCGAATCCATCGATTGATCTTGAGATAGGATCTGTCCCGTAAGCCTGCGCAGTTCCCTGCCACATCACCACAAAAAAGCCGAGACCAAGTGCGTATACAACTGTGAGATACCAGTTGAAGTTCAACTTCGAAACAACAAATGCTGCAATCGTACCCAGCAGCAGAGTCGGTATCACCGAGGGCAGATCGCCCCAGCCAGCCAGCTGTACTGACCAGCCGACGTTGGCCATCATATAAATTAGTATTCCAATACTTACCCAATCGTGGACCGGTGTAAATCTTGCGATCAACTGAATAAGTGGCTCAAATCGGCCTGAATCCGGCGCCACGTCTTCGGCCATCGGAGGATCTGGAACTACTTTAAAAAAGTCGGTAGCGGTGCTCATTGACCACCGTCTCGAAACTGCTCTGAGTCGACATATTGTGCACCATCAGAAGTTTCCTGCGTGACTTCGCCCACTGTGGAATGTGCTCGAATCGAAGCCTGATGTAACCCTTCTTGATCAGCAACCAAACGACTCAACAACGCGTTAGCTATCGAGTCGCCGCGTAGAACCGGGTAAGTTGAAACACCTGCTACAGTCAGATGACCGAGCGCATCTCTGTTCGAATCACCACCATATGAGCCACGATCAATCAAAACAGTACTCACTCGAACGCCACGCCTTGCGAGTCCGCTTAACGCTTCGACCCACGGACCATCGCTAGTAGAAGTAATCACGACGAGTGAGGTGTTCTGACCAAGATCCCGGTCTAACTCAGAAAGCGATTCGAGAATCGTCACATCACCAACGGGTTTACTTGCAGCAATGTGACGCATAATTTGCTCACGTCGATGAGCCGATCGTTCTGGCGCCACCACAAGCGATTGACTACCGTGGGCGGCGTACCCAACGGGCAAAAATCCTTGGTTGTACTTATCGATAACCGAAGCAGCGACCGTGGCGCCCATTTCATCGGTTGTGTCATCACCAATCGCAGCAAACGAGTCTACGTGTTGATCAAATAGCACCCACATATCGCTCGATGAACCTTGATCGAATTGCTTCACCATTAGTTCGCCAGTCCGAGCGGTCGATAGCCAGTGAATCCGTCCCAACGAATCACCAGGCTCATATTCACGAACTGAAGATACGTCCGTGCTCAACACCCGAGCACGTTGGCGACGAGAATTATCACCGACTAAATGTACTGAAGGAGAGGCGAAGTCTGGAATATCTACGATTTTTGGATAGACGAGAACTGTCTCATGCCCACCAAATTGAATTTCCTGCGGAAACATGCTGAACGGATCGGCAGTTCGAGCCACGAGAGGGCCAACGGTGTATTCACCACGACGACTCACTGTTCCTGACATCTCAAGGCGATCAAAAGCCAGCATCAAACCAAGACTCGCTATCTGTTTGAACTGGACACCCGGTAAGTCTGTCTGATCCTCAACTTCAACCCACGCCTTTGGAGTTCCGCCGCTACTCCGCAAAATTACAGTCTCTGATATCAAGTCGCCAACGGTATACGGACCTTTAGGTCGTTGGACTTCTGCAGTCATCTTCCCGGAACTGCTTTTCGCCCAAAGCCAACCAGCAAGCAACAAAATAGCAAGGGCATAGTAGAGTCTTACTGATAGATCGAAGCCTGTCGCCATTCCGGTTAGGAACTGGACGATCATCACCAAGATAATTCCATACAGAATTGGATTCCGCTTCAAACGTCGCCCAGCGCTGCTCGACCGACGTTCAGAACCAACTGGCGTTGGTCTATCGTTTTGATTTTGTGTTGACCTAAAAGAGCGAACCATAAAATTCGATACTAGGAACCGAATTAACGGTTCACACCGAGGTATTAGCTAAAACGGGTTGAAAACTAGGATTTCCGAACGCTTGCACCAGGCACGGAAACCTGATTCAGTACATCTTTTACGACTGTTTCCTGAGTAACCTCTCGCATTCTTGCTGAGGGTGTGAGAAGAACTCTATGAGCGAGAGTTGGAATCGCAATCGCCTTGATATCGTCGGGAACTACATAGTCGCGGTCGTGAAGCATGGCATACGCTTTGCCACCCTTCATCAAGTTGATCGACGCTCGAGGAGACACACCCAAAGCCGCCTCAGGGTGCAGCCTAGTGGCATTAGATAATTCCACTATGTACTGCTTCACGAGCGCATCAATAAACACTTCTTCGGCGGAGAGTTGAAGCTTACTGATATCGTCGGGAGTACAAACTGCTTTGAGCGAATCTATCGGATCACCTTGCTCATGTCGATCCATAATCGCCACTTCTTGCTCGGCATCTGGGTAACCAAGAGAAATCCGCATGAAGAATCGGTCAAGCTGTGCTTCAGGCAGCGGGAACGTGCCTTCGTACTCGATTGGGTTCTGGGTCGCCAGTACCATGAACGGACTCGGCAACTGCCTTGTCACACCTTCAACCGTAACTTGCTGTTCGCCCATTGCCTCAAGCAATGCAGACTGAGTCTTTGGCGTAGCCCGGTTAATCTCGTCGGCGAGAACGATCTGCGCCATTATTGGGCCCGGTCGAAAATTGAAATCTCCGGTCTGTTGATTAAAAATCGAGGCTCCTGTTACGTCGCTAGGCAGCAGATCTGGAGTGAACTGCATACGTCGATAATCACAGCCTGTCGATGTGGCGATCGATCTCACCAACATCGTCTTACCGACACCCGGTACATCTTCAATAAGAACGTGCCCGTTGCTTATAAGCGCAACTAGCACAAGCTCCACGGTATCGCTTTTACCAACAATCACAGTGCTGACATTTTCTATCAGCGTGTTTACGAGCGTTTTCGAATCAGCCGCAAGAGTCAATGACATATAACCTGTTTACTGTTTTTAACCTGACTAAAATCCGATCAGCTCGAACGTGATTTAATTCATTGAACTAACCACGGACTTTTTTTTACAGCTGTCGTATTGGACTACTGAAGAAGTTTGGTGGGCGATGTAGGATTCGAACCTACGACCCCTTGCTTGTAAGGCAAGTGCTCTAACCAACTGAGCTAATCGCCCAAACATGCTGGTAAATGAACCATCTTCCCGACTTTTTCTACGTTAGTAACGTTCAGGCGGTTTCAAATGCCCAGTTAGGAGACGTCGTAAACCAGTTCTTCAATTGTCGAAATATGACCTTAACCTATCGCAAGCGCAGATTTTACACGGCACCAGCACTAAACGATCAGTCATATTGTCCGGCGATGCCCCGGCGGCGCAGCCACAGAATGACTGGAATACCTCGGGCATCAGTAGCGCCCCGATCAGATCGGAGCGCCATGTGAGAATATGGCGCGCTTGGCGGGATTTGAACCCACGACCTCAGCCTTCGCAGGGCTGCGCTCTATCCAGCTGAGCTACAAGCGCACAAATATGGACGAATCCACGTATTGAATTTTACTTCAATAAACACAAATATGGTGCCGAGAGCGAGAGTCGAACTCGCACGCCCTTGCGGGCACTACGCCCTGAACGTAGCGCGTCTGCCATTTCGCCACCTCGGCACGAGGCAACAGGCTACTTGTGAAGCCTGAATGGTGGG
>CAWVYJ010000082.1:0-6618 GCA_963934365.1 uncultured Dehalococcoidales bacterium | reverse complement strand
GGTAGAGGAGTTGGAGCCGCTGTAGCTGTCGGAACAGGCGTCGGAGTAGGGATGGGCGGAATAATCATCGGAGTCGGCGAGGGAATAGGCACCGAAGTCGGAGTCTCAGGCACTGGGGTGTATCTAGCACGGCTCTCAACGCAACCGGTAATAACGAATGAGAGTAAACCAATGAATACAACAGCGAGCTTAGCGATGTGTCCCGACTGTAGCGATACGCGTCGTCGCTTAACAAACATCATTGTTCTGAGGGTCGGTTATCGAGAGGCAACGACAGCGTGAACGTAGTCGAATGCCCGTCCGGTTCACTAACGTTTGCCGCTTCTGATTCAACCACCAACTGGCCACCACATCGCTGTGTAAGTGAGATGGCAATAAATAATCCCAAACCAGAACTTTGCTTTTCGCTTCGAGCGGAAAGCTCCGGAGTCCAACCACGGTCGAACACATGGGCAAGATGCGACTCAGCAATTCCTGCACCGTCGTCCCACACCCTCACCAAAAAGTCTGAATCAGTTCGTGTAAGTTGAATTTCAACATGACCCTGAGCAAATTTGGCAGCATTATCGACAAGGTTAGTGATGACATGATCTAGCGCAGAGCCATCGCCATAGATAAGCCCAAACTCAATCGGATCAGACCACCACACAAGCTCAAGGCCACGCTCGCGTGCAATTGGCGTGTACCGATCCGAAACATTTCTAACGATCGCCGCAGCATCTACCGGATCGATCGCAGGGGCAGCCGTGTCATCTTCGAGATCAACCAAAACCCTAACATTTTCGATCATCAATCGAAAGTTAGGTGCCTGATTCTCGATCTCATCAAGAAGCTCGGAGACCATGTGTGGAGTAACTTTGCCAGTTTCATTAAGCAGTGCGCGAGCTTCACGCTGTTTTCCAAGAATTCGTCTGAGAGGGCGCCCCATGTCATGAGCGAATGTATCGAAATAATCCTGTGTTACCTCGCTCCAAGTTCGAGTTCTATCACCTGTAAGAGCTTTCGTTCTTCGAGCAATAATCTGGAAACCAATAAGCGCCGCAACTGATCCTAGTACGAATACACCCGAGCCTATGTAAGCAACAGGTTCAATCCACCAGAGCGACCCAGGAGTTAATGATTCGCCAATAAAAGGAGAAAGCAATATTAGCAAAAGCCCAATTCCGGCAATTACTAATCCAAATAACTTCAATATTTTCAGAGACTGATCGTTCAAGTAGCCTGATTCCTAATATTCAATATCCGCAGTTCTCGTCAATTCGTTGGATTTACCAATCGGTACCCACGGTTCCTCACGTTGATTATCAACTCGTTAGCACCGAATTCTCTAGAGACAGCTTTACCAAGTGAAACTTTTAGTTCCCGAATACGAACTCGAAGCGAAGCACGCGAATCCTCACCATCAGAAAAGCGCTCTAGTCGTGAGAACGGAACCAGCTCGCCTTCAGATCGATACATTGCAGCGGCAAGTTCGTTCAAAATCTCAAGCTTCATGCCCTGAATTTCTCGTATCAGATCACGGCTACCATTTTCGATTACGTAGACAGCAGCATTCGCAGCATCAATCTCGAAAAGTGAACCGATCTTGATCGTTTCTGGTGCGCTCCCAATCAAACGCCGCAACCTAAGCACGACCTCTTCAGGACTCGCAAGCTTATCGATAAAATCGACCGAAGTACTAACCGTCAGACTCGCGTTTACAGCGGTATCACGGTACGGACCCTGTGTGTACTGAGTGAACATCAATACCGGCATACTGCTATCGCGCTCAACAATTTTTTTGAGAATCGAAAGCCCCTTAAACCGGTCGGAATCGTACTCGCCAAACCTAACGTCCAGCAATATTGCAGATGGTCGCTCAGTCTCCATCGAAAACAACGCCTGAGTTTCGTAATCGTCGCCCGTCAGATGCGGACCTTCAGGAGCAACGACAATCGGCTTAAATCCATCAGTCTCCAAGCGCCGCAAAACTGAACGCATAAGATCTGACATATGCTCGTCGTCAACAACGAGAATTTTCTGACCGCCGCCAAAACTTTTTGAAGTCAAAACATTCCTTTGCGGTTGCCGACCGAAATTCGCAGGAAGCTACCGATGAAACTGACATAAAAACCGATCTCAACCGACTCTATCATTCACACCGCCCTTACTACTCTTCATCCACGCCGATTGATTAGAACAATACGATCCATTTTCCCTTAGACACATTCCAAAATATTACGCCGACATCGTCACCCCGGTTTTCTACCAAAATGAGCTAATATCTAGCCACAAAATCCTTTACGGGGTCGACTCAAAGTTTAGGGAACGCTATCCTCCCTAGACTGCACTTTTCCACGCTCCATTCCTGAGACATATTTGCCTGTGACCGAACAGTTCGTCCACCTCCACAACCACTCCGAGTTCTCATTACTCGATGGGTTCAGCAGGCTCGACGACATGGTTAACAGAGCGGTGGAATTAGATCAGCCCGCAATCGCACTCACCGATCACGGTAATCTGCACGGTGCGATCGATATTTATCAGTCGGCAACAAAAGCAGGCATCAAGCCAATCATCGGAGTTGAAGGATACGTAGCCGCCGGCGCACGTGACGAGCGTAACCCTCAAAAACGTTCTCCGTTCCACATGACATTGCTGGCGCAAAATCGCGTTGGCTACCAAAATCTTCTCAAACTGGTCACAGCATCACATATTGAAGGGTTCTACTATCGACCACGTATGGACCGAGAGATTCTCGAAAAATACTCCGAAGGACTAATCGTCCTTTCTGGCTGCACTTCAGGCGAACTGGCAAGATACATAAAAAACGGCGACATGGATGCTGCTCACGAAACTCTCGAGTGGTACGGAAACGTCTTCCAAGATCGCTACTACCTCGAAATGATGATGCACGAGCACGTGCCGGATCAGGCTGAGATCAACGAAGCGCTCATCCAACTAAGCAGCCAAACCAGTTTGCCGATGGTTGTTACTAACGACTCCCACTACGTCAGACGCGAAGATGCTGAAGCTCAGGACATCCTCACATGCATACAAACCAACTCGAATATTAAAGACCCCAAGCGTCTTCACATGGAAGACACGACGTACTACCTACGTAGTTCAGCCGAAATGCAGGCGGAATGGGCGCATCTACCCGAGGCTCTTGCCAACACTGTAAAAATCGCCGAATCCTGCGAGCTAGAACTCGAGTTTGGGCAAACATTCGTACCCCGATATTCGACCCCGCAAAACAATCCCTCGATGGATTATCTAAAAGAGCTTTGTCACGCGGGTATGAAGAAACGATTCGACAATAACCCGAGCGAAGAAGTTCTTGAACGCCTCGAACACGAACTCCGCATAATCGAAGAAACTAAATTCGCCGACTACTTCCTCGTCTGCTGGGACATCTTCAACTTCGTCAACGAAAAGGGAATTCTCTCTGCCGTACGTGGTTCGGCCGCGGCAAGCCTAGTTCTCTACTGCCTCGAAGTTACTCAAATTGACCCGGTCGAGGCCGATCTCTTCTTTGAACGATTCCTCAATGTCGAGCGCCGTGAAATGCCAGATATCGACATGGACTTCGCTGATGATCGTCGGGAAGAAGTTATCAAGTACTGCATCGATCACTACGGCCGTGAACACGTCGCCCAGATCATCACTTTCGGCACACTAGGTGCGAAGGCTGCTATTCGTGACACAGCACGAGCTCTCGCTCTCCCGCTTGATCTCAGCGATAAACTCGCCAAGATGGTTCCGATAACTCTCAATATCAAGTTGAAAGACGCAATAGCCGAGTCGGCAGAAATGCGAACAGAAATCAGCCGGAACCGCGACGCCCGTGAACTTATTGAAATGGCACAGAGAGTCGAGGGATCTGTTCGCCACGCCAGCACTCACGCCGCAGCCGTTGTTATCTCTGAAAATCCACTAACTGATTACGTTCCCCTGCAACGCTCGACCAGCAAAAAAGAGGATGCGAGCCCTACAACCCAGTACTCAATGAACCCGGTCGCCGACGTCGGGTTGCTCAAAATGGATTTTCTGGGTCTAGCAAACCTTTCAATTCTCGATCAGTGCGTTAAGTTAATCGCCGAAACCACCGGAGAACACATGGGCGTATACGACGTCCCAATCGACGATGCCAATGCATTCAGGGTACTTGGCGAAGGCGACACGTTTGGCGTATTCCAACTCGAATCAGAGGGAATGCGCAAAAACGTCAAGCAACTAAAACCAACAACGATTAACGACCTTGCGGCCATGATCGCGTTGTACCGCCCGGGTCCGATGGAACACATCGGAACCTTTATCGAGGCGAAACATGGCCGAGCTGAAATTTCATACCCGCACGAAGACCTTAGAGAACTTCTCGAACCGACTTACGGCGTCCTCGTTTATCAGGACCAAGTAATGCTGATCGCCCAGGCGTTCGGCGGATACACTCTCGGTGAAGCCGACATCCTGCGCAAGGCAATGGGTAAGAAGAACGTCGCTGTGATGAAGGCTGAGCACGAAAAATTCTCCAAAGGTGCGCTCGATAAAGGCTATACGCAAGATCAGGCAGACACCGTATTCAAGCTAATGGAGCCGTTCGCTGGGTACGGGTTCAACAAAGCCCACGCAGTCTCCTACGCTTACATCGCCTACTGGACCGCTTACTTCAAAGCGAACTACTCGACCGAATACATCGCAGCAGTTCTCGACTCTGCGTCTGGCAATCCTGAAAAGGTTGGTATGGCTATACGAGAGGCGAGCAGACTCAACATCGCCGTAAAGCCACCAAACATTAACTACTCTCGGTCTGGATTTACGATCGAGCGAGACACCGAAGGCAACGACGCTATTCGATTCGGAATGGCCGCCGTTAAAAACGTTGGATCCGCAGCGATCGACTTAATAGTAGAAGTACGCGAAGCAGCGGGTACGTTCAATGACATCGAAGACATTTGCCGCAGAATCGACTCCAAGTCCCTGAACCGTCGAACTCTAGAAAGCTTGATAAGAGTCGGAGCATTCGACGAATTTGGTGGGCGAGGAAATCTCCTCGAATCGGTCGACCGGATAATCTCAGCGATACAGCGCCAAACAAAACTGCGTGAGTCTGGCCAAACATCCATGTTCGATATGCTCGGCGAATCGGTACCGGCTCCAATGGTCGAAATCGAAATATCAGGATCCGACGACACAACAGATCAAGAACGTGTGATCTGGGAGCGTGACCTACTCGGTGTCGAACTAACTCAAAGCCCGTTCACGCGAGAAATGCGGCAACAGCCAGAGAATATCGTCGTGTTCGCAGCCGATATATCAGCCGATTTATCCGGACAAAAACGTGCCGCTCTCGGGCAGATCAACAATATTAGAGAACTAACCACTAAGCGTGGTGACAAGTTCATATCGCTAAACCTCACCCTTCTTGATGGCGACATCGAAATGGTCGTTTGGCCGAATATCCTGGAACAGAACCCGGCCCTGTGGGATAACGGAAACTTCATATCAGTATCCGGCGAAGTTCGTGAACGATTTGGAAGAGTCTCGCTATCGGTTGAAACGGCTTTTGAGTATCAACTCAAATCTGAAGGGCAGGCCGAGTCCGAGGCGGAAACAGCCAAAAACGAACCTGCTCCTGTAGTAAGAGTCGGATTCAACGAAGCAAGCCAACCTCGCCCTGTGTTGAACGACCCAGTTCAACACACTCCACCTTCAAGCAAGTCAGTCACTGTTGCTCCGCAGGTCAATGAAGCGCCATCTACAAACGACAACAACTCAGCTCCGCCTCTGGCAGAGCCAATACCAACAATTTCTGAGGAAACTACGCTGACAACCGAATCCGCTAACCCTAACGATCTCGACAATGCCGACAACGTTATAAATGTTGGCCCTGTGCTTGTTCGAGTGAAAGAAACAGGAGATGCAGCCCACGACCGCTACCGCGTCGAAGACATCATGAAGTTATTCGCTGAATTCTCTGGTTCTGACGCAGCGATACTTGAGATCGATACAGGAGAAAAAGTAGTTCGACTTGAGATGCCGTTTACAGTCCAATCAGGATCAAAACTTACAGACCGTCTTGACGAATTGCTCGGCACCGGCTCGGTTCGAATTGCAGTCGTATAACTTTCGAAAATTAACTCTCTCGGCTGCTGATCAGGCAAAAAAGTATAAAGTCACACAGCCCACACCGATTCTAGGAGCGAAAAGATGAACTGGGAAGTGCTCACAACAGCCCCTGATCAACTCATCGGTGAATCGTGGTGCGGACTCATTCGTACAGAAGGTGTCGACTGTAAGCTTCAGGCCGGAGACGCAGTTGGCTTCATGGGCGTCTCAGTATTTCCAGTTCGACTTATGGTGCGGGCTGGAAAAGTTGAACTGGCACAGTCAATTCTCGATCAATACCTAGCAGACGACGAAGAACCACCACATGACTATCTTAAAGAATCTTAAGAAGTCACCGATAAGATCGACTAATTATCACCCGTCGATTACCGGTCAGCTTCCATTGCCAGCAGCTTCGATTTCAGTGGTAACCCAGCACCGCCGAATCCGCCCAACGCTCCATTCGAACTAATTACCCGATGACACGGCACTAACATCGCCAACTTATTGCGAGCCATCGCCTGTCCAGCT
>CAWVYJ010000081.1:0-6910 GCA_963934365.1 uncultured Dehalococcoidales bacterium | reverse complement strand
TCCGCCTTCGTAGGCAGCGATGACCTCTTCGTTGAAATCTTGGCTATTGTCCGAAGAATCCGACTTGCGTAGCGGGTCGAGCAAGAAGTACATCGTGCCACCGCAAACAAGTCCGTCTTCAGCTGCGAGGTCTTCATTGAGTTCGTAATCGCGCATTTCTGCGACTCCACCACTCGAAAGCAACTGCGAAGACGCGAACCAAATGTCACCTTCAACGCAACCGCCGCCCAGCGTTCCTACGCCCGAGCCATCTGCACGGACGAGCAGCTTTGCGCCGGCTTTCTGTGGCGTTGAACCGGAGGTTTTGACAACGGTGGCGACAACCATGTCATTCCCGGCTGTTATTTCATCAGTTGCGGCTCGAAATACCTGTTCCATTTATTACTCGGCGTTTAGTTGGTGTTGTAGAGGGATTAGATGCAGTTTACGACCCTAAAGATGCTTATGCATTTTTGATGAGGTCTCTGATCTCTACTGAGTACCAGATTACCACATTCAAGTACGAATCCCGCTTTTGGTTACGACGAAGGACTGCCAACTCCTGAACAAGTTAATTGCGACCGAGGCTGAGTTAAATAAGCACGGTGTAGACTACGAGTTTCATCGTTATGAAGAGGCATAGCACGAATTGTTCGCGACCGATCCAAGCTAAAGAAGCATGGGGCGAACTGTTCAAGTTCTTCGGAGCGAAGCTCTGAACGTAGTGATTAATGATGTTGTGGTTGCACTTCACTACTCGAACAGAATTCAGAGGGCGAGTTTGATTTGTCGTCTGGTGCGAGTTACATCTTACGGTCGTAAGACGGCTTAGCGGCGCTTCTATTTAATTAAGCTTTGCTTAGGCGTTCGGCTGCATCCTGAACTGAGCGAACTATCTTGTCGTATCCGGTGCAGCGACAGAGGTTTCCTGCCAGCTTGAGTCGGATTTCATTCTCACTTGGGTGAGGATTTTCGTTAAGCAACGCCGTTGTTGCGATCATGAAACCCGGAGTGCAGAAACCGCACTGAAGTCCGGAGTTTTCCACAAATGCGTCCTGAACTGGTGTCAGGTGTCCATGATCGGCAAGACCTTCGACGGTTGTTACTTCCCGGCCGTTGATTTCAGGTGCGAGAACGAGGCAGGAGCAAGATGACTTGCCATCGACCATCACGGTGCAAGCACCGCAGTTGCCATTTGAACAGCCTTCTTTGGTTCCGGTCAACTTCAGGTGATCCCTAAGAGTTTCAAGAAGTGTCCAAGTTGAATCGACGAGAATTTCGTGCTCAACACCGTTCACTGTAGTTTTTATCTGTTTTTTGCTCATTTAGGCGAGTCGCTCCAGGCAGATATTTAGAGTTCGCTTGGTGAGAACTCGGATCAATTCTTTTCGGTATTCGGCGGATCCACGTACATCGGTGATCGGAACAGCGGAATCGACAGCTAGATCGGCCGTCTTGTCGATCGCTGCGGCATCAATCACGGTTCCCTCAAGAAACTCTTCAGCTGCATATGCCCGAACTGGAGTCGGGGCTACAGAGGCGAGAGCAATTCGAGCTTTGGTGACTATCTTTGTGGAGGGATCGAGCTCAATGAGTGATCCCACACCGGCGACCGCGATGTCCATCTCGTTTCGCGGGATGAATCTCAAGTAGGCCGAAGCAGTATTGTTCGCAGGGGCAGGAAGGACGAGTTCTTTGAGAATTTCGCCCTTTTCAAGAACCGTTTGACCCGGACCTGCAAAGAAGTCGATTAGTGGAATTTCACGTCCACCAGAAGCACTCGCAGTGCGTGCGACAGCTTCGTGAATAAGTAACGCAGGGATGGTGTCGGCAGACGGAGCTGCGTTACACACGTTGCCGCCTACACTTGCACGGTTTTGAATATGAATCGATCCGACGAGTTCGGTCGATTCCGATAGGGCAGGGAAGCCGCCATTTTCTGCCGTGTAATTGTGAACGTCGGTGCACGATACGGCCGATCCGATTTTTAGGCTCGAGCTATTTGATTCCAGAGCAAGAAGTTCTGGAACTCGTTTCAGATCGACAACGAGATCGGCGTGACGTCGGTTGCTCTTTAGCTGGTCAATGATGTCGGTGCCGCCCGAGAGCGGTCGCATCTCGCCGGGCCGGGCTAATAGTTCGAGTGCGCTCGCTAACGAGGTTGGCGCTTCATAATCAAAATTCGGCATTCGTTCGTGCTTCTCCAGTATTTACTTGCGATTGCTCGTGCCTGGGTGAATTCGTTTTTTGTGAAATGGCGCAGGCAAAAACTCTCGTTCGGGCGAGATTGTACGCCTTATCCAACCCTGTATTCAGCTAGCGTGTCCCATTTTGGGGTCAGTCCTAGTCCAGGTAGCTCGGGAGTGTAGACGTATCCGTCCTTGATTGTCAGTTCGTGCTCCCAGACTTTGCCGTGCATTGGATTCACTGACTCACGGTAATACTCGAGGATAAGTCCGTTAGGAATAGCGGCGACGAGGTGTATGTGAACTTCTTGAGCACCGTGCGGAGAGACATCGAGATCATTCGCCTGAGCGAGCGCCGCTACTTTCATGAATTCAGTGATTCCGCCGAGAATTAGCGCATCGGGCTGAAGAATATCGACAGCGCGAGCGTTAATCATGTCCCTGAATCCATATTTGGTGTATTCGTTCTCACCAGCGGCGACGGGCACAGAAGTTGCGCGGGTAATTTCCGCTTGGCCAATGTAGTCGTCAGGCTCGACTGGCTCTTCAAACCAGAACAGATCATATTGTTCGACTTTTCTGGCGAATTCGATCGCTTGGTAGTGCCGGTAGGCATTGTTGGCGTCGACCATTAGGCGGACATTTGGTCCTATAGTTTCTCGGCAAACTCGTACTCGCTCAATGTCTTCGTTAATTGATACAGCGCCGACCTTGATCTTCACCGCACGTGCGCCGAGTTCAACGTTTTCTTCCATCTCCTTAGCGAGCTCTTTTAGGCCTTTACCTTCTTCGTAATAGCCACCCGCTATATACGTATCTACCTTGTTGGTGAAGCCACCAAGCAACTTGTAGACGGGCATATTCGCTACTTTGCCCTTGATGTCCCAGAGGGCGATATCAAGGCCGCCGATGATGCGGGTTGAAATTCCGCGTCGACCAACCAGTTTGGGTCGCCACATGGCGTGCCACAGGGCTTCGTTGTTGAGCGGGTCTTCCCCGATCAAACCCTTTTTGAAATGTTCTACAAACGCCAAACCCACTTCAGGCGTTGCCTCGATGCCGCCTGCGAGACCGATGCCCTGAATGTCTGGATCGTCGGTATCGATCACAACGATGTTTAGCAAATTGTGGGTGTACGTATATAGACCATTAGTGATCGGAATAGCTCGTGGCCATTTGAACATTTCCAGTCGTACATCTGTGATCTTCATCGAGTACTGCCTTTGTTTTAATTGGCGCTTGGTTTTAGTAAAGCATGGATGGCCGTTTAAATTGCGAATCGGGCGGAGTGTAGCAGCGAAGAAGCAATGAGCACATTGTCCAGCGGCAAATAGTTGGATTGCAGAGACCCGATATATGACTTTCAGTAAATTTCAGTAACGGAATGAGTCACTCAATTTCACGATTATTGTGACAGTAACTTTGCGGGTGTAAGTGCTATCGTTTATTAAATGGAAAGCAGTGCTACAACAGATTCGTCATTTCGCCAAAGTTATGTCGAGCGCGATCGTATCGAAGAAAGTCGATTCGAAGAAGATCGACGTCGACGCATGGGTATGGCTATTGCGATTATTCCGTTCGGAATAGCAATGGCACTCATCGTTCAATACATCAACATCGTTGTAGCAATCGACGATGCGGACTGGCAGTACGTGCTTCAGCGTCCCAATTTCTCGCACATTTTAAAACTTTCACTCTCCCCAATTATTGGTGGTGCAGTTTCAATGTTTATTGCAGGATTGATTGCCACTTCAGTCGCTGGTAGGGAAGGTCGCTTCCTGCCATATTTAATGACCGCGATTATCTTTGCTATCACCATGCCTCTATTGGTGAGTACATTGCTACCGGCTAACCTTTTCCTTCTGGAAATAACCGGTCTAACATTTTCGGAGAGCACCGCCGGCGAAGCATTTGCATCGTGGATTTGGAGCACTCCGTTCTTCGTTTTGACTTACGCGATGACAGGCATGAAGCAAGCTATTTGGGCCGGTGTGGCTTCGGTATTGCTTGCGGCTGGTGTGTTCAAGTTCAATGGTCCAAACAGCGACAGTTTTAGTTTGATTCGTTCGCTGGTGATTACTTCAGCAGTAAGTCTGGTCGCTGTTTGTATTGTGATGTTCGGTCCTCTTGGCATTTTCGAAGTGCTGTTCGATTCGTTCCGAATCACAAAAACCGGCTAGAAGCTTCCATCTCAACTGGCTTGCACTTCTATATGTGAATAATTCTGTAATGCTGTATTTTCATTTTTATCGATGTTGCGACTCGGATTTCCATTCCTAAATTGAACGACTCGATTTCTCTATTCCAGACAGATCTGGCGTGGTTCGCCCCTTTTTCGTACGTTGTAACCGGGATAGAACCTGGGATTTGGGTAGCTTTGGGATTGACCGGGATCAAATTCGCTGGCAGATTGCTGACCTCGGCGGGCATAACGAAAGCTCTGGCTTTGAATGCCGTGCTGCAACTATTGCGTTGACTGCCCTTCACTTACGTTCGCTCGGTATCCACCAATTCTTATTCGACAGACTCGTGCAGCCTCCACCTGGAGCAATGCGAGAGTACGTGTTGCCAAACTCAGTCGCTGAGTAGCGACTAGCGAGCGTTTGTCTGATTACGCACTAGATTAGCCGCCCAGAATATCAGCGAGGGCGATACACGAATCGACTGACTGTTCACACAGCATCACCGTGTTCCCGACCACAACGAACGCCTTGTATTTTGTGACCGCGGATGAACCAGCGCCTCGATTGCTTGAACCGTACTGACCGCCTTCGCGGAAACTTTGGTCGATTGCTTCGGACGCATTATCAAATCCGTAAGTTTTGGCGATCTCGTGCGAATCGTAGAAACGAACCTCGATGTCTTTCGCATTGAAGAAGCCATACCAAATGTCGGTTGCTTCCGGAACGGTATCGGTGTCGTACTGCTTGGATTTCTTCCATCCTCCTGCCACGTAATCGTCGAACGTTAGTGACAAGCCAGGACTGAGAATTCGTGAGACTTCTGCGAGGGCTTCATCCACTTCTTCAGCAGCAGGTGCTGCTGCGTTTTCGGCGCCGTCGGAGTCAGATGATCCGCAAGCCATCGCCAGCGTCAAAGCGCCTACGAGGAGTGTCAGGAGTAGCCAGTGAGAGTGCTTGTGCAAGGATCTGTATTCATTGACGTTCGACATGTAGGGTGCCTTATGGAGAAGAATGATTGTTAGCAGATATGCTATTGGTGGTGAGGTTACCAATTGCGATTAGTTCCCACAATAGTTTTCGAAATGACTAGAGGTACGATTCAATTGGAGTGTTGCTTTCGGGGGTTCTCATGAGAGAATCAATGTCGCCCAAGCGTGCAGGTTGGAGTGTAACCGTACCGCCTCGCCGCTCACAGAGGGCCCGTAGCTCAGTTGGTTAGAGCAATCGACTCATAATCGATTGGTCGCAGGTTCAAGTCCTGCCGGGCCCACCAATTACTCGTTCTAACATTGAAAATAACTGTTTTGACGACTTCTTTGCTTGGTCGTGGGTAGTTAGCGAAGCCCAAAGCATTTATTCAGGTCGGTGACCTGTAACTGCCTCAAGCATCGCTTGTATGTAACCCTGAGCAAAGATCCTTGATCTATAGCCACCCCAGTTCCCCGGAAAAGCCGCGTCACCAATAATCTCAGGGCAGTGATCGTCCATGAAAACGCCCTGGTATCCGGCGGCGTGGTAAGTCTCCATCGCACGCTTCATATCGACATAGCCAGTATTTATGAATTCTTCGTGAAACTTCGGGACGGTGTCCGAAACGTTGCGAAAATGGACGTACAAAACTTTGTTGCGTTCTGCAAAGTACTTGATCATCTCGTAAATGCCACCATCTCTGGCATCTTCCATTTCCGAAAACGTGCCCTGGCAGAACTCAATTCCGTTGTACGGACTATCGACGATCGAAGTGAGGCGCTTGTATGCATCGAAGCTTCCGAGAAGTCTTGGAACACCGCCTAGATCGGGCACAGGAGGGTCGTCAGGATGAATACCAAGACGAATGTCAGCAGATTCAGCTATCGGCGTTATCGTCTTAATCCAGTATTCAAGACATTCCCACATATTTTCTCGTGATGTGTCGTATCCAGAGAGTAACCTCTCAGTGGACTCATTTATGTCAACGACTCCAGGCGACGAAATACGCTCTTGGCCTGTTGAATTACTGTCCCACGCGGTAACGCTAGTTCCGCCTCTAATGACAGTATTCTGTGATCTCCAGACGTCCATAGGCATCCAGTGATACGCAAAAATTGGTATTCCCGCTCGACCCATGTCAGTAATTTCATCCGCTAACAATTCGATCAATTGGTCACGCTTAGGACCTCCGAATGCTATGTCATGGAATTTAGGATTTGAAATAAAACTGTTCTCGCAAGCGACCAACTTCAATCCATACGAGTCTGTTCGTTTCTTGAAATGTAGGTAGTCCTCGTAGGAGTTTCGATCTTTGTTGTGCGGTTGATCTGTGCCTGGAAGCACGTCTTCACCCGGACCACTATAAAAAATAATGTTCTTAACACCCAACTGGACGGACGTCTCAAGAACTTCGTCTGTTGCGTATCTCACAGCCCAAGCATTTTTCATAGTGAATCTTTCTGGTCATCTAAAGCCAATTTTTAGTCTAATTTTAATCAGATCAAAATAGCTTTTGTTCAAGTGATTTTGGCTTGTAATTCCGGTAAGCCACAAAAGCCAAGTCAGACCTAAGGGCTCACCGCAAAATCTAGC
>CAWVYJ010000080.1:0-7098 GCA_963934365.1 uncultured Dehalococcoidales bacterium | reverse complement strand
TTTTGGTACCGAGGGTGGGACTCGAACCCACACGTCTGTTAAGACAGAGGATTTTAAATCCGCCGTGTCTACCATTCCACCACCCCGGCCCAAAATGTGCCGACCCTTACGAGTCGGCTTCCTATTGTCGCGAACTATGGCGGGAATGCTAGAGGGTCTTGAGATATTTGATCAATGCTAGTACCTGTTCATTCGAGAAATGAGAAAAGAGAGGCATTATCGGTGAAAATTACGGAGCTACAAATATCTTTGAACCGGTGGTGGATTGAATGGGATATCCCTCGGGTGACAATATGGTGACTCTAGTTTTCGCCGTTTGGTAGACGTTTTCGTGTATGAGGCAGACGACTTTATTGGATCCTCGTGAATGACAGGGTTGCTGTTGTGAGATTACCTCAGCATTAACCGTTCGGATTGCAGGTGCTAAATCAGGTTTGCCTACACACCGAGGACCGAGCGCAAGTCATTTAGTACGGCGTCCAACGTTGCATCGTCCGGCGTCTCGGCATAAATCCTTACGAGGGGTTCTGTTCCGGACATTCTGACAACCGCCCACGATCCACCAGCAAGATTGAATCGTACGCCGTCACGTCGGTCGTCGAATTCATTGGCTAGTCCTCCGAGGCTAGTTGGCGCAGCGGAAGTCATTTTTTGGACTAGATTGGAGCGTTGAGATTCATCGTATGAAACATCGATTCGTCGGAAGGTATGCGGGCCTACTAGGGTGTGAAGATCCGTGAGTAGCTCAGATGGTTTCTTGCCGCTCATCACCATTGCTTCCAGGAATAGGAGCGCTGAGAGTGAGCCGTCACGCTCTGGGACGTGACCTTTGAATGCGTAGCCGCCACTTTCTTCGCCGCCCATCGAGCAGCCATTATCGATCATTGTGGGACCGACAAATTTGAATCCGACTGGAGTTCGGTAAACAGGTGCACCGTAATGAGCAGATAGTTTGTCGACCATTGACGACATCGTGATAGTGCAAGCTACTCCGCCGCGTTCGTTTCGGCGGCCCATGAAGTGGGCTGTGAGTAGCGAGAAAACTTCGAGGGTTGTGAGGTAGCGACCGTTTTCGTCGACTATTCCTACTCTGTCAGCGTCGCCGTCTAAAGCTATACCTATGTCGGCTCCTAGTTCTTTGACTGCTGCTGACAGTGGTTTTATGTTGTGCTCGATCGGTTCGGGTTGGTCCATTCCAGGGAAGTTTGGATTATGGTCGGATCGGATTTCTGTGACTTCGATTGCGCCACCCTCGAGCATTTTAGGAATGATTCCTGCACCTGAGCCGTGCATGGCATCGACTACTACTTTTAATGGCTGTGCCTTGATTGGTGCAATATCTATTGCTCGATGGAGTTGTTCTAAATAAGGAGTGATTACATCGAAGACCGAGTTAGTGGCTTGCTCGATAGCGGTTTTATTGACCTTGCCATCGAGTACTTCAGCGAGGTGTTCTTCGATCTGGACGACTTCGCCTGGCGTTGCTGATCCACCGGCGGAGGATTTCACCTTGAAGCCGTTCCACTCTGGTGGATTGTGGCTTGCCGTGATCATCACTCCATTGGCTGCTGAGTGGTCGACTACTGCAAAGCTGCATGCCGGAGTTGGTGCTGCGACATCGAACATGTGCGTATCGATGCCATAACCGTTGACTACTTCAGCAACGGCATTGGCAAATCGTGGTGAACCATAACGGGTATCGAAACCAACTATCAAGCCCTGATCTGCTCGCCCCGTTGCGATGATATTTCTGGCAACAGCTTCGCCGCATGCCCGTACGTTGGCAAACGTGAAGTCTTCAGCGATGATCGCTCGCCAGCCGTCCGTTCCGAATTGGATGTTTGGGCGGTCGTTCATTCTGTAAGCTGCCTATCTCATTAAATAGTTCGGGGCAGTCTGCCTTATTCACAGACTGCCCCGAGTTTATTCGAGCTAGCGAACGGGTACTAGGCTTTTAGAGCCTCGACTCGATCGAGTTTCTCCCAAGGGAGATCTAGATCATCACGCCCGAAGTGACCATACGCAGCGGTCTGCTGGTAGATCGGTCGTCGGAGGTTGAAGTGATCGATGATCGCCTGAGGTCGTAGGTCGAAGTTGGCTTTTACAAGTTCAACCAGTTCAAATTCCGGCTTTGTACCAGTTCCTTTGGTGTCGACCTGAATCGAAATCGGAGTTGATACACCGATGGCGTATGACAACTGAACTTCGGCCCGTTCTGCAAGACCAGCGGCAACTAGGTTTTTTGCAACCCATCGTGCTGCGTATGCTGCTGAACGGTCGACCTTCGTTGGGTCCTTGCCCGAGAATGCGCCTCCGCCGTGGCGAGCGCTTCCACCGTAGGTATCAACGATGATTTTTCGACCGGTTAGACCGGCGTCACCAACTGGACCACCAATTACGAATCGACCCGATGGGTTGATGTAGTACTTGGTGTTTTCATCGAGCAGATTGGCAGGAACGACTTCACGAATGACGTATTCCTGAATATCGGATTCAATTTGCTCGTTAGTTGCTTCAGGATCGTGCTGTGCCGAGATGACGATGGTGTCGACTCGAATTGGTTTGTGATCCTCGGTGTATTCGATAGTTACCTGACTTTTAGTGTCGGGTCGAAGGTATGAGATCTTGTTGTTGCGTCTAACATCGGTCAACCGTTTGGTCAACGAATGTGCGAGTGCAATCGGCAGTGGCATGAACGTAGGAGTTTCGTTGGCTGCGTAGCCAATCATCATTCCCTGGTCGCCAGCACCGACTTCGTCTGCTGCGTCCTCGCCTCGAACTTCAAGTGCTTCAGTTACCCCAGCTGAGATGTCTTTCGACTGTTCGTCGATTGCGATAAGAACTGAACAGCCGTCACAGTCGAAACCGTAAGAAGGGTCATCGTAGCCAATCTTTCGAATGGTGTCGCGAACGATTCCGCGGATATCGACATCTGCGTTTGTTGTGATTTCCCCGAATACCAGTACGAGTCCGGTAGTGACGGAAGTTTCACATGCGACTCGGCTCATAGGATCTTGAGCTAAGAGTGCATCTAGAACACCATCAGAAATCTGATCGGCCATCTTATCGGGATGACCTTCGGATACAGATTCCGAGGTTAATAAGTAGTTTGTGTTGACCATATTTTGTTTTGAATAGTCCGTGTCTTAGATATTCCCCGGCAATTCTAATAAAAAATTGCCGGGGTCATTTTAGCCAGTTATCTAGCAGGTGGAAACTTAAGTTCCGGTTTCCCAGCTGTTTAGGTAAACGTCTTGCTCTTTAGTAAGCGTGTCGTAAGACATGCCCATTGCGCCGAGCTTTAGGCTTGCGATGTCGGTATCGACTTCGGAAGGCAACGTGTAAACGCCGGGATCGAGCTTCGAGTGATGCTGCATGATGTACTCACCAGCAAGGGCCTGGTTAGCAAAACTCATGTCCATTACTGAAGGTGGGTGACCTTCGGCTGCACCTAGGTTGATCAATCGACCCTGTGCGAGTAAGAAGACTTTTCGTCCGTCTTCGAGTGTGTACTCTTCAACGAATTCTCGAACCTGTCGTTTTGCTTCAGACATTTCTTCGAGTGCTTCAACGTTGATTTCAATGTTGAAGTGACCTGAGTTGGCAACAACTGCGCCATCTTTCATGTTCTCGAAGTGCTTGCCATCGACTGCCTTCATACCGCCTGTAACGGTAAGGAAGATGTCGCCGATCTTACAGGCTTCGTCCATGCTCATGACCGAGTGGCCATCCATGACTGCCTCAAGAGCCTTCACTGGGTCGACTTCACACACAACAGTGTGGGCGCCCATGCCTTTGGCTCTCATTGCAAACCCCTTGCCACACCAGCCGTAACCGATGGTGACAACAGTCTTACCCGTAATGAGCATGTTGGTTGCTCGGATAATTCCATCGAGCGAGCTCTGGCCTGTGCCGTAACGGTTGTCAAACATATGCTTGGTCTGCGAATCGTTTACTGCAACGATCGGGTAAGCCAACTTTCCTTCACCGTGAAGAGCCTTCAAGCGAATAACTCCGGTGGTGGTTTCTTCCATTCCACCGAGTACATCCTTAAGGAGGTGTGTCTTGTCCTTGTGGAGCATTGCTACTACATCGGCACCGTCATCCATTGTGATCTGTGGACCTGTATCGACTGTTGCTGACATGTGGTCGAAGTAGGTCTTTTCGTCTTCGTCTTTGATGGCGTAGATCGGGATGCCGGACTCAACGAGGTGAGCTGCGATATCGTCTTGAGTCGAAAGCGGGTTTGATGCACACAGAGTGAGATCGGCACCGGCGGCCTTCAGAGTGTGAGCAAGGTTCGCAGTTTCTGCAGTGATGTGCAGACAACCTGCTAGCTTGATGCCATCAAGTGGCTTTTCTTTTGCGAATCGCTCTTTAATGGTTCGCAGAACGGGCATTTCACGTTCTGCCCATTCTGCGCGTAGTCGGCCTTTTTCAGCGAGACGAATGTCTCTAATGTCGTAATCCATGATTTCTCCGGACTTGTACAACGTGTTTTAACGCTGCGAGTTAAGAAGTTCTGTATTTGGTCCGGGCGATGGGCGCTTTCGTCGCCGTCAGCTCAGTGGGTTTCAAGATGAAATGATTCCATCCCTTAGACAAAAAACTATTTTATTGGATTCAGGTTAAAGGATTGAAACGTGTGAGATCGACGAATGCTTTGAAGCGTTCATCGATATCGGATTTAGTCAGGTTCTTTACGCAGTCGAGACCAAAGTCTTCGACAGCGAACGAAGCCATTGTGCTACCGACGATGGCAGCTGTGCGTAGCGATTCTTCATCGACTTTATCGACAGATGCTAGATAACCCATGAAGCCACCAGCGAAAGAATCACCAGCACCAGTTGGGTCAACGACCATCTCTAATGGGTAAGCAGGCGCCGCGAATGAAAAGTTGTCACCAAATAGTGTTGCACCGTACTCACCACGTTTTATCACGGTGGAGTTTGGTCCGAGTTTGATTATTGCTTTGGCGGCATCCGGAAGGTGGTCTTGACCGGTGAGTTGCTTCGCTTCCTCTTCGTTAATGAGAAGTGTATCGACCTTGCTGATGAGATCGGTAAGTGCCGGCTTTGCGATATCAATCCACAGGTTCATAGTGTCATTGGCTACCATATTCGGTCGGGTGGCCATCGCATCGAGCACCTTCAACTGAAGATTCGGGTCGATATTAGCGAGAAACAAATAAGGAGCGTTTGCGTGTGCATCGCTCAGTTCGGGTTCAAATTCACCAAACACGTTTAACTGAGTATCTAGGGTCACCGCAGTATTGATGTCCTCCATGTACTCGCCGCTCCATCGGAAAGTTTTGCCATCAGCTTTCACTAGTCCAGAAATATCAATGTCGTGGCTTTGGAGCATCGCAATATCGGCTGGATCGAAATCATCACCCACGACACCGATCATTCCAACCTCAGTGAAGTAACTCGCAGAGACAGAGAAGTACGTTGCTGCGCCACCAAGCTGAGATTCACGCCTTCCTGCAGGGGTTTCAACCGCGTCATACGCTACAGAACCAACAACCAGAATTTTCAATTGAATATCTCCTGTCCCGTCATCCTCTAATAAAGGAAGGGACCTCTATTGCTGTACTACGTTCGGGTTGAGTTACTTCTCGTCGCCGGTCGAGTAGGGGAGCCCCTTTTGGATCCAGGTACCTGTGCCGTCTTCAATATTGAAGAGTCGGTCAGCTTCTGCACCCATGGCTGCTGCGTACTCAGCGGCTAGGCCAGATCGTGCTCCGACTTCGCAGATGAACAGGAGTTTTCCTTCTTCTGGGATTTCGGCAAACCTGGGGATAACGTCGTCGACTGGAATCCATAGCGCACCCTTGACATGTCCACCTTCGTATTCATCATCTCGTCGTACATCGATGACGGTTGCTCCGCCAGATTTGACCATTTCGTCAGCCTCTTCAGCTGAGACTCTGGTGTACGGCTCGCCGGGAACGTTCCTTGGCATTGATTCTGGGTCCTTAATAATTACGCAATTAGTAATTCTAAATAGTCGTTATAAGAATTATATGCGTGGATGTGAATGCGTATTTGATCGCATGCGCGGTCCGTTAGTTTCAACTAATTATGGTGCCTGAACCGGAGAATATCGAGTGTTAATGTAGGTTGTTTTCGAGTCGAATGAATACACTGTGGTCGAAACGATCAGCATGATCTGCGCCAATATTAGATAAATTACTGTTGACACCCTAAATAACGGGGTTCTAACATTAGTCTTCTGTCCGCACACACAAGTGACTGTCGGGCGGCACCTTAACAATTGAACAGTGGACAGAAAGAACGTCAACTTTACGGAGAGTTTGATCCTGGCTCAGGATGAACATTGGCGGCGCGCATAATGCATGCAAGTCGAACGAAGTCTTACCCTTCGGGGTAGGTACTGAGTGGCAGACGGCTGAGTAACACGTGAATGATCTGCCTTTGGGTGGGGGACAACAGAGAGAAATTTCTGCTAATACCCCATGTGATCCTCAATCTAAGGTTGAGGATGAAAGGTGCCGGGTAACCGGTTTCCGCCCTTAGATGAGTTCGCGGCCTATCAGGTTGTTGGTGGGGTAAAAGCCTACCAAGCCGAAGACGGGTAACTGGTGTGAGAGCACGACCAGTCAGAGGGGGACTGAGACACGGCCCCCACTCCTACGGGAGGCAGCAGCAGGGAATCTTCCACAATGGGCGAAAGCCTGATGGAGCGACGCCGCGTGAGGGATGAAGGCTTTAGGGTCGTAAACCTCTTTTCTCAGGGAAGAGCAAGGACGGTACCTGAGGAATAAGTGACGGCTAACTACGTGCCAGCAGCCGCGGTAATACGTAGGTCACAAATGTTATCCGGAATTATTGGGCGTAAAGGGTCCGTAGGCGGTTAGGTAAGTCTCCTGTGAAATCTTCAGGCTCAACTTGAAGAGGTCGGGGGATACTGCTTGACTTGAGACAGACAGAGGCAAATGGAATTCCCGGTGTAGTGGTGAAATGCGTAGATATCGGGAGGAACACCAGTGGCGAAAGCGGTTTGCTGGGTCTGTTCTGACGCTGAGGGACGAAAGCGTGGGTAGCAAACCGGATTAGATACCCGGGTAGTCCACGC
>CAWVYJ010000079.1:0-7180 GCA_963934365.1 uncultured Dehalococcoidales bacterium | reverse complement strand
AATAATACCAGCCCTACTCCACCAACCGCGCCGGAGCCAAAGTCCATTGCACGAATACCGCGTAATACGAGTTGGGCTAGGCCCGGTGCCCCGATTATTGATGCGATAACGACCATTGAGAGGGATAACATGAGAGTTTGGTTTAGACCGGCCATGATGGTTCTCATAGCCAAAGGTAACTCCACATCTAACAGAACCTGACGGGGTGTGGCCCCGAACGAGGATGCGGCCTCGACTACTTCTTGGTCTACCTCCCGTATCCCTAGATTGGTGAGCCGAATCATCGGTGGGATGGCGAATACGACCACTGCGAAGACGCCGCCGACTGCGCCCAATCCGATCAACATTACGATCGGTATCAGATAAACGAAGCTCGGAGTGGTTTGCATTGCATCCAAAACTGGTCGTAGAACGAATTCGAACTGATCGCTTTTAGACGCTGCTATTCCAAGAGGAACTCCAATGATTACGCTGATTAGCACCGAGGTGACAATCAAGGCTAAAGTGGTCATCGTTTCGTCCCAAACATCAAGATGGGGTAGGATGGGATTCCAGCCTCCAAGCAGCCCCATCGAGATGGCGGTGAATGTGGCGACTTTCCAACCTGCTAGCCGCCATGCAATCGCAATGATCGCTATCCAACCAACTCCATCAGTTAAGCCGACCATTCCAGAGTTCATCTGATCGAACGTCCATTCGACAGGTGTCTTGATCATCTGAAAGAAGTCGCGAAAGTTAGTGGCAAGCCATGGGATAAACGAATCTGCCCAAGCGTCCAGCGGAATAACGATTTTGTCCAAAGAAAGCTCCAGTATGTTTATACAGGTGAAATGCGGTGTGATTTGAAACCGCAAGGGAATTATGGGTGGATGGCGGCGGCGGGGAAATCAGGCTGCATCAGCGCACTGATAATGTCAGTTGGATTGGCGTGACCAACTAGTTGGCCCAGGCGATTGACGGCTGTCAAACATTCGCCTTCTGATGCCGCTGATAACGCCTCCATTAATACTGTGCTCATGGGCAGGGCATGGGTCGGTATACCGATTTCTCTGCAGTTGCTAATCCCGGACTCCGCTGCTTCGATAAGATTCTGGCGGCTTATGCAGCGTTCCGGTTCGCCATCTACTGTAATAATCACACAGCAGTCGCCGTCGACGGCGCTTATAGTTTTCAGAGCTTCGTCGATACTACAGTCAGGATTGTTGATCGGTTTGATCGGTCGCATTATTGACCAGAGAGTTAGCACTCTGCCACGATCAACATCTCTTGTGAAATCATGAATGTACTCGGAACCGGGGCTATTGATAATTTGGCTGGCAGAACCGATCTGATCGACTCGCCCGTCCCGCATGATCGCCGTACGTTCACCAAGTTTGAGAGCTTCGTTGAGATCGTGGGTTATGAATATGATCGTCACTCCGAGTTTGTCATGGATATTTAAGAGTTCATCTTGCATATCCCGTTTGATCAGAGGATCAAGGGCGCTGAAGGCCTCATCCATTAGAAGCACGTCAGTGCCTGCGGCAAGGGCTCTAGCGAGTCCAACTCGCTGACGCATTCCCCCGCTTAAACTTTCGGGTCGGTAACTGCCCCACCCGCCGAGGCCAACCATTTCGAGCGCTTGTTCAGCCCTGTCGCTTCGCTCATCATTTGGTATCTCCTTGATTCGCAGACCGTATTCGACATTCTCTTGGACGCTTTTATGTGGGAACAGAGCAAAGTGTTGAAATACCATCGATACCCTGTTTCGGCGTATTTCGCGTAGTTCGGACATTGTCGCCCGAGTGACATCAGTGTCGTCGAAGAGGATGGTACCGGCGGTGGGTTCGTGGATTCGGTTGATGCATCGAATGAGGGTTGATTTGCCTGAACCTGACAAACCCATTACAACGAATATTTCTCCGGGTTCAATATCGAATGAGACGTCAACAACACCCACAACACTCCGGGTCTTGGCTAAGATTTCTTCTTTTGAGACTCCCTGCTTGACAAGTTCTAGCGCTGATCGGGGATTATCTCCGAAAATCTTGTAGACGTTGCGTAATGAAACTTTGCTTGGGATAAGTCAACTCCAATCCGAACAGCAAACATGCACTTGCGTATGAGCACCTAGGCTGATTGACCTTCCATCGATGTCACAAGCGATTCAATACCGACGTCTGAACGTGCGGCTGAATCTTACCAGTAAGGATTTAGGACTGGCCGGTGCATATAGTGAGATCTACGAGTAGTTGAGGGAAGAAAGAGGACGGGTTCTGTTAACAATTTGAGTTCGATGCCGTGATTCCCAAGCAATAGGTAGTGTTTTCGATACTCACATTAGGCTCCGACTTCAATCACTTGAGTGACAGCGCGATGAATCGGTACCTCAAATACTGAGATCTCTATTTCTACAATTTTCATTTGTGCTCTGATGATCCGAACTGAATCGCTCGGATTGATCCTACTTGGAAAATCCTATAAAAAAAGCCCAGATACACGTGGTAACTAGGCTTTTTTTTGGTTGGGCGAAACGCTACACCGGATCAGTAAGTGTTAGAAGATTTTCACAGTTTATGAATGCTGCTTCGGATTCATCTCCCTCACAGAAAAGAATCATGTTCCCTCGAATCATGTATTCAAGATAACGGGCCGAATATGAACAGCCTGAATGAGGGGTTCCACTTGCTCTGCTGCATTTTTTGCGATCTTTTTCGCCTTCTTCCCACAGAACCTCATCACCTATTACTACTGCATCATCGCCAGTTATGGAGTCTGCATAAAGTACTCCCTGTTCAACGGCATCTTCGTGAGTCGGATAGAAGCGAGCTTCGTAGTCGAGTTTGTTGTAGATGACCTTCCAAGCTTCAAGAGCTCCAGGAAGCTCTTCGACATCATAATCCTTAAATCCCTTCACACCGGGGGCATTTTTTAAATCATCGATTACATATATACGGTCATTATCCATGACACGAACAACGCCCACCTCTCCGCCGTTGGATGCTGAGTCTGAACCGCAAGCGCCTGCGGCCATCGCTACAAAAATGGCTACTACAACCGCAAATGGGATAGTTCTTGTCGTCAAATTATTCAATGACATGATTTATTGCACTACGAGCATAAGCTCGGAACATGCGAGATGAGACTCTGCGGTGTCCTTACCCTGACACATAAGAATCATGTTTCCGACAACAATGTAGTCAAAGTATTTTGGGTTGTCGCATTTGCCTGAGTGGTGTCCACCATTGCCGGCACACTGTCGCCGGTCTTTGATGCCCTCGTCCCAGCGTTGTATGTCCTTAAGAATACTAGCTTCACCGGTGGCTTCGTCTGCGAAGTCGACTCCTTGAACCATCGCTGTCGCGTGGTCAGGGTAAAAACGAGCTTCGTATTCTTTGCGATTGTATGGGTCGGTTCCGTAAAAACCGTAAACGGCTGCTACTGCTGCCTCGAGCCCTTCGACATCGTAATTATCGTCAGTCTTGAAGAACGGTGTGTTTTTAATATCGTCCGCTGTGTAGATACGGTCTGTGTCGTCGATCTTCGCGATTATTTCATCTGATTCTGATCCAACACTTTCTCCACTATCGCTCCCGCAAGCTAGTGCTGCAATGGATAGTACTGCGACTGCTAAAAGCAGCATAAGCAGCCGTGCCATACTGCTGTTTGCCTGATTCATAAAATAGCTCCCTATTGTTGTTCGAATCTCACCTGTTGCATATGATCAAAATGACTTCGCTGGCGGCATCTCCAAATATACCTGTTAACGCCTCTGTAGTCATTCAATCGCTTAAATAAAATAATGAGCGACTAAAATCAAAAATTCTCTGATGGCGACATTATGGGCCTTCACCTCGAAGCAAGGCGACGAAAGGCGCACATTGGTCGAGGGAATGTTCCGAAGTTCGTCCCTCGCAAAGAATCACGATGTTACCAAGAATTACGTAATCGTAGTAACGAGGGTTTTGGCTGCCTCTTGCTCCGCCTCCAACTATTATTCGCCGGTCACGTACACCTTCATCCCACATCGCATCTTCGGAGTTGAGTGACGCACCCTCGCCCGAAGCGTCCTCGGCGAAAGGCGTACCTTTCTCGACGGCTACTTGGTGACTGGGGTAAATGCGAATTTCGTAATTAAGCGATCCAAGACCAGGCGGAGTCCAAAAGCCAACGTAAGCATCCTTTGCACCATCGAGTCCTTCAACGTTGTAAGTCTTGCCAAGTTTCCATCCGACGTTTTTAACATCGTCGACTGTGAGCAGCCGCTCAAAATCAGTCACTTTTATGAGATCTGCCCCGTCAGCATTGTCTGATATGCCGCCACCACAACCGACCACCGTGATCAGCAGTACGAGCAGCGCTATAAGAAATATCAGCGGCAATCTGCTTGATTTCGTCTTATTCACTCGGCACCAGGGCGTTCGCCATCAAACCGCATCTTTCAAGTGACGTTTCAGCGTCAGAACCCTGGCACAGCATAACGATATTTCCAAAAATTGCGTAGGTAGCGAATTTCGGCCCTATTCCACTTCTAGCTCCTCCGCCGGTACCACCGCCAATGATGGTTCGTCGATCTTTAATGCCTTCTTTGAAAGTAGCGTCATCTTCGCTGAGAATGGCATTTTCACCGCTACCTTCAAGTGCCATAGGTGTTCCTTGATCTACTGCTGCCTGATGAGAATCGTAGACACGAATCTCGTAGTCGTACGGTTCTCCTCCGCCAATCCTCATAAAGCCATAGCTAGCTTCTGTGGCACCGGGTAATTCGTCTGTCGAGTAGTTATTGAGCTCTTTGTACGGCGTCGCCAGAACCTCATCCAAAGTAAAAACTGTACCCGGATCACTGATCTGTGGAAATAAATCATCTTCACTGGAGCCTGATCCACAACCAGCTATAAGGATGGTCGAGATGGTCAGCAGTGTAATTAGTAACGTTAAGTTGGGTACCGAGAACACTTTCGGGGTCTTAGATATCAAGTAGTAGTTACCTCAGTGATTATGAGCGACCGGCGGATGATACCGGTTTTGATCGAACGATCAATTTGCAGTTGAGGCAATGACTGAAACATCCGGTCTGTGGAAAGATAGAAAAATAAGGAATCTCTATAAGTTAAATCGTCGATACGCAAATCGTTTAGATTGGCTCTTTGAAACGACTTGATAGTCGTGCCATAGATAGCCGGATTCTGATTCCTTCGCTTTCGAATCTTTAAACAAACGCCAGTTAAAATCTAGTCCATTCTGATCCCGACTAAGTGTAAACCTTCTTGGACCAGCTTCCGGTCGATTGACTGGTAAAACTTGGTATAAAGCTAGTAGTGGTGATCATCCTGCTGGACGGTGCCGACTGTTTCCGGTTGAACATGAATCTGATCGCCCGCTAGAGAGCGTAGACGATCTTCGGCTTGAATTGCGCAGAGGGAGAGGCTGTTTTAGTGAGAACGACCCGCATAGGTTAATCTCACCTTCAGAGGCGAGAACCGTGTTCGTATTAATTACTTCATTTACGTCGACCAATTCGCAATCGAGTGTTTCCGACGATACGGCGATCGCAACAGTTGCTGGAATTTCTCGATCATCACAGGCGGTCATCACTAGTAAGACCGTCGCCAGCGTTATTAGTGACAACAGAATCCGAATATTTAGTCAATGCGGCATGAACTCTGGTGACTTCGTGCCGTTAGTATCTACGAACTCGACCTATATTTTGGGTCAATAGAATCAAACACCTCGATAACTAACGAGTGGAGTTGAACATTGAATGTGCTGATAACGTCGGCTTCTTCTGCAACGGCTCAAATCATTACTGGCGCACTGTGCGTTAGTCATACGCTGCGCCTCACCGATCTTCCTAGCAATGCCAGCGGTGACATCATCGCAAACGATCTTGGGCATGAGTCCGAAACCGACCGACTTGTAGCGGGTATCGATGCGATTGTGAACATAGGATATCAAGGGCAGTATGGGTCGAATATCCACCTAATGGACTACCATACTCGTCGAATGTACAACCTACTTCAAGCTGCTTCCAATGCGGGCGTGAAGCGCTACATTAACATCAGCACATTGAAGTTATTTCAGGATCACGAGGAAAATCTCGTAGTGACTGAAAAATGGCGCAGCGATCCTCCGGCTGATGACATCGAATTGTTAGTCGCACACATGGCCGAATACGTTTGTAAAGAATTCGCTCGCGACAGGCTAATCCAAGTGGTAAACCTTCGACTCGGCTGGCCTTTCGTTGGTGATTCGTTGACTGGATCAGACGATACGGCAGCTATATCTCACGGCATGATAGGTGAATCCATCACGGCAGCTCTTACGACCGAAGACCTGATTCAGTGGCAGGACATTCACGTTCAGTCACCGGTGGATCATCAGCGATTTATAACTAAGACTGCTGCGAGATTACTGCCTGACCTAGCAGGAAGACTTTCATCATGAAGATTCTGATTCTTGGTGGAAACGGGATGCTGGGACCTTGGGCTGTAAAAGCTATGCAAGATCGCCACGACATTCTGCTGACTGATATCAACGATCCGTACCCTGAATATACCGGTGAATTTCAGAAGCTTTCAGTCGACGATGTTGATGGAGTCGTAAAAACTGCCGAAGGCATGGATATGATCGTGAACCTTTCGGTTTTACGACCACATCGCCAGCTTGCGTTCGACGTGAATACGATGGGCAACTACGCCATGATGGTCGCCGCCCGTGAGCACCGGATTAATCGAGTCATCACTACTGGTCCGCACTACCAGAAGGTCGGGCAGCAGTACGAAGAATGGGATTTCGATCTCAACCCCGACATGCCCCCAGCACCCGGTACTCGGCTCTACGCACACACGAAGGCGTTAGGGCAGGAGATTTGCCGAGTGTTCAGCGAGCGACATGGCATTCAAGTTATCACGTTGCTGTACTACAACATGAAGCATTCTTGGAACTTGGGTGGCCCTGAGGCTCCTGTGGTTTATCACGAAGACATGGTTCCGTTCTCGACTGCTTGGCAGGATTGCGGGACTGCGGTTCGGGCGGCGGTTGAAGTGCCTGAGGATCGACTTGCTTCAAAAAACGAGGCCTTCTTCATTTTCCCTGATTTACCTCACCGCAAATTCGACAATGAAAAGACACGTCGGGTGCTTGGGTGGAAACCTCGGTACCAAGTGGAACGTCTTTGGAACAAAGATGCTCGAAACCCTGA